>JAVBQU010000012.1:0-4148 GCA_031548675.1 Bacteroidales bacterium
AATTATAATAAAAACATGAACATAAACGAATTCATTTTTTTTGGAGGTTTTCTGCTTTTTATCTTTCTGATGCTGATGCTCGATTTGGGCGTATTTAACAAAAAAAGCCATGTAGTATCTTTTAAAGAAGCCGGTATCTGGACTATTGTATGGGTAAGTCTTTCTTTAATCATGTATCTTTTGATAAGAACACATGGAGAATGGATACATGGTGTTAACTCGTTCGAACAATTGCAAGCCATTAATGCCAAGCATGGGCATAATTTAGCACTTAACAGTGCTTTAGATTTAGAATCCAATTTACAATTGTACCGCAATGCGATGGCGTTGGAATATATTACCGGTTATGTAATTGAATATGCTCTTTCTATCGATAATGTATTTGTTATTATTATGATTTTCTTGAGCTTCGGCATCGAGCGGAAGTATTATCACCGTATCTTGTTTTGGGGAATTTTGGGAGCTATCATAATGCGTTTCCTTTTCATATTTGTAAGTTCTGCCCTTATCAATCAGTTTGGCTGGATATTGGCTATTTTTGGAGCGTTGCTTATTTTTACAGGAGTAAAGATGTATTTGGAACGTAATAAAGATGAAAAAATTGATAAAGAGAAGCATCCTGTTATCCGCTTGGCATCAAAATACTTTTCTGTATTACCCAATTACGAAGGGCAAAAATTCTTTGTAAAACAGAATGCTAAAAATTATATCACACCTTTGTTCCTAGTGTTATTGGTTGTTGAATTCACCGATGTTATTTTTGCGGTAGATTCTGTTCCCGCTATCTTTTCTATTACCCGCGACCCCTATATTGTATTCTTTTCAAATATATTTGCCATCATAGGCTTACGCTCGCTATTCTTTGTGTTGAGTAATATTGTAAACTTGTTTTGCTATCTCAAAATCGGGTTATCTGTTTTGCTTACCTTTATTGGAGTAAAAATGATACTTCATATATTCCATATCGAAATTGGTACGCTGCAATCTCTTTTTGTGATTTTAACTATCTTGGCTGTAAGTATCATTGCATCAGTATTGTTTCCTAAAAAAGTAAAATAGCATCTTAATATTTTGTACTATTTTCTTAATATTAATACAACCTTTATGAAGTGATGGTTGTCTAAGTGTTGCTTGTGTCTAATTTCAAAAATGAAATTAGACATCAATGATAAACTTCATTTAAAAACTACATCAATTAAAAAGAAGAATAGCTTATGAAAAAAATTATCCTCTCTGTCATTGTTTTGCTTTTTATAAGTATTAATGCAAATTCCCAAACAGATACCGAATTTTGGCTGGCATGTCCTGATTTGAATGAAAATCATGGAGGAATCGAATATCCAAAAGATGAGCCTATTTTATTACACTTATCAACCAAAGAAGATTCGGCAACTGTTATTATTTCGCAGCCATCGATGGCTTGGCAATCAGAAGAAATACATATTCCTGCAAATACATCCATCATTTATTATCTAACCAGTAGAAAAGCTATGTTAGAATGTGTAACTCCTGATCTTGTTGAAAATAGGGGTTTACATATCAACTCTACCGCATTAATTACAGCTTATTATGAAATTGCAGATAGGAACAATTCAGATTTTATAACATTGAAAGGAAAATCAGCATTAGGAACGCATTTTTTTATAGCAGGCCAAAATAGATTTATAGCAGCTGGAGATCTAACTTTTGTAATTTCTAGATTCTCATGTGATATTGTGGCAACAGAAGATGGAACGGTTGTTACCATTAAGCCCAGTAAGGATGTTGTAGGGCATGTCGCAGGAATACCTTTCGACGTTACTTTAAATAGAGGACAAACCTATTCTATTCAAATAGGAAAACAAGGTGAAGGAGCAGACAGGCCTATTGGCTCAGAAGTAACCTCTAACAAACCTATCGCTATGACCATAAAAGACTGCTCATTAGCACCGCTTCAAGGAAAAGAAGGAGATCCTTTAACCAGACTTTATGCAGCTGATGCTGTTATGGATCAATCTATTCCTGTAGAAAATATTGGGACAATATATATTATACCTAATGGTTCTTTACCCAATGGGGACTATTATTTCCTAACAGCTACTGAAGATGGTACTGAAATTTATATAGATGGCCAATCAACCCCTGTAGCTACTTTGCAAAAAGGAGAAACTTATAAGGGAGGATTTTCTGCTAAGGCTGCCCAAAAACCTGCAATTTACATTCGGGCAAGCAGACCTATTTATGTTTTTCAAATTACGGGAAGCAGTAATTCTGAAATAGCAGGAGCCATACTTCCTTCCATAGTTTGTACAGGTTCATCACGTATTCCTTTTGCACGTGGAGGAAAGGTAGGAACTAATCCAGGAGGTTTAAAAGATTCCATAGAAGGATATGCTCCAACCGGATTTGAATTAACTGTAATTATTCGAAAAGGGCAAGAGGATAGCTTATATCTAACAACTAATAATGGAACTCCAAAGAATCTGGTTAAAGACTTAAATGTAAGTTTTACAGAAGTACCGGGTAATCCGTATTGGGTTGTTGCCAAACATTCATTTACATCTACAGAAATTCCAACCGGTAGCAATAATGTTGTATATCATTCAGAAGGAGAGCCTTTCCATTTAGGGGTTATTACCGGAGATGCGAGTACTTGCCGTTATGGCTTTTTCTCAGACTTTAGAAGTGTCAATGTAAATATGATTGCAGATAAGCCTAACTTGGAATATTGCGAAGGAGACAGAATTAAACTTGCAACAACACCCTATGAAGGGGCTTACTATACATGGATAGGACCTTCTAATACTATAATCCAACAGGGAGCATTCTTAAATGGGGAAAATACATATTTCTATCAAAAAGCAAAAATAACGCTAGCTGATACAGGTTTCTATAAGGTAGTTACCAAGAGTGGAGGCTGTGGAATTGATACGAACTGTATTCATGTTGCTATTTATAAAAATCCTGAAATACATTTAGGTAATGATACCTCATTTTGTAGCGGTTTGTCTATAGTTTTGGATGCCGGAATTCCCAGTTTATGCTACAAATGGTCTACAGGAGATACTACCCAAACGATAACTACCAATCCCAATGTCGGAACAATCCGATATAGCGTAAATGTAAAAAGAGAATATCCTTCTTTGGCATGCAATCGCTATGATACGATAACAATACAAGTGACCGAAAAGCCTGTTGTTTCTTTTGCTCATAATCCCGATCCTGCGATAGGTTGTGAACCACTAAAGGTTTCTTTTATAGCTAACACAGTCCCCTATTATACTCAATATGACTGGGATTTTGGAGATGGAGGTAGTTCTTGGAGAGAGGATCCTACACATACTTTTGTAGTTTATAATCCTAATTTAGATACGGTAGTTTATAACGTTACCTTAAAAGCGAACACTTCGCCTGGTTGTTTTAGTCTGACAGGGGGACAAGTAAAGGTGTTCAAGAATTCTTTAAATAACATTGTAAATATAAATAATGATGAAATCAAGTTGTATATTTACCCCAATCCGGCTTCATCTATATTAACTTTAGAAGCAGAGAAAAAGGCTTTAGGTAAAGTGGAATTATTTGATGGTAATGGTAAATGTGTATTTGCTGAAGATTTTAAACAAGAAACCCAAATAAGCATTCCGATAAGCCATCTCCCGGCAGGAACTTATTTATTGAAAGTAAACGGACAGGTAAAGAAATTTATTAAGCAATAACTATGGGGTTGCCTTAATAGTAAAAGACTTCGGAGCTTATAAGCTCCGAAGTCTTTTTTGTGATACATTACACATTAAGAAATTTGCAGGAAACTTAAAGGAGTTATAACGCTTTTCTTTTGCGTGGATTTAAAAATTATCATGTAATTTTGCACTTCTGCTTCTGCAAAGCAGAAGTGGCTCATTAATTGTACAGAAAAATGAAAAAACAGAAAGATACTACATCCTCAAAATCTGCTGGAAATAATCTGCCGGCTCTTAATTCATTAGAATCTCATATTATTTCAACCTATTACACAGGCGATGTTGCATACAAAGATTTTGTGCAACAGTTGCTTGCTTCGGATGCTGATTTTAAATTTGATACATCTTTAGAATATGAAGAGGGGCTTGAACTATCCGAAGAATATACCTGTATTTTTGATTCTCATAGCATGAAGCTTGCAGATAGCC
>JAVBQU010000222.1:0-14160 GCA_031548675.1 Bacteroidales bacterium
CAATCCTAAAATCTACGTCGGGCAATTCGCAACGGGTTATTTCGAATTCATAAATGGTAATCGGTTTAGGAGCTAATTCGGGGGTTTTATCTTTGCGTGCCAAGTCGTAGGCTCGTTTGCCATCCACTTTTACAGCTGAAAATATGGGAGGAATCTGCATAATTTCTCCTTCAAACGATTTTGCTGCCTTATTTACCATCTCTGCTGTAATATGAGCCGTTTCGTAATGTTGGTCTATGCTTTTTTCCAAATCGTAGGAGGGCGTAGTAGAACCGAGTACAAAAGTACCGGTATATTCTTTTACCTGCTGCTGAAATTCTTCGATGCGTTTGGTATATTTCCCCATGCATATAATCAGCAAGCCTGTAGCCAAAGGGTCGAGGGTTCCGGCATGCCCGATTTTCAGCTTTTTCAAGCCCAAATCGTGTTTAGCTATATATTTTATTTTATTGACAACCTGAAAAGAAGTCCATGTTAAAGGCTTATTTACCAGCAAAAAACCGCCTTCTTTTTCATCAAAAGGAAAATTCATATTTATAGAACTGTATATAGGTAATTTAGAAGAAATGCAAAGGTACGAAAAGGATAAGGATTTGCAGGTTTAATTATACATTCGTCCGGCTGCCCTTCTTTCAACCTAATAATTTGCATTCAAATAATCACGGATATAGGTATTGATGTCCTCTCGTTTAATTCCTAAATTCTTCTCTATCACGGGATACAGTTCGTCATAATCTTTTGCCTCAATAATCATCCGCTTTACCAAGTCTGCACCGCCTTTTCTGTAGGCTATATCACAAATAGTAGCCATTATTATATACATGTAGTTTATATTTCCATTATCTACATATAATTGTATGATTCCATAGGGAGGTTTTTTCCAAATGGTATCGTGCGTATATCTTCCGTTATCATCCAAATATGCCCCCATCAAACTAATACCCAAGTCAATTTGAGGGTTATCATTCAGGAACTTTTTCAATTTAACCACTGTAACTGGATATTTATCTTTATGGTCTCCAAAATATGAGCAAACACCCTCGTCAAAATAATAACATTGAGTATTCCCTCTTAAATCACAAGTCAGTATGTGGAGTACTTCATGCAAGGATTGTTCTCCCCCCTTTGTATAATAAATTTGACGGGAATTAAATAGAGTTCTCCCGCATTCCCGAACACTTTTTATGGCAATAAAATCATCCCCGATATTGATGCCAAAAGTCTCTAATGCCTCTGTATAGGTTGGAAAAATAAAATAACTGACCGGAAGTGTATTTTTTAATCCCCATTGTGCGGCAATTTGATTTGCTTGTTTATATAGCTGTTCGGCTTCTTTTTTATTAAAAGCATAATGTTCAGGGTAATAGAATTTCAGCCATCCGATACGGGTATTTTTCAATTGAGGCTTAGTAAAAGTTAAGCTATTGTATAGTTTATAGCCTTGAGGTGTTCGAGCAATAAAAACAGAAAATCCAGACATAATTTCAGGCGTGGAGCTTTGGTCAGAAAAATATACGGTTCTTAATTCATACAGGGTATCATTCCGTTTTTCAATACCCATAATATATTCAGGGTACATGAAATACATGCCTAAAATCCCGTTAATAAATTCGGGATTAGTATATTCTTTAATTTCAGAATCAGCCCAATAATTCAATACTTTTTTTGTATTCCCATTTTGGCTTGTTTCAAATAAATCATACCGATAGCTCTCCCAAAAATGTATGATTTCTTTGAATGTAAGGTTGGTAGTATCTACAATATTCCGAACCCGGTAAGGTAGAGTGAATTTTGCTAATGCTTGGGGTGTATCTGTAGAGGATGATGTTGAAGTAAATATAACAGTTTCTATTTCTTGTGAAAAAGTATTGAAACTGAAAATAAGCATCAAAGCTGATAGTAGTGTAATATTTTTCATGTAAAATGTTTAAGTAATTATTTTTAGAATACTCAAAATTAAGTACTTTTTCCGAGCTATAAAATAAAAACCGGAATTTGATATAAGCATTTAATGTATAGCTTTGATTTTCAAACCTATTTCTTCGTAGAGAAATAATATCAATAGGAAAAATCCGGCATACATGCCTCTGATTACCCGTTAGGCTATCAATATTAATGTCTTAACAGACAATATAAATCGGATAAATTTACGATTCTTTGGATATTTAAGACCTACGGTCTATTTCTTATACCGGATTTAGGTCATAAATCCTATTTTGCTATCAATGCCACAGGCATTGCATATTTGTAGAAATAAAATTTATTCATATCGCACGACTCTATGGGAGTCGAATATATGCCGTCTTAAGGCATTTTTTATAAATATGTAAACCGAGCTTGCTTGCGAGCTCAGCGTAGCTAATTCTAAGGATTTAAAAATATAAAGAAATCAATCCGTTAGAACGTTTTCTTTTATCAAACTCTGGTTAATCCATATTTCTTTCGAAAGATAAACTTGGGTATGAAAAATTTGTTTATGGTAAATATTTAAGGATTTGAAAATTGACTAAAGTTCAAAAAAAATTGTACCTTTGCAATCGATTTTTTCGGGGTGTAGCGCAGTTGGCTAGCGCGCCACGTTCGGGACGTGGAGGCCGAAGGTTCGAGTCCTTTCACCCCGACAAAAGATAAATAGAATCTTTGTTTTTGCCACTTTAGCTCAGTTGGTAGAGCAACGCATTCGTAATGCGTAGGTCGAGGGTTCAAGTCCCTTGAGTGGCTCAAAAAGAGTCATTTCAAGGTATTTGGAATGACTCTTTTTTAATATGGAATCAAACAAACCATCCGTTAAAACACTTGATTTTATTAAGGAACATATCGGCGATGATGTTCATAAACTGCTCTTGCAAGCTTCCCGTTATTCTGATATAGACGTTTCCTATGCCGCTTTACAAATTTCTTGCAGAAAGCAGATTAAGGATAAACTGCCTGCTTGGTATGCCGATTTCAATTTGATTTTTCCCTCTAAACTTTCTGCCGAACAGTGTTCTTCCGAAGCCACGGCTTTTTATAAATCCACCTTGTGCAAAGGTCACACCTTAATTGATATGACCGGAGGCTTAGGCGTTGATACCTGTTTTTTGTCTTCTAATTTTCAGAAAGTTATTTATATAGAACAAAATGAAACGCTGTATGAGGCTGTCCGAAAGAATTTTGCAGCTTTAAACAAAACTCATATTGAAGCTAAATGCGGAAACAGTCTGGATTTTTTACAAGAGATAAAAAAGGTAGATTGTATATACATAGACCCTGCCCGCCGGAATGAAAATAATAAGAAACAGGTACGGCTGGAAGATTGCTCTCCAAATTTGCCGGAAATAAAAGACCTGCTTCTGCAAAAATCCGATCAGCTTTTAATTAAATTATCGCCGCTGTTCGATTTGACCGAACTTTCGAAATATTTTCCGGAAAATATTGATTTTCATATAATTTCCGTAAAAAATGAATGTAAAGAAGTATTGATTGATATTAGGAAAAATCAGAGCGAAAGCAGTTATCATTGCATTAATTTTTTGGCGAATGGGGAAATGCAGATATTCAGCTTTAAGAAAGAAGAGGAGAACAATGCAGTGGTTGAATTGACTTCTGCACCAGAGCTGTTTATTTACGAACCCAATGCATCAATTCTAAAAGCAGGAGCTTTTAAATTATTGGGGCAAAGGCTTGGGTTAAAGAAATTCCACCGTCATTCGCATCTTTATACTTCATCGGAATGGATTCCTGATTTTCAAGGGCGTAGTTTCCACTTTATAGATATGTTTTCTTTACAAAAAGATGATATAAAGAAATTATTGCAAATTACCCGTAAAGCAAATATTACAGTCCGGAATTTCCCGATTAGCGTGGACGAGCTTCGTAAAAAAACCACCCTGCAAGAAGGTGGTTCATATTATATTTTTGCGACTACTTTAGCCAGCGACCAAAAGGTTCTTTTGCTTACCGAGCGGGAGACTATTCGCTAAACTTATGAAATGCCAAAACCCAGCGTTCGGGAACTTCGTCTTTTAAGGCTATTTGATAATCGCTGTATGAGCATGGAATAAGGTAATGGCGTTCATATTTTGCCATCATGTTTGCAGGACAGGGTACTTCCATCCACCAACGCTCGCTTTTTTTGCTCTTGTAGAAAATAATTTCATGTGCATGGTCTTGAATCGGGACATAATACCTTTTATAATTTTCTTTATCCTTATATGGGAAATCGGATTTGCGGTTGTAAAACCCTTCGATAAAATACCAAATCATTTGGGCTGTCAATAAAGCCGTTTGTCCGTTTATATCTAAAATCGGATTATATTCGTAAAAACCGATACATGAAAGCTTATCGCTTAAGCCTGCATAACGGGTAATCCGGCATATTTCATCTCCATAAAACCCATTGGGCGTTGCATTTCCATTACCCGGAGCATCGCTGTTGCGGACAGCCGAAATATCAATACTCATCATATCTGCATCGCGGACTAAAGGCTCGACTTCTTCCATTTGTGAGCGGATTAAGCCTAAACGGTGTACATCGAAATACAATTTATCCATAAGGCTTATAGATTCCTGATCCACAAAATAAGTTTGGTAGCCGATATTGGTATAGTTGAATAAATAATTGGGTTTTTGCGTAATAATCTTGTTTAAATAGCTCTGCGAACTAATAGGCTCTTCAATAGTTCCCAAATCGAACATATTATCTACCACAAACAGATTGATAATCTGTTGTAGCTTTTCATAAGCTTTGTAGCAGGCAAAGGTCAAGTCCTGACTTCCTCCCAAAACAATGGGAACTATTCCTTTGGCAATCAAAAAACTTACAACTTCGGTTGCTGCATGGTAGGTGTCTTCGATGGTTTTTCCCGCAGCAATATTTCCTAAATCGGCAATTCGTATTTTGGTATGGGGAAATAAACTATATAATTTTTTGCGGATAGGATCAGCTCCGTTGGCACAACCAATATTATTGACAGCCATTTGGTCTTCCTGAATTCCGATTATGGCAATATCAATATCTTGTAGCGAAGGAAAATTATGAGTAGTTGTATATGCACTGATTTTATGTCCGATACGCTCCCTTGCATCAGGATACGTTATATCTGCATTGGTAAATAATAAAGGCTGTAAAAAATCTTGTATTTCCATTTCTTTGGGTTTAAAATAACTTATACGATGAAAGTTGCTGAAAGGTTACTTCATTAAATAGCTATCATTTAAAATCCAAATTACAATCTGTTTAAAAATGTGTGTTCTGAATCCAAAGGATTCAGATGTTTATAAAATCACAGCATATTTTCCAAGCATTCGACCCCTGAAGGGGTCGTACTTTATCCAAATTTATAATTTTCCTATATATATTTCACACCTTTGGTGTGATTGATTAAAAATATTTTTTCCGTTTAAGCAGATAAGGCACTAGTATCTGGCGGAATCCCTGATTAATATCCACTTCAACAATATCAATCTGATATTGGCGGCATTTGGTTTTTAAATCTTGGAATAAATGCTTAATGCTTTCAACATAGTGCTGTTTTACTTCCGACGGATATATCTTTATTTCCTCCTCATTTTCTAAATCAATAAACTTATATAGCCGATTTTCATATTCAAAATCAATCTCTTTAGCCTTATCAACCACATGAAAAAGAATAACTTCATGCTTATTATGTTTTAAGTGCTTGAGAGCCTGAAAAATCTCCTGAAAATCGCTTGTATTCTCGAGCATATCGCTGAAAATAACTATCATCGAGCGTTTATGGGTAGTTTCGGCAATCGTATGCAGAATCTGGGCTACATTAGTTGGTTTTTTTTGATATGAAAGAGCAGGATTTAATAGCTGTTCAAGTAAAGAATAAATATATTTTTGATGTGCCGTATTCGATTTAGTTTCTGTCAAAAATTCAATCGTATCAGAGAAGGTACATAAGCTGAAAGCATCGCGTTGGCGTTTCAATAACGAAGCAAGAACCGCTGCCGCATATGCACTGAATGTGATTTTATTCAGATTGTTGAAAGAAGGCTTTTCAATAACCGGAAAATACATAGATGAAGAATTATCCACCACCAGTTGGCAGCGAAGATTGGTTTCTTCTTCAAAGCGTTTAGAGAAAAGCTTATCTGTTCTTGCAAATAACTTCCAATCAATGTTTTTAGTCGATTCCCCGGTATTGTAAATGCGGTGTTCGGAAAATTCGACCGAAAAGCCATGGAAAGGACTTTTATGCAAACCGGTAATAAAACCCTCTACTATTTGGTTTGCAAGTATCTCCAACGATTTGAACGACTCAATATGTGATTGCTCTAAATTAGGTTCCATGTATAATGCTTTTCAACTTACAAAGTAACATATATTGTAATATGTTTGTTCCTGCCTATTTTATTTCACTTCCATTATTCACATTTTCAGAAGGCGTAACAAAGCATAGTTTTCCATCCGAGTTTTCAGCCATCAAAATCATTCCCTGCGACATAATGCCTTTCAATTCTTTAGGCTCCAAATTTATCAGAACGCTTACTTTCTGTCCTATAATTTTTTCAGGTTCATAATGCTCAGCTATGCCGCTTACAATGGTACGCACATCTATGCCCGTATCTACTTTGAGCTTGAGCAGTTTCTTAGTTTTTGCGACTTTTTCCGCTTCAAGTATGGTCGCTGTGCGGATATCTATTTTCGCAAAATCATCAAACGAAATATTAGCTTGTGCAGGCTTGGCTGTTTTAGCTGCCTGTTCATTAGCTTTCTTGGTATTGAGCAATTTTTGTACCTGTTTTTCAATTACTTCGTCTTCTATTTTTTCAAATAAAAATGCGGGCTCATTAAGCAGATGCCCTTCGGGCAATAAATGAATACTTCCTGATTTCTCCCATTTTTGTTCCTGCATATTAAGCAATTGGCACAATTTTTGGGCAGTGAAAGGCAAAAAAGGCTCACAAACAATTGCCAGATTTGCACATATTTGTAAAGATATATTCAAAACGGTTTTTACACGCTCTTCATCTGTTTTAAAAATCTTCCACGGCTCGCAATCTGTAAGATACTTATTACCCAAACGTGCCAGATTCATCATTTCGGTCAAAGCTTCTCGGAAATGATAGGTTTCTATGGCAGAGCCTATTAATTTGGGAAATTCTTTTATTTCTTCAATTACCTTGTTATCAATTTCATTCAACATTCCCAATGCAGGAATTTTTCCTCCGAAATATTTATGAGTCAGAACCACTGTACGGTTTACAAAGTTTCCGAAAATGGCGAGAAGTTCATTATTATTTTTAGCCTGAAAATCTTTCCAAGTAAAGTCATTATCCTTGTTTTCAGGTGCATTTGAACATAAAACATAGCGTAGTACATCTTGCTTGCCGGGCATTTCTTCCAAATATTCATGCAGCCAAACAGCCCAGTTGCGTGAAGTAGAAATTTTATCGCTTTCCAAATTCAAAAATTCATTCGCAGGAACATTTTCAGGCAGAATAAAACTGCCTTCGGCTTTCAACATCGCAGGGAATATAATGCAGTGGAATACAATATTATCCTTACCGATAAAATGTACCATTTTCGATTGAGGATCTTTCCAATATTTTTCCCAATCTGGGGTAAGTTCTTTGGTTGCAGATATATATCCGATAGGAGCATCGAACCAAACATAAAGAACTTTGCCTTCAGCTCCTTCGAGCGGAACCTTTACGCCCCAATCCAAATCGCGGGTTACCGAACGGGGTTGCAAACCTTGGTCTATCCACGATTTGCATTGTCCGTAAACATTGCTTTTCCAATCATTTTTATGACCTTGTAAAATCCATTCTCTCAACCAATTTTCGTATTGGTCTAAAGGCAAAAACCAATGTTTGGTTTCTTTCAAAACCGGAACATTTCCACTGATAGCCGATTTCGGGTCAATTAAATCCGTAGCATTCAGTGATGTACCGCATTTTTCACATTGGTCTCCATACGCTTTTTCATTGTTACAATGCGGGCAGGTTCCTGTAATATAGCGGTCTGCCAAAAACTGATTACAAGCCTCATCAAAATACTGCATAGAATATTTTTCGATAAAAGCTCCTTTGTCATATAAGGTTTTGAAAAATTCGGCAGCCGTTTCGTGATGTGTTTTATTCGATGTACGCGAATAAATGTCAAATGAAATGCCCAAATCAGCCATAGATTTTTTGATAATTTCGTGATATCTGTCCACGATAACTTGAGGTTCAACACCTTCATTCCGGGCTTTGATAGTAATAGGTACGCCGTGTTCATCCGAACCTCCGATAAAAACCACATCTTCGTTCATCGAACGGAGATAGCGTGAATAAATATCCGCAGGAACATAAACGCCAGCTAAATGTCCGATATGAAGAGGTCCGTTTGCATACGGCAAAGCCGAAGTTACCAAATGTCTTTTGTAATCTTTTTGATTTGTGTACATATCATTGTGAGTTTGATATGCAAAGATACGGAAATTTCAGGAAGCACAGATTTAACAATAAGAGCATATTCAGAAGCCGTTAAAAAATAACTAGAGATGCTTTTTATAATACAATTTACTACATAGACACATAGTTTTTCTATGATTCCTATGTGCCTACATGGTAAGAATCACTCATTTTGAAAGCTCAAACAACTTCTAAATAAGAACTGTAATATATTTAAATTCCTGATTTCAAAAGCTTTTTTATTGAATGTTTTATCATACTTGGAACAATCAATTGATGAAATGGATAAATTACATAGAAGTAAATATATCCCAACCCATTATGAAATGCCACAACTGATGAAACTGTAATATTATACTGCTCCGGATTTATTTTATCTAACTTAATTGAAAAATACATTTTTAAGTGCTTATCATCAGCACAAATCAGCGTTTCGTTATCCGATTTTGCAATTACATTAACAAATCCATAATTTCCACCATTCATGATGGCTTCTTTCAATTTTTCTTTGCTCCTGTTACTCCCCGCCTGTATACCAAAAGGTTTTACAATCCAGTCTCTTAACCTAAATAGGTAATCAATCCATTTGGGAGAATATGTCCAGAAAGCGAGCATAAAATCATCCGGAGTAAATTCTTTTTTACATAAAAAACTACATTCAAAAGCATCCGAATAATTTCCCGGAAGATAAACCGAAATTAAATCTATTCTTGAAATATCTTTTCTGCGAACTTTCATAAAGCTTTATGAATACCTAAGATTATCAATACAGAAGCAATCAAAAATAATATCCATTGTCCTTGATTCAAATAATTTACGGTTCGGGCTTTAGAAAAA
The DNA here is from genome assembly GCA_031548675.1 of Bacteroidales bacterium. GTDB lineage: Bacteria > Bacteroidota > Bacteroidia > Bacteroidales > P3 > JAVBQU01. The sequence continues at coordinate 9,247 of JAVBQU010000222.1, forward strand.
CACAATGTTAATAACCACGATATGAGATAACCTACATAAAGCAATGTAATAAACAGCAATAAATAAAAATTAAAAGGGATGATACAAACACCTGTAAGAAAAATAAAAACAGAAGTTAATAACAAATCAATGCTTACCATTTGAAAAGTACCACGTCCCATAAGCCAGAATCCAAACATTTTTTCAGATTCAATGTTTTGTTTACGTGGATTTAGATTACGATAATCTTTGTCGCCTGCTATCATGTGTATGAGCAGAGAGATAAAAAGAAATATTCCTGCTGAAATAAACCAATAATTCATTTTGTGGATTTATAAAATAGATTATACAAATGTTTAAAATGCTCTTTCGATATATTCGGGCATAATTGCTGAACCCCAATCAATGCGCCATATTCCAAAATAGCATAATCTTTAGCTGCCGTCTTTTCCATACCTGATTGTATATTTAAGCTAATCAGGTATTCCATCCGCATATCATCAACCTGCTGCACATACTTTCTAACGATTTCGTTCGAGAAACTCCATGCCCGAATTACCTGCTCTGCTTTTTGTGAAGCCGATGCCGCTAAGTCATTTAGCCGTATATGTTTTTCGTCAATATTTGTAATTGCTTCCGTTGCGGTTATAAAATCGACAGTATTCTTTTCCATCCAATACTCCATCAAGGCAGCGATATATCCGTCAATATTTTTAAAATGATGATAAAAAGAGCCTTTGGTTACTTTTAGTATAGTACACATGTTATCAATCGTAATCTTCTGAAAACCATCATTCGCTAATATTTTCAACCCTTCTTCAAACCAATTTTTTTTATCTACTTTTTTCATCTCTGTTACTTGATTTAATTAAACTGATAGTAAAGCATAGCGTTGAAAATAGCAAGAATGAGTAAGCCAAAGGATGGAAATAAATTATTGCAAGCACAGATGCGATAAGCGAAAGCAATATATTTACGATAACAACTGACTTATTAGGCTGTTTAATCATAAGTGCCTGTAATCCGAATGCAAAAAGCATAAACCCCATTGTAGTGCTGAATCCTGTATAGAATTGCATCAAATTGTGCTGTCCCATAAATTCAAAAGAAGTTCTTTTCATTATTATTAATGTTTGCAATACATTTTCGCTAAGTCTATCTTTCGAGAATTGCGAAATAATATGCATCACACCTAGCACCATGTAAGCAATTGCCCCTAGTTTGAAGTAATTTAATCTTTTCATAGTTAGTACTTTTAATAAATATACCATACTGTATGGTATGCAAAGATATAAATTATTTTGAATCATACAAAAAGTTTTCATTTATAGAATGCTATTGACTTAAATAGTTACATTTAATTTAAACATAAATAAGTTCTTAAAATTTGATTTCCATAGCTTTATTAATTATAGAATTATTTATGTTTGATAAAAACCTTTCAGTCAAATTTCTGTATCTTTGCATCTTTGTCAGATAATAAAATCATGCCTCAGGAATTTTTATTCGGAAAAACTAAAAATGAGCTGCAAAGCCTTGTAGCAGATTCAGGTATGCCGAAATTTACAGCCGGACAGCTTTGTGATTGGCTGTATAAAAAAAATATTACATCTATTCAGGCAATGACAAACCTTTCTCAACAAAACAGAAATCTGCTCGAACAGCATTTTCAGTTAGGGTTGAATCTGCCTACAGATATGCAAACTTCTGCTGACAGAACTAAAAAGTATCTGTTCCCTGTTGATGATGGGCAATTTATAGAATCCGTATATATTCCAGATAAGGAAAGAGCCACAATCTGTGTCTCGTCGCAGGTAGGTTGCAGAATGGGTTGCCGCTTTTGTATGACAGCCCGTCAAGGCTTTAAACAGCATCTTACAGTAAGGGAAATCCTTAATCAAATTCAAAGCCTGCCTGAAAGAGAGCATTTGACCAATATTGTATTTATGGGTATGGGCGAACCTTTGGATAATTATGAAAATGTAAAAAAGAGCCTCGAAATCCTGACTTCGGAATGGGGCTACGGTATGAGCCCCCGCCGGATAACCGTTTCAAGTATAGGAATTATTCCGGAAATGGTACGTTTTATAAACGAAACCGAATGCCATTTGGCAATCAGCCTGCATAATCCTTTTCACGAAGAACGGATGGAATTAGTTCCTTTTGAAAAAAAATATCCGATACAAGAAGTTCTAAAAGAAATTCGGAAAATACGCTGGGAAGGTCAGCGGCGTATTTCTTTCGAATATATTATGTTTAAAGGAATTAATAATACTCCGCAACATGCGGATGCTTTAGCTCAGTTATTAAAAGGAATTGTATGCCGGATTAACTTAATTCGTTTTCATGCCATTCCTGATAGTCCTTTGCAGGGTTGCAGCGAAGAGAATATGATTGCTTTTCGCGATAGGCTTTCATCTGCCGGAATCACAACCACCATACGGGCATCTCGAGGCGAAGATATTTTGGCAGCTTGCGGACTACTTTCTACTTTAAAAAATAGACCATAAATATTATATGAATAAAATACAACGCCCCTTACTATTGATTTCCATGCTTTTATTGGGCATTTGGATAGGACTTAAATTAGAATCTTCCATTCAATCTGGAAAATTGCAAGAACTATTTTCCAGAACTTATTCTTCGTCTGAAAACAAAATTGATGATGTTCTGTCGTTAATCAAGCGGGAATATGTAGATACGGTCAATATTTCGCAATTGCAGGACGATGCGATTGTACAAATGCTCAAGAACCTCGACCCGCATACGGTTTATATTCCAGCTTCGGAACTTACCGAAGTAAATGAATCTTTGCAAAGTAAATTTGAAGGAATTGGTGTGCAGTTCAGGATTATAGACGATACAATTACTGTAATTATGCCTATTGCCGGAGGACCTTCTGCCAAAGTGGGCATTCTAGCCGGCGACCGTATTGTAAAGGTAAATGATACAGTAGTGGCAGGAGTTGGTATTAAGGATGTGGATGTAATGAAAAAGCTCAAAGGACCTAAAAATACCAAAGTAAAGCTTACTATGGCTCGGAACGGGTTGAAAAAAACGCTTGATTTTATAGTTATTCGTGATGTGATTCCAACCTATAGTATTGATTACAGCGGAATGATTACTAATCAAATAGGATATATAAAAGTAAGCAAATTTTCATCGACGACTTATGCCGAATTTAAGAAAGCATTAACCTCGTTGGTAGATCAAAAAATGAAAAAACTGATAGTTGACCTTAGAGGAAACGGCGGTGGTTTTTTGAATGAAGTAATTAAAATGTCAGATGAGTTCTTGAAAAAAGACCAGATGATTGTGTACACCAAAGGTCGCAACCGTACTTCAGAAATAGCACGTGCTACCAGCGAAGGCAGTTTTGAAAATGGTGAATTGGTTATTTTAATTGATGAATTTTCGGCATCGGCAAGCGAGATTATGGCAGGGGCTATTCAGGATAATGACCGTGGAACAATAGTTGGACGGCGTTCGTTTGGTAAGGGTTTGGTACAAGAGCAGATTCCTTTGCGAGACGGTTCGGCTCTCCGCCTTACAGTTGCACGGTATTATACGCCCACGGGACGCTGTATTCAACGCCCTTATATTCATGGGGATGATAATGATTATTTTGAAGATTTAGCCCATCGTTACGAATCAGGCGAATTGGAACATCCGGAAAGTATTAAATTCCCTGATAGTTTGGCATTTAAAACTCCCAAAGGTAAAAAAGTTTATGGCGGCGGCGGTATTATGCCCGATGTGTTTGTTCCTTATCAATCCGATACCTTGATAGTTTATTATAACAAACTTTTATCCAAAGGCTTAATCTATCAATTTGCATTTGAATATACAGATAAAAACCGTTCAAAACTAAATCAATACAAATCGTTTAGCGATTTTAATACACAATTTATAGTTACAGATAATCTTTTCAATGAACTTGTTCAATATGCTGAAAGTAAGGGAATAAACAGAGATGCAAGAAGTATTGCTAAGTATGGCAATGATATGAAAATATTATTCAAAGCCTATATTGCCCGCAATCTTTACGACGACAAAGGCTTTTATCCGGTATATTTCCTCATTGATAAGGATTTGAAAAAGGCATTGGATATTTTGAAAAGATAAATTTATGAATAGAAATATTTTGCCGACAATTTTTTTATTATTCATTAATTGTTCTTTATTCGCACAATTAAATGTTTGGGGTAATTTAGGGATAAATTATTCTATTATTAATACTCATAGTAATAAAGAATTTGATATAACGCCTAAATATGGAATTAATCTAGGAATTGCCTTGCCATTTTCTTTTAATAATTATTTTGCTGTTGAACCTGAAGTTTGCATTGCTCAAAAAGGTGCGGCATTGGTTAATAAAACCTATACGGCTTCAGATTTTTTTGATAGTTATGATATGAAATTTACCTATATCGAAATCCCGGTTTCATTAAAAGCAAGTATTACCTATAAACAAATGTCATGTTTTATAAAGGGAGGTTTTTATTTAGATTGTAAAATATGGGAAAAATCGGAAAATATAGGAGGTTGTACGGTTGCACTTTGCAATAATCCTAATTTTCACAGACCGTTTGATTATGGTTTTCAAGGAGGTATTGGAATAGAATTGTTTAAAAAATTTAGCCTTCAAAGCAGACTGTATTGTGGCTTATATGATATTTTAGGTTACAAAAATTCGGATGAATATTATTCAAATGTTGCCGTTAATTTTTCTCTCGGATATAAATTCAAATAAATAAAATTTCACCAATTAATTTAAATTACTATATAACAGTAGTTTATATTTTTCTGATAAAGATTTCTAAAAAAATAAGTATTTGATAATAAACGATTTTTATCGTACTTTGCAAGGTAAATCCATTAATTAAAATTTATAGATATAATAATTATGATAAAGAAAATTTCAGTTCTGATAAC
>JAVBQU010000189.1:0-48889 GCA_031548675.1 Bacteroidales bacterium
AAAATGACTTTAAAGAAGAGTCAAAAAAATTCCAAAGCCTGAATCCTTACAATCCCGAAGAAGAAAAATTGAGACGAAGATTGCTATCATCTTCTCCGGTAGAATTAGATTCTGCTGACCGTTTTCTAATTCCGTGCGATTATAAAAGGGATTTTAATATCGACAAGGACATAGTGTTAGTATCGGTAGGAAACATTATCGAAATCTGGGACATTGAGAAATACAAAGAGCTTAATGATGATTCGAAAAATGATTATGCTGCTTTGGCTGCTAAATATTTAGGGAAAAAACAAAATAACGAACCGGAACACATTTAATTCATGCATGCCTATCATGTCCCTGTTTTATTGAACGAGAGCGTTCAAGGATTAATTACTTCTGAAACAGGAATTTATGTTGATGTAACTTTTGGTGGTGGAGGACATTCATCCGAAATTCTCAAAAATCTCACCTCCGGAAAGTTAATAGCATTCGATAAAGATGAAGATGCTTTGCCGAATATGCTTGCAGATGAAAGGTTTACGCTGGTAAATAGTGATTTCAGATATCTAAAAAATTTTTTACGCCTTTATAATGCTATTCCCGCAGATGGAATTTTGGCAGATTTAGGCGTTTCGTCGCATCAGTTTGATGTAGCCGAAAGAGGTTTTTCGACCCGTTTTGATGGTGATTTAGATTTGCGGATGGATAGAAGACAGGATTTTTCTGCACGCGATTTAATCAATGCCTATGAACAGGCAAAATTGAAAGAAATTTTTATAGCATATGCAGATATTCCGCAAGCGGGACGGTTGGCTTCGCAGATAGTAAAAGCACGCGAGAATAAAACGATAGAAACTACTTTTGATTTGAAAAATGCAATAGTTTCTTGTGTGCCTCGCGGACAAGAAAATAAATATCATGCAATGGTATTTCAAGCTTTGCGGATAGAGGTAAACGGCGAATTAGATGCATTGAAAGATTTGCTTTTACAATCGGTTGAGGTGCTGAAAACAGGAGGGCGGATAGCTGTAATCTCTTATCATTCGTTGGAAGACCGTTTGGTAAAGAATTTTTTCAAAGCAGGAAATTTTACAGGCGAACAAACCAAAGATTTATACGGAAATATTATAGCCCCTTTGTCATCCATAACTCGTAAACCTATTTTGGCAAGCGAAGAAGAAATACAAATAAACAACAGGGCAAGAAGTGCCAAATTGCGGATAGCCGAGAAAATCATATAAGCATACATTATCTCAAAAGTCTCTCTTTTAGGGAGAGGTAAAATAAAAAAATATCATGAGCGGAAATCAATTTATAGAACCAGAACTGCCTAAGGAAGAAGAAATTCCTTTGGAGATACATGGTGCCGAATCGCAAGAACCGGAAGATGTTGCCCATGATGCTTCTGCTGAAGAAGAAAAAACGGAAGAAACGCCCAAAGCGCCGAAAGTTAAACCTGTAAGAGTGGCAAAAAGAAGTGCATTTTGGGGGCTTTTAAGTGGGGAATTTTTAACCAGAAGAGCATTTTTAAAACAATTGCCGCTGATTTTTTTGATTTTCTTTTATGCTGTAATCTACATAAGTGTAAGTCGTATGGTGGATAGCAATATAAAAGAAATCAATACTTTGAAGAATAATTTGAAAAGCTATAGAAACCAGCATATTTATTTGAAATCGGAGATGATGAAAAAATGTAAACAAACTCAGATTGAACGCGATTTGGATACATTGGGCGTAAAAGTTTCGACCACTCCGGTAATTATTCTATACAATTCGACCAAAGAAGAAAAATAATATTGATGAACAAGCGGAAGACCATATTAATAAGAACTTACTTGGTATATTTTATATGCTTGGCTATTGCTATTGCTATTATTTTTAAATTGATAAATATACAATATATAGATAGGGATAAATATTTGACAGCAGACAAAAAAGCAACTGTACGCTGGGCAAATATCAAAGCTCCAAGAGGAAGTATTTATTCAGCAGATGAAAAATTGATAGCTACTTCTGTACCTATTTATGATATCCGGATAGATTTAGGTTCGCAGCTAAATCGTAAAACCAATAAAGTAGATACAGTCATTCAGAAAGATACTTTAAATAAATATGTGTATGCTTTAGCCGATAGTTTATCAGTAATGGCTCGGACAAAAAAAATCAGACCTTACGCAAAGCCTGCATCGCAATTTGCTTCCGAAATTTTACGTGAGTACAATAAACAAAATAGATATTTCTTGCTGCTGAGTAATTTAACCTATCCCGAATTGATGCAGATAAGAACATTTCCATTATTCCGTAAAGGAGCATGGGGAGGATTGGTTGTAGAAGAAAAAGAAAAAAGAGAACGTCCTTTTGGAAATTTAGCTTACCGTACTGTAGGAAAATTCGATTTGGAAAAGAATGAATTTACAGGTTTAGAAGCCTATTACTTTAAGGAATTAGAAGGAAAGACCGGAAAACGGCAAGAAATAAAAATAGCAGGAAATACTTGGCGTCCCGCATCAAACGAAGATTTGGTAGAGCCCGAAAAAGGAAACGATTTGATATGTACCATAGATATGCGTTTGCAGGATGTGGCAGAAAATGCGTTGAGAAGATGTCTTGATTCTAACGATGCATCATACGGTTGTGCCGTTTTGATGGAAGTAAGCACAGGATATGTAAATGCGATTGCCAATCTAAAACGCATCTCCGACGGAAGTTATATAGAAGATTATAACTATGCGATATGGGATGCTTCCGAACCCGGTTCTACTTTCAAACTCGCATCTGTAATGGCAATTTTAGAAGAAGGAACTCTAGATACCAATAGCATTGTACCTACCGGTATTAAAAATTTCGGAGCTTATAAAATGGAAGACAGCCATGTGAAGTTTGCCAATGTAAGCCTTACCAAAGCCTTTGAAGAATCCTCAAACGTAGGTATTGCAGAAGCGACCAATTCCGTTTTCCAGAAGAAACCTTATGATTATGTCAAATTTTTAAGCAGTTTAAATTTAGGAAAAACCTTAGGCTTAGAGCTTCAGGGAGAACGACCCTCTAAAATCAAAAATAAAGATTCCACCTTTGTTTGGTCGGGAACATTGCCTTTGATGAGTATAGGTTATGGAGTACATGTTACACCTATGCAATTGCTGACTTTATACAATGCTGTTGCCAACAATGGATGTATGGTAAAACCTTTGTTTGCCAAAGAAATCCGTAACGGAGGCGTAGTGGTAAAAACCATGCAGCCAGTAGTTATTAATAAATCAATCTGTTCCGAAAAAACTTTAGGCAAGCTTAGAGCCATGATGGAAGGTGTAGTACAGCACGGTACAGCCCGTTCATTGCGAAAAAGTCCTTTTCCCATTGCAGGAAAAACAGGAACAGCCCAATTGAACTATGCTGTAAAAGATTCTAATGGAATGGGTTACAGAGCCTCGTTTGTAGGGTATTTTCCGGCAGATAATCCCAAATATTCCTGCATAGTAGTAGTAGTAAATCCCAGAAAAGGAAGATATTACGGAGGAGAATTGGCAGCTCCGGTTTTCAAAGAAATAGCCGATAAAGTATATGCGTTAAATTATAGTATACAGCAAAACAAACAAGTAGTACATAACGATACAATTAAGCCTTTTGTACGTGCCGGAAATGCAGCAAGTATCAATCAGGTATATAGTTATTTAAAACTTCCCGCAGTTACTGCTGGTCCTTCACAGAATTGGGTTTCATTTGTATCAGATTCATTGTATTATAAACCGATAAATATCAATAAAAATACACTTCCAAACGTAGTAGGAATGACAGCCAAAGATGCTGTGTTATTGCTCGAACGTATGGGTATAAAGACCATTATTTCAGGGAAAGGTAAAATAATATCTACCATACCTGCAAGCGGAACAGCCTTAGCCAAAGGACAAACCGTAATTTTGAATTTAGGAATGTAAATCACAATAATAAAACACAAATCTTGAAACCGTTAAAAGACATATTAAGCCAAGTCGAAGTTCTCGAAACAATCGGAAATCTTAATTCCGGAATTGAGAATATTTGCTTCGATTCTCGGCAAGCCCAATCGGGTAGTCTTTTTGTTGCCCAAAAAGGCACAGCGGTTGACGGACATGCGTTTATTCCTCAAGTAATAGAAAAAGGAGCAACGGTTATTGTTTGTGAGATTTTACCCAAAACACTCAACTCTCATATAACTTACATACAAGTTGCCGATAGCAGTTATGCTTTGGGTTTAATAGCAGCAAATTTTTATGGGAATCCCTCAAGAGAATTAAAATTGGTAGGCGTTACCGGAACTAATGGAAAAACAACTATTGTAACTTTATTATATAATGCTTTTAAAAGTTTGGGCTATAAAGTAGGCTTACTTTCCACCATTGGAAATAAAGTAGATACAATAGATATACCCTCTACACACACAACGCCAGATGCCATACAATTGAATGCACTTTTAGCCCAAATGGTGGAGATAGGGTGTGAATATTGTTTTATGGAAGTAAGTTCGCATTCTGTTGTGCAACAACGTATTGCTGGATTGCAATTTACCGGAGGTTTATTTACCAATATTACCCACGATCATTTGGATTTTCATAAAACATTCGACCAATATATTAAAGCGAAGAAAGGATTTTTTGATGGACTATCAGCTAATGCCTTTGCTATTACCAATAAAGATGATAAAAACGGCATGGTAATGCTGCAAAATACCAAAGCCAAGAAATATACTTACAGTTTGCAAAGCATGGCTGATTTTCATTGTAAAATTATGGATGACAGTTTCCAAGGCTTACTGTTGAATATCGAAAATAAAGATATATGGGTTCGTTTGGTAGGTAAATTCAATGCCTATAATCTTTTGGTAATTTATGCAGCTATGATTTCGTTGGGAGTTGAGAAAGATGAAGCCTTAACTATTTTAAGTAATTTGAAATCAGCAGAAGGACGTTTTGATTATCTGCAATCCGAAAATAAAATTACAGCAATTGTAGATTATGCTCATACACCCGATGCATTGGATAATGTATTGAAAACCATTGAAGAAATACGCGGAGGAAATGAAACTTTAATCACGGTGGTGGGATGCGGCGGAAACCGCGATGCGGCAAAACGTCCGGTAATGGCTCAGATTGCAGCCAAATACAGCAATAAGCTCATTCTTACTTCGGATAATCCCCGTAATGAAGACCCTGAAACTATTTTAGATGAAATGGAAGCTGGTTTAGATCCTGTTTCTAAACGTAAAGCTTTACGCATTTCCAATCGTAAAGAAGCTATCAAAACCGCATGCCATTTGGCACAAGCAGGAGATATTATTTTGGTAGCAGGGAAAGGGCATGAAAAATATCAGGAAATTGCCGGAGTAAAATATCATTTTGATGATAAAGAAGAATTGGAAAAGAACTTAGAATCAATTAAATAAAAATACGTCATGTTATATCATTTATTCACTTGGTTAGATAGAGCCTACGATTTTCCCGGAGCCGGAGTTTTTCAATATCTCTCGTTTAGGGCGGCTATGGCGGTAATCACTTCATTGCTTATTTCCTTGGTTTTTGGTAAAAGCTTCATCAACTTTTTACGCAAAAAACAGGTAGGCGAAAGTGTCCGCGATTTGGGCTTGACCGGACAAAAAGAAAAAGAAGGCACACCAACGATGGGCGGTTTGATTATTCTTACCTCTATTTTAGTTCCGACCTTGCTTTTCGCCCAATTGAATAATATATACATTATTCTCATGCTTATTACAACCGTTTGGTTAGGAACTGTCGGATTTTTAGATGATTATATTAAGGTTTTCAAGAAAGATAAAAAAGGCTTGGCAGGTAAATTTAAAGTGATGGGACAAGTCGGACTGGGAATTATTATCGGAGGAATTATGTTTTTTCACCCCGATATTGTAATCCGCGAGAAAGTTCAGGACAAAAAATATCTCCAATCTCATAATATTTTACGTGAATCTACTTATGAGCAAGCCAAAAAAGTATTTTCGACTGAGACCGTAAAATCGACTAAAACGACTATTCCTTTTTTCAAAAATAACGAATTTGATTATTCGGTTTTGATAGAATGGACAGGTTTGGATGCTAAGAAATGGGCGTGGCTTATATTTATTCCAATTGTAATTATCATTATTACAGCCGTTTCTAATGGAGCCAACCTTACCGATGGCATTGATGGGCTGGCGACGGGAACTTCGGCAATTATTGGGGCGACTTTGGGTATTCTGGCTTGGGTTTCGGGGAATATAATTTTTGCAGATTATTTGAATATCATTTATTTACCGCATACAGGGGAATTGTCGATTTTTATTAGTGCCTTTGTGGGGGCAACTATCGGATTTTTGTGGTATAACACCTATCCGGCTCAAATATTTATGGGCGATACCGGAAGTTTAGCCTTAGGCGGTATTATTGCCACTTTTGCTATCATTATCCGTAAAGAGCTGTTGATTCCTATTTTATGTGGAATATTTCTTATGGAAAACCTATCGGTAATGATGCAGGTATCTTATTTCAAATATACAAAGAAAAAGTATGGAGAGGGCAAACGTATTTTCCTGATGTCGCCCTTGCATCATCATTATCAAAAAAGAGGATTTGCCGAACCTAAAATAGTTCAACGCTTTTTCATTATTGGAATAATGCTTGCTGTATTAACTTTTGTAACATTAAAATTGAGATAACACCCTTTTTAATCTACCCAAAGGGGAGAAGTTAAGAGGACAACGAAATTACAAATTCTGCTCAACACACAAGAAACTTAAAGAGATTCATAATTCATAACTTATAATTCATAATTCAAACATGTACTGGGAAGATCTCGCATCACAAGGAAGAGGAAACATTTACACATCGCGTGCATTATCAATCAGCGAACATATTTACAGTTTGCGGAAAGATGCTATTAAAAATAATTTTAAGGACTTCCGCCAAGAAGATCATCGTTTGGAATTTGTAGCTAAAGTTCATGACATTGATTTTATAAATGATTCGCGGGCTACCAATGTAAATGCAGCCTATTTTGCTTTAGATAGCATGCTCAAACCTACTATTTGGATTGTGGGCGGACAGGATGATAATATTGATTATACATCGCTTCGCCGTGTAGTGAAGCAAAAAGTAAAGGCGATTTACTGCATCGGAAGAAATAATGATAAGATTATTGAATGTTTTTCCGATTTAGTACCTCAGATTTTTACAGCCGACTTAAAAACTGCTGTAGAACGGGCATTTTATTCAGCTCATAGCAATGATGTTGTGTTATTTTCTCCGGCATGTCCAAGTTTGGATGAATACCATGATTTTAACGACAGAGGAGAACAATTTAAAGAAATCGTAAGAGGATTGTAAGCAATTTTGAATTAAAAATTACGAATTTTCAGATACAAGTAAACAAGGTACGAGATATAAGAGAATAATGAATTTCTACTCACATTTCACCTCTCACTTTTCACAAACTTGTAAACCGTAAACTTTTTAACTAAAATAGTTCAACAAAGATATAAATGGGATTTGAATATGGATATTTTTCAAGCCAACCGACTACAAATTAAAGGCGACAAAATCATTTGGATTATAGTGGTTTTGCTATCGCTTTTTTCTGTGTTGACTGTTTTCAGTTCAACCGGAGCCTATCTTTATTCCAGTGCTCCCGGTTCAAAACATATTGTTACTATTATTAAACACAGCGGACTTTTATTAGTGGGTTTGTTTATCATGTATCTTACCCATAGGGTTAAATACACCAAATTTGCAAAATATTCCCGTCTGCTGTTTTTAGCATCTATTGTATTACTGGTTATTACACTATTTATTTCCGGCGGAGAAATAAATGATGCAAAACGCTGGATTTCGATACCGATTATAAATTTGTCCTTCCAAACTTCCGACTTGGCTAAGGTTGCCTTGATAATTTATGTAGCACGATTATTGGCAAAAAGGCAAGATGAAATTCAGGAAAAATCTGTTTTTCAGGAATTATTAATTCCAATCTTGATTATTTGCGGATTAATTTTTCCGGCAAACTTTTCTACATCAGCCTTATTGTTTGGCACTTGTTTTATATTGATGTTTATCGGACGTATTCCCTTGAAATTTTTAGGAGCATTGGCAGGGGTATTTGTTGTTTTAGGTTTTGTATTTATTCTAATAGCTCCCCATTTACCAGATGTAGGGCGTATAAAAACAATGCAGAGCCGGATTGAAAATTTTACCAATAAAACTTCCGATCCCGATGATGATTATCAAAGCGACCAAGCTAAAATAGCCATTGCCAAAGGTGGTTTCTTAGGACAAACTCCGGGAGGTAGCACGCAGCGGAATTTCTTGCCTAACTCGGCATCAGATTTTATTTTTGCCATTATTTGTGAAGAATACGGAACGTGGGGACCTTTGATAATTATATTTTTATATTTGGTGTTGTTATACCGCTGTATCGTAATTGCTAAAAAAGCCGAAGGTTCATTTGGAGCGTTTGTAGCTCTGGGATTGGGATTCTTGGTCGTTTTTCAGGCATTGATTAATATGGGCGTAGCGGTAGGTTTAGGTCCTGTTACAGGGCAACCTTTGCCCTTAATAAGTATGGGAGGGACTTCACTTTGGTTTTCAAGTATTTCCATAGGGATAATACTAAGTGTAAGTGCCGATATTGAGAAGCGTGAAGAAGATGCAGTTTTATATGAAGGTGAACCGCAATCGGAAATTACAGAAAATGAAGTCACAAATTTGTAAGCCGTAAACTTATTAACTTAAACAAATCAACAGTTCAACAACTCAAAGATTTATCAAAAATGAAAGTAATCATAAGCGGAGGAGGAACCGGAGGACATATTTTTCCAGCCATTGCCATTGCAAATGCCATTAAAGAAATGGATGCAACTGCCGATATTTTATTTATCGGAGCAAAAGGACGTATGGAAATGGAGAAAGTTCCGGCAGCAGGTTATCCTATCAAAGGATTATGGATAAGTGGATTGCAACGTAGTTTGACGCTTAAAAATCTTTCATTTCCGTTTAAAGTAATTTCGAGTATGTGGAATGCCCGCAAAATTATCAAAGCTTTCAAACCTGATGTAGTTGTGGGTGTAGGCGGATATGCCAGCGGACCTACTTTGCGAGTGGCTGCTTCGCGAGGAATTCCAACGGTAATACAAGAACAAAATTCATATCCGGGCATTACCAATAAAATGCTGGCAAAAAAAGTTGCCAAAATATGTGTGGCTTACGATAATATGGAACGCTTTTTTCCAAAAGAAAAAATCATTCTCACAGGAAATCCGCTTCGGCAGGATATTGTAAATCTGGAAAATAAAAAAGACGAAGCCGCTGTGTTTTTTGGTTTGCAAAAAGATAAAAAAACGGTTTTGGTAATTGGAGGAAGTTTAGGAGCCAGAACCATAAACGAAAGTATAGAAAAGAATTTGCAGTTTTTCAAAAACGAAAACGTACAGTTGATTTGGCAAACAGGCAAAGGCTATTATGCACAGGCTAAAAATGCTGTAGAAGCATTACAAGATAACGGAATCAAAGCCTTTGATTTTATTTCGAAAATGGATTATGCGTATAGTTTGGCAGATTGTATTATTTCGCGGGCAGGAGCTATTTCAATATCAGAACTTTGCGTAGTGGGAAAACCTGCTATTTTGATTCCGTCGCCTAACGTAGCCGAAGACCATCAAACCAAAAATGCAATGGCATTGGTTCAGAAAGACGCCGCTGTATTGGTTACAGATATTAGTGCAAGGGAAACTTTAGGGACAGCTTTACAAAACCTGATGACAGATGAAGCTAAACAAAAAGTATTAAGCAAAAATATCAAACAATTGGCGATTACAGATTCAGCACGACGAATTGCCAATGAAATTTTTAAATTGGTAAAATAACCCCTTTCCCCACAAGGGAAAGAGGAGCAGGACAAAGGAAGATTGAAAGAAATAGTTTCAACATAATAAAAACTTGTTAGGTCTTAGATAGATTAGATAATTTTAAAGTATTATAAATGATAGTTATAGTTACGGGGTGACTTGAAGTCACCCCGTAACTGACCAAACTCAAAAAACAAAATGCAATTAAGCAAGGTAAAAACGGTTTATTTTCTCGGTATCGGAGGAATTGGAATGAGTGCTTTGGCACGTTATTTCAAAACTCAGGGCTGTGCTGTATCCGGCTACGATCGAACCGAAACCGAACTTACCCGACAATTGATAGCAGAAGGCATTGCCGTACATTACAGCGAAAGCATTGAAAAAATACCTCAACAACTCGATTTAGTAATTTACACACCGGCTATTCCCAAAGAACATATTGCTTTTGCATTTTTCGAAAAAAATAAAACACCCTTATACAAACGTTCCGAAGTATTAGGATTAATAACCCAAAACAAGCGGGGTATTGCTGTTTCGGGTACGCATGGAAAAACCACCATTACCACGATGATTGCTCATATTCTGAATCATACAAAAGAGGGCGTGAATGCATTTTTGGGTGGAATTTCGAAGAATTACAATTCCAATATTTTACTTTCTTCCCAAAGTGATTATGTGGTGGTCGAAGCCGATGAATATGACCGTTCGTTCTTAAAACTTTCGCCCGAAATAGCGATTGTTACTTCAATAGATGCCGATCATTTGGATATTTATGGAGATAAAGACCATTTGAAGCAAAGTTTTCAGGAATTTATCGATAAAGAAAGCGTAAAAACATTATTTATTAAAAAGGGATTGGGATTAAACAATCCCGAAAATACATTTACCTATTCATTGAACGATTTCGGAGCAGATTATTTTGTACAGAATATTCGAGTAAGCAAGGGTTCGTATTATTTTGATTTTTATCAAAAAGGCGGAGAAGTTTGGAATGATATGAAACTTAATTATCCGGGTATTCATAATATTGAAAATGCTGTTGTGGCAATGGCTATAGCCAAATATTCGGGTGTTGACGAACAGACTATTCGTCAAAGTGTAGCCGATTTTGCAGGCGTAAAACGACGTTTTGATTACCATATTCGTCGGGAAGATTTGGTTTTTATCGATGATTATGCACATCATCCGGCAGAGCTGAAAGCCTGCATAGAATCAGTAAAACATCTCTATCCGAACAAAAAAATAACCGGTATTTTTCAGCCACATCTGTATTCACGTACCCGCGATTTTACAGATGAATTTGCCCAAAGTTTAAGTTTATTGGACGAAGTAATTTTATTAGATATTTATCCGGCTCGCGAATTGCCGATAGCCGGAGTAAGCTCCAAAATGCTGCTACATAAAATTAATAAAATGGATAAATATTATTGCGAAAATTTGGAGCAACTACTTACACTTTTGCATGCCCTGTATCCACAGGTCTTATTGACTTTAGGTGCCGGAGATATTGATAAATGGGTAGAACCAATAGAAAAATCTTTTTAAGATACAAGAATTCAAACAATTACTGAATCTTGAAATTTGAAATCTTGAAATAAGAACATGAAAAAAGGACTCAAAATATTAATAGCCGTTTTGGCAGTTGTATTGATCTTGGGAGTATTATTTTTTATAAATAAGAAACAAGATAATACCGTATGTCAAAAAGTTTCATTAGATATAAAATATCCGGCAGCCGATACATTTTTGGTAGCTTCCGATGTGAAAGAATATTTACATATAAAGTTTCCACAAATTGAAGGCACAACCATTGCCAATTTGAAAATTTCGGAAATTGAAAGATATTTAGATTTACATCCATATATAGCCGATGCAGAAGTATATACTTCATTTAACGGAACGCTTTCCGTTACTATAAAACAACGCCAGCCAGTGGTAAGAATCGTAGATTATACAAATAATCAATTCTATATGGATGCACAAGGTATGCGTATGCCTTTATCGAACAAAACGGTAAGTTATGTTCCCATTGCATCAGGATATATTGCAAGCGTAGCAAGCGATACATTAAGAAAATACAAAGTGTATCAAGATATCGTCCAATTGACAAAAGCCATCGATGCTGATTTGTTGATGAAAAATCAGATAGATCAGATTTATGTAAATTCTAAGCAAGAATTTGAATTAATCCCTAAAGTGGGAAATCAATTAATTGTTTTAGGAAAAGCAGAAGATATAGAAAAGAAATTCGATAAGCTCAAAATTTATTACGAACAAGGAATTCCAAAAGTAGGCTGGACAGCTTATCGAACCATCAACCTTAAATTCGAAAATCAAATAGTTTGTACAAAATAAATATAGCATAATTATGGAACGAGAACCCGAAATCATTGTCGGTTTAGACATTGGAACTACCAAAATTGCAGTTATTGTAGGTAGGAAATTAAAAAGCGGTCGTTTTGAAATATTAGGTGTCGGTAAAACCGATTCAACAGGCGTGCAACGTGGTATGGTTATCAATATTGCCAAAACCACAGATGCCATTAAATTAGCCGTTGAAGAAGCCAAAGCAAAATCAAAAGTAAATATCTGTGAGGTGTATGTGGGCATTGCTGGACAGCATATAAAAAGCATGCAAAGCCGTGGTAGTTTGATGTGCAGCAATCCGCCGGATAATATGATTTCGCAAAACGATATCCGCACGCTCGAAAATAACATGTATAATCTCAATACAGATCCGGGCGAAAAAATCATTGAAGTTTTAGCACAAGAATATTTTTTAGATAATACACCTGCAGCTGAACCAGTGGGTATGATCGGCAAAAAATTAGAAGCAAATTTCCATATAATAACGGCTCAAGTCAGTAATATTCAGAATATAGCACATAGTGTACAAAGAGCCGGATTAAAAGTAAAAGGCATTATTTTAGAACCCTATGCTTCTGCAGAAGCCGTTTTGGATGAAAAAGATAAAGAAGCCGGTGTAGTTTTGATTGATATCGGTGGTGGAACTACCGACATTGCCATTTTCAAAGATAACATTATCCGCCATACAGCAGTTATTCCGATGGGAGGAAATATTATCTCGTCCGATATACAAGAAGGCTGCTCCATAATGCACAATCAGGCAGAAACCCTGAAAGTAAAATTTGGTTAATGTTTAGCTTCGCAATGTTCTAACGAAGATATTGTAGCTATTCCCGGACTTAGAGGCAGAGCACCTAAAGAAATCGGCTTAAAAAACTTGGCAGGAATTATTCAAGCCCGCATGGAAGAAATCCTCGAATTGGCTATGAATGAAATTATTGCTTCAGGCTACAAAGGAAAATTGTTGGGAGGAGCTGTTCTTACCGGTGGTGGAGCTATGATGAAACATATACAACAGCTTACTGCTTTCAAATTAGCTATGGATACCCGTATCGGAATTCCGAATGAACATTTGGCACCTAATCATGACAAAACGTTGGAACACCCCATGTATGCTACCGGTATAGGTTTAGTTATCGAAGGGTTAAAACGTGAATTAGAAGAGTTAGGTATTCCTGTTCAAAAACCGGAACCTGAAAAAGTTGAAGCCCCAACTCCCGAGCATGAAGAACCGGCAGATCCTAAAGGAGGAAAAGGAACTAAAGCTAACAAAATCAAAGACAAGGATAAATCCATAGAGCCTAAGAAGAATCGGTTTACGGAGTGGCTTTATAAATTTATTTTGATTGATAATGAGGCAAATGAAAATGATTTAAAATAAAATTGCTTCATAAACTTAAATAAATTATTCACAATTTGTACAAGCATCGCGAAATCAGAGTCTTATCAACATTGCATTGTTAATAAATACAATGCAAAATATTGATTACGAAGCCTTGAAAGTAGTAACTTTACACCTTAATATTCTAATCTTTTACGAAAGATATAATTGATTGATTTTTAAAAAAATATAAATATAAAATCCTATGATGGAAGATATTTTTCAATTTGATTCACCCTCATGCGGCTCATCTTATATCAAAGTAATTGGTGTAGGCGGTGGTGGAAGCAATGCAGTTAATCACATGTTTATCAAAGGAATTAACGGCGTTGATTTTATCATTTGCAATACCGATAAAAAATCTTTGGATATGAGTCCCGTTCCCAGCAGAATACAGTTGGGAATCGATGGGTTAGGAGCCGGAAACCTTCCCGACGTAGCCCAAAGAGCAGCCGAAGGAAAAGCCGATGAAATCAAAGAAATGCTGTCGAATGGAACCAAGATGATTTTTATCACTGCCGGTATGGGCGGTGGTACAGGAACCGGAGCAGCCCCTGTAATTGCAAGGATTGCTAAAGAAATAGATGTTACCGGGGCTAATGGTAATGTTCAAAAAATATTAACAGTAGCTATTGTGACCCGACCTTTTACTTTCGAAGGGAAAAAAAGAAGAGAACAAGCCGAAAACGGAATTGCAGAATTGAAAAAATACGCCGATGTCGTTTTAGTTATCAATAATGATAAATTGAGAGATTTCGGCGACCTTTCTATGGAAGATGCTTTTGCTAAAGCCAATGATGTTTTGCTTACAGCAGCCAAAGGCATTGCCGAAATAATTACCGTAACCGCTCATGTAGCTATCGATTTCAACGATGTAAATACCGTAATGGCTAATAGCGGAGTAGCATTGATGGGTTCAGGAATAGCTTCTGGAGAAGACCGTGCTATTATCGCCATTGAAGAAGCTGTTGCCTCTCCATTGCTTGATGATAACGATATTTGCGGAGCAAGAGATATTTTATTATACATTTCGTACAATAGCTCTAAAGGTGTTACAATGGATGAAATCACAGCTATTACCGATTACCTAACCGATTCTGCAGGCAAAGATGTAGATGTAATTTGGGGTTATGGAAAAGACGAATCGTTGGCAGACGGTGAGTTGAAAGTAACACTTATTGCAACTGGTTTTGAAAAAAAAAGCATTGGGAATACAATAGTTCAAGGGTCTAATATAGGAGTTATACAAGCAGCTCCGGTTGTAGCTCCTGTAGTTTCTAATCAGGGTGTAAACATAGCTCCTGTACAAACTGAAAACATTACCTATCCTATAGGAGGCACAACTACAGTGCTTACTGATGAAGTACAAGTACAAAAACAAGAAATGGTAAATTCAGGAGGAAATAGATTTACATTGGAAGACGCTGCCGCTGATGTCAATAAGACAGTTGAAGAAACAAAAGATGCAACTATACAAGCTTTACAAGCGAGTAATTCTTCCGAACCTGTTTTGATTTCTAAAAAAGAAGAACAAACCGCTGCTGCGGCAATTGCAGAATGGGAGCCGAAATTAATTTCCCAACCTGTTGCAGTTCCTGTTGTAGAACCAGAGCCTGTATTTCAAGTTCAACCACAACAAATAGAAACTCAATTTGTGCCTCAGGTAGAAAGTGCAATTACTCCGATGGCAGAACCGGCTCCAGCAAGTATTAACCCGCAAGACAGAGCAGAAAAGCTAAAACGCTTATCTCTTAGTTTAGATTCGTTAAAAGAAGCCGAAACACTTGAGGCGGTAGAAAAAGTTCCTGCATATTTGAGAAGAAATCAGCAGTTGGACATTGCAACCCCATCGAATGAAAGTGAGAAATCGTCTTACCAATTCAATACAGACGAACAAGATGGATTTTCTATCAAAAGAAATAATTCTTTTTTGCATGATAATGCAGATTAGATTAGGGCGTTTTCGTTTTCTTAATTATTAAAAGAGCAAGCTCAGATTGGGCTTGCTTTCTTTTTGAAAAAAAAGCTTAACATTATTTCTTTCTAAATTCTCAAGGTTCTGTTTTGTTAATATCATTTATTATTTATACCTTTGCTAGTTCTAGCTATGGAAGAAATAGTGAGAAATTTTGTATATATTTTGACAGTGTATTGTATTGAATTTAAATAAATTTATTTTAAATAACAGTATTGTTGAGTTGTTGACATGCTTATAAATGGACATTCCCTTATAATAAATTCCTTTTTTGAACTTGTATTTGGCAATTCATCTATTGAATTGGATGATGATGCTATGAAAAAAGTTATCGGATCTTACGAGTTTTTAAATAGCTTTTCTGATAAGAAATTAATCTATGGCATCAATACTGGTTTTGGTCCCATGGCTCAATATCAAATACCCAATGATAGGTTAATCGACCTTCAATATAACATCATACGCAGTCATAGCTCAGGGTTAGGAGAATACTTAGAAAAAGAGTATTGTAAAGCAGTATTGGTAAATCTTATCAATGCTATGCTTAGGGGGTTTTCTGGTGTTACACCTGAATTATTATCACTTCTGAAAAAAATGTATGAATGTGGCATTATTCCATGTATCCCTATGCATGGAGGGGTTGGGGCAAGTGGTGATTTGGTGCAAATGGCACATCTCGGATTAGCAGTTATAGGCGAAGGTGATGTTTATTATAATGACCAGATTATTAGAGCGTCGAAAGCTTTTGCAGAGAGAGACATTACTCCTCTACAAATTAGATTAAGAGAAGGTATTTCCATTATGAATGGAACTACAGCGATGACTGCCGTTGCAGCTATCAATACTGTTAAAGCTCAAAGAGCCACAGAATGGTCGTTGGCTTTTACTATGATGATTAACGAAATGATGGATTCATTTGATGATCACATTTCAGAAAAATTAAGTAATGCCAAAAGGCAAGAGGGACAAAAAATTGTGGCTAAGGCTGCGAGAGATTTTGTAAATGGCTCAAAATTAATTCTTTCTCGGGAAAAGGAACTATACAAAAAAGAAATTACAGAAGAATACTTAGACCATAAAGTACAAGAATATTATTCCCTACGCTGTATACCTCAAATATTAGGTCCAATTTACGATACGCTTTGTTATACACAGCAAATTGTAGAAAATGAACTTAATTCCACAACCGACAATCCAGTAGTAGATGTTGAAAGTCAAAATGTATATCATGGAGGGAATTTCCATGGTGATTATATTTCGTTGGAAATGGATAAACTTAAATTAGTTATGACTCGTGTTAGTATGTTGGCAGAACGCCAGCTGAATTATTTGGTAAATCCCAGTATTAATCAAAAATTGCAGCCATTTATTAATGTTGGAACTTTAGGTTTAAATTTTGGTATGCAGGGTATTCAATTTACAGCAACATCTACAACTGCCGAGAATCAATCTCTTTCAAATTCTATGTATGTTCATAGTATTCCTAATAATAATGATAATCAGGATATTGTAAGTATGGGCTTTAATGCTGCGTGTATTACAAAAAAAGTGATAGAAAATACATTTGAAGTATTGGCAATTGAAGGAATAGCAGTATTACAAGCAGTTGACCAATTACAAATAAAAGATCAAATGTCTCAAGCAGCACAAAATATTTATACAGCTCTTCGAGAACAATTTGCAGTTATTGATAAAGATCGTTCAACCAGGGAAGATACAATGCGATTGAAAAATTATTTAATAGAAAATCCTTTAAAAATATTGTTTTAAAAATGAATTGTGCGTTAGTTACAGGAGCTTCAAGGGGGATTGGAAAAGCAGTAAGTTTAAAACTAGCTGAAATGGGATATTATATCCTGATTAACTATAAAAACAATGAAAATGAAGCACAAAAAACACTTACTGAAGTTCGAGCAAAAGGAGGAAATGGAGAATTGTTGTGTTTTGATGTAGCCAGTAAAAAAAACGTAGATGAAGTATTGGATGCTTGGTTAGAACTTAACAAAGAAAACAAAATTATTGTTCTGGTAAATAATGCTGGCATAAAAGATGATACGTTGATGATGTGGATGATGGAAGAACAGTGGAATAACGTTTTAGGAACAAGTTTGAACGGATTTTACAATGTTACTCAAAAACTGTTGATGCCGATGCTGGCAAATAAATTTGGTAGAATTATCAATGTAGTTTCGCTTTCAGGATTGAAAGGAATGCCGGGACAAGTGAATTACTCAGCAGCCAAAGCAGGTGTAATTGGGGCAACCAAAGCATTGGCACAAGAAGTAGCAAGAAAAAATGTAACAGTAAATGCTGTTGCACCGGGATTTATCAGAACCGATATGACTCAAAACCTTCCGGAGCAGGAACTCGCAAAATTAGTACCAATGCAACGCTTTGGCGAGTCGGAAGAAGTTGCTGAATTGGTAGGGTTTTTGGCTTCCGAAAAAGCGGCTTATATAACAGGACAAGTAATTTCTATCAATGGAGGATTATATTAATCTAATTTTGTAAAGAATTAAAGTAAAGATGGAGAAAAGAGTTGTAATTACAGGTATCGGAATTTATTCTTGCATAGGAAATAATTTGGAAACAGTAACTCAATCCTTAAAATTGGGAAAATCGGGAATTATATTTGACTCAGAAAGAAAGCAATATGGATATAGATCTGGATTAAAAGGATTTCTTGAACCTCTGAACTTGAAAGGAGTTTTAGACAGAAGAACCCGTATAATGCTTCCTGAACAGGGAGAATATGCCTATATGGCTACTGCCGAAGCCCTTAAAACAGCTCGGCTTTCTCCTGAATATGTTGCAGACCATGAAATCGGTATTTTATATGGAAATGATAGTGCTGCAAAACCTACCATTGAATCAATAGATATTATCAGAGAGAAAAAAGAAACGATTATGGTTGGTTCAGGTGCAGTTTTTCAAACCATGAACTCAACTGTAACCATGAATTTGGCTACGATTTTTAAACTGAAAGGAATTAATTTTACATTAAGTGGAGCTTGTGCAAGCGGGTCTCATTCTATCGGAATGGGATATTTATTAGTAAAACATGGGTATCAAGACTGTATTATTTGTGGAGGAGCACAAGAAACCAATATATATTCAATGGGAAGTTTTGATGCATTGGGAGCTTTCTCTGTTCGTGAGGATGAACCGCGAAAAGCATCAAGACCTTTTGATAAAGATCGTGATGGATTGATTCCCAGTGGAGGAGCTGCAACAGTAATTATTGAAAGTTTAGAACATGCATTAAAACGAGGAGCTCCAATTTTAGGAGAAATTATTGGATATGGATTCTCATCTAATGGAGATCATATTTCAAACCCTACAACCGAAGGCCCTTCAAGAGCATTGGAAATGTCAATCAAGCAAGCCGGAATTCCATTTGCTGAAATTGATTCTATTAATGAACATGCTACATCAACACCTGCCGGAGATGCTGCCGAAGCCCAAGCAATCTTAAATATTTTTGGGAATCAATGTCCTTGGGTCAGTTCAACAAAATCCATGACAGGACACGAATGCTGGATGTCGGGAGCCAGCGAAATAGTTTACTCTGTTTTAATGATGCAGAATGATTTTATTGCCCCCAATATTAACTTTGAAACTCCAGATGAATATACAAAAGAGATAAAAATTGCAACAAATACAATAAATGCTAAAATTGATACATTTTTGTCCAATTCTTTTGGATTTGGAGGAACCAATTCATCACTTATAGTGAAAAAATGGAAGAAATAATAGATTATCATAACCAAATAAATTCATTTATTAATTTTAAAACCAAAACCGTATGAAGAAAATTTTATTGTCTTTAATTACATTATTATTGGGCGTTACTGTAGGGTATTCTCAAAGTATTAAATTAGAATCAGGAAGTCTTGATTTTTTGAAAGGCGTGACTGCCATTGATCTTTCTTTTGCATATCCTGATAACATGATGGTTGGCAAAATAACAGAAAAAGAATACATCAAGAAAAAAGTAAGAGAATATAATGATAAAGAATCCGGAAAAGGAGATAAATGGTTAGTATTGTGGAAAGGAGATAGAGAAACTCGTTACCAACCTATGTTTGAACAACTGTTTGCTAAAAATATAGGCAAAGCCGGTGCCGAAATTTCAGGAGGCGATAATGCTAACTACATGATCATTATAACAACCACAAGAATAGAACCCGGATTTAATGTAGGAGTTGTAAGAAATGATGCAGAAGTTGATTTACGAATCACTTTTGTTGAAAAATCTAATCCCGACAAAGTGCTTGCTACAGTGGTGGTAAGAAAAGCTCCGGGAATGTCTGCTTTTGGTAATGATTATGATGCAGGAGAGCGTATAAAAGAAGCTTATGCTAAAGCAGGTAAAGAATTTGGAAAATTCTTAGTAAAAAAAATGAAATAAATAGCAAGTTTATATAATCACATAGAATTGGCAGCCTTGTATAAAGAATTGTCAATTCTAATATGGTTTAATTATCAAAAAATCAATTATATAAGTATTGAAATGGCAAGAGAAGAGGTTATTGAAAAAATAAATCATTTTTTATCAGAAGAGTTTGAAATAGACAAAGAGCTCATAACACCTGAAGCTAATTTGAAAGAAACTTTACAGTTAGATAGTTTAGATTATGTTGATTTGGTTGTAGTTATAGAGAGTAATTTCCATTTCAAAGTTCAAGCAGGTGATTTTCAGAATATCGTTACTTTCAACGATTTCTATAACTATGTTATCAGTAAAACAGACGCAAAACCAGAATAACAGCTGGGATGGAAAATCAAATGGAGGGAAATTAGGCTATTCCATTTTTATTTTCCTGATGAGAAAAGCAGGATTAGGGGCTACTTACATGTTATTGTATTTTGTAGCCTCTCATTTTTTCATCTTTTTACCTCGAAAAACAAGGCTTTGTTATCAATTTTATCGTAAAAGGATAGGACAAAGTATGTTAAAATCTATAATCTCTGTTTATAGAAATTATTACAAGTTTGGACAGACTTTAATAGATAAAATTGCGGCAATGTCGAGTGTAAAGACAAATTTCATCTTTAATTTTGAAGGAGAAGATTATTTGCATAAAATAGTAGAGCAAGGAAAGGGGGGGATTTTAGTTGGAGGGCATTTAGGAAATTGGGAAATGGCAGGGCATTATTTACAACGGATCCAAGTTTCTGTGAATGTGGTGATGTATGATAATGAATATCAGAAAATAAAAAATTATTTAGATAATGTTACCAGCGGAAAAAGTTTTAAGGTTATTGCTATTAAAGACGATTTTTCACATATTTATGAAATAGGAGAAGCATTAAATAATAATGAATTAATTTGTATACATGCCGATCGTCATTTTGAAAACTCAAAAATTATCCGTCAAGAATTTTTAGGGACTCAAGCAGCGTTTTCAGAAGGTATTTTTCGCTTGATTTCATTATTTGAAGCTCCTGTTACTTTTGTTTTTGCATTTAAGGAAACCAGAAAACATTATCATTTTTATGCGACAATGCCTAAAATCTATATAGGTGAATGTACAAAGAAATGGATGCAAGTACTCTGTGATTTTATTCAGGAATTTGAACTAAAAACAAAGCAATATCCTCTACATTGGTTTAATTATTATGATTTTTGGAAATAAAGTTCATGCAAATTCAAGGATTTGAAAATATAAAGCAATATATTCCACAGCGGGAACCTATAATAATGGTCGATTCAATTACAGAAGTTACAGAACTTTTGTGTCGGACAGGATTAACAATAACACAAGATAATATCTTTGTAGAAAAAGGATTATTGCAAGAATCGGGAATTATAGAACATATAGCTCAATCCGCAGCTGTAGGAGTCGGGTATCGTTGCAAAGAAAAAAAAGAACCAGTAAAACTGGGATTTATTGCTGCTATAAAAGATTTAAAAATTGTATTTTTGCCTAAAGTTGGGGAGCAACTGCAAACCACAATCGAAATTACGAATCAAGTGTTGAATATAACTATTGTTCAAGGAAAGGTATTGCTTAACAATGAATCTATTGCACAATGTGAAATGCGGATTTTTTTGAATGAATAGTGAATTTAAATTATGAATAATTTTTTATTGACTAAAAATTGCAAATTTGATAGAAAATGAAATCTTGAAACCTGAAATCAAAACTTAAAAACCTATGAAAAAACTAATATTTCTTTTTTTATTAGCGTCCCCTATACTTATTTTTGGACAAAAAAATATACCTGAAGTTACAGATGAAGATATTCCTGTTATTTGGTTAGGCATAGATTATAGCCAAGCTGTATATATTGGAGATAGAAATAAATTTATGCCGCAGAAATTTCATGATATATATGCAGAAAAATCCAATTTCCTTATTGAAAATGAAGATACTAAATATGACCTTCATAAGTTTTTAGTAAAAAATACAGTTCAGTATAATATTAGTGTTGCTAATGCATCCAATCAAGCAGCTCCTGTAATCCTTTGCTATCCGGAATATGAAGAACAGTATACAGTTTTATCAGATGAGGGAATCCAAAATACTATATCCAAATATGACTTTGGAGAGCTAAAAGGAGTAGGTGTTGTATTAATTATGCGGACATTAGATAAAAGCATATCGCAGGCTACAGCTTATCTGACTTACATCAATATAGATACAAAAACAGTGATTTATTCAACCCAGCTTGAAGGAAGAGCTACCGGTTTCGGATTAGCTGTTTTTTGGACAAATCCCGTAATTGGTATGCTGAAAACCATGAACAAAAAAATTATAAAGGGAAGATTATAAGGGATGAGAAGAAAGGAACCTGATTTGACGAATTGTTTAAAAGCAAGTGCTGAAATACGGATTCGTTTTAGCGAAGTGGATAGCATGTCTGTGGTTTGGCATGGTAATTATGTCCGTTTTTTTGAAGATGCACGTGAAGCTTTTGGCAAAAAATATGGGATAGGGTATATGGATATTTTTGCAAACGAATATGTGGCCCCTTTGATTTCTATACATTGTGATTATATACAATCCTTAAAATATGAGGATACAGCAGTAGTTGATGTGTATTTTATGGATACACCTGCTGCGAAAATTCATTTTATATACCATATTACCAATAAAGAGACGCAAAAATTGGTAGCTACAGGTGAAACGATTCAGGTTTTTCTTTCGACAAGCGATAATCAATTATGCTTGAGCCTGCCACCGTTTTTTGAAAAATGGAAGAAAAAAGTAGGACTTATTAAAGCATAAAATTCATGTACTACAGAATAGCAGGTTATTCAATTATTCACCCTCTCGGATTTACAGTCAACGAAGTTTTTTCTGCTATAGAAAAAGGGAAAACGGCTGTATTGCCTGTAACCAAACCTTATTTTGACGGACAACGTTTTATCGCTTTATTTTCTGAAAAACAAACAGAGCTTATTAATCAACAATGCCCATATACCAATTGGACAAGATTTGAAAAAATACTTTGGATGGCAGTACAAAAAGCTGTGCAACAATCGTGTACAGATGCAGGTTCGGATGATACCGTTTTTGTAATAGCAACTACCAAGGGCAATATAGAAAATATTGAGATTGCTTGTGATGACCAATTATCTTTGTCTTATTCTGCTGGGAAATTGGTTCATTCATTTAATAATCCCAATCAACCTGTTATAATTTCAAGTGCTTGTATTTCGGGACTTTCAGCCATAATCACAGCAGGAAAACTTTTACAAAACGGGCAATATAAAAGAGCTGTGATTGTGGGAGCAGATGTGATTAACGATTTTATCATCAGCGGATTTAATTCCCTTTTTGCCTTGAGCGATGAAGTTTGTAAACCCTTTGATGCAGAGCGCAAAGGTATTAATCTTGGAGAAGGTTCGGCTGCTATAGTTTTGGAAATATCAGATGAAAAAGAACTAGGAAATCTATATTATACAGGTGGTGCAATTACGAATGATGCAAATCATATTTCCGGTCCGTCGCGAACGGGCGAAGAATTGGCACAAGCTATTACACAAGCTTTAGTCCAAGCTCAAATACAAGAACCTGATTTTATTTCTTTGCATGGTACAGCTACTTTGTTTAATGATGAAATGGAAGCCAATGCTATAAATATTAAGAAACTGAATTGTAAACCCACACATAGTTTAAAACCCTATTTTGGACACACATTGGGAGCGGCGGGTATAATGGAATCGATAGTTTGCTTGAAAATGTTGGAAACGAATACTTTAATTTCATCTTTAAGTTATAATGTGCAAGGAACAACGCATTCTTTGCATATACAAAAGAAAGTTGAATATAAAAAACTGACAAATTGCTTGAAAACTATGTCGGGATTTGGCGGTTGTAATGCTGCCGTTATTTTTGAAAAAATGTAATATTGAAAACACATGCAATTTTATACAGAAGATAAAATCAAAGCTATTGATGCTATAGGAAAAGCCAATTGGATAGCTTTTGCTCCGGTTGTTTTTCAGGCTTCACGCTCATTAAAAAAATTAGGAATCCTCAATGTCATAGAGGAATCTGGAAATAAAGGTTTAAGTATTGAAGAAATAGAGGCGCAAACCCAAGTTTCACATTATGGAGTGAGGGTGCTTTGTGAAGCCGGATTAGCTATAGGGTTACTATACATGCAAGATGAAAAATATTATTTGACCAAAACCGCCTATTTTTTCATGCATGATAATTTGACTGTTGCTAATACGGATTTTACCAACGATGTGTGTTACAATGGTTTATTCCATTTAGAAGAATCCATAAAAACAGGGAAGCCAGAAGGCTTGAAAACTTTTGGAGCTTGGAAAACAGTATATGAAGCTCTTTCCCTGCTTCCAGATCAGGTTCAAGACAGTTGGTTTAAGTTTGATCATTATTATTCTGATATTTCGTTTGCAGAATCTTTACCTGTAGTTTTTGAAGATAATCCAAAGCGGCTATTGGATATTGGAGGCAATACAGGAAAATTTGCCAAACAATGTTTGAGTTATAACCCTGATGTGCATGTGAGTATTATGGATTTGCCGGGGCAGTTGGAGATGGCAAAACAAAACCTGCAAGAGTATCATAGCCGGATGACGTTTGTAGAAGCCAATATTTTAAATAAAAATCAAGAAGTTTCACAAGGTTATGATGCAATTTGGTTAAGCCAATTTTTAGATTGTTTTTCGGATGACGAAATTGTATCGATACTGTCGCGTTGCTGCCAAGCTATGGATAATAATGGAAGTATTTATATTTTAGAACCATTTTGGGATAGACAGCGTTTTGAAACATCATCTTTCTGCTTAATAATGACTTCGCTCTATTTTACGTCTATTGCCAATGGAAACAGCCAGATGTATCGTTCCGATATTTTTATCTCGTTGATAGAAAAAACCGGATTGAAAGTCGAAAAAATTGTAGATGGAATCGGAGTAAGCCATACTTTGCTAAAATGTAGAAAATCGTGACTATTCACTCATACAGCCATATAAATTCAAATGGAGTTTGCTTTAACGGAAAACCTTTGTGGCAAAACACAATAGGATTATCCATAAATGACCAACTTCGTGAGATTTATAATTTCTTTCATCTTGAGTATTCTAAATTTACCAAGATGGATGCACTTTGTAAACTGGCTTTTTTGAGTACCGAAGTTACTTTGAAAAATCTTCCGCAATTAAAATTGCAATATACCGATTATGAATGTGGAGTTGTATTGAGTAATGCATCTTCGAGTTTAGAAACCGATAAAGCTTATTGGGAAAGCACTAAACAAATACCAAGTCCTTCATTATTTGTATGTACCTTGCCTAATATTGCCTTAGCTGAAATCTGCATTCGGCATAAATTTAAAGGAGAAAATAATTTTTTGATAAGCAAGCAATTTAATACCAAACAATTGTATAGTATTGTGGACTCCATGCTGAATTTTGGCAACATGCGTTTTGCTCTATGCGGTTGGGTGGAATTATTAGGAAATAAGTTCGAATCTATGCTTTTAGCAGTGGAAAAGGAATATGTTTCAGAACTGTCACAAAAAATTCCTTTTAATGAAAAGGAAATAGAAAATATTTTTAATCAATAGAAAACTTAAATTTCAATTATGGAAAATTTAATTACTGAATTAAAAGAAAAAGTAGTATCTCATTTAAATTTAGAAGATATTGATCCGAAAACCATAGATAGCGATGCCCCGCTTTTTGGTGATGGCTTGGGATTGGATAGTATTGATGCTTTGGAATTAATTGTGTTGCTACAACAGGATTATGGCATAAAAGTAACTAATGCCGAAGAAGGTAAAAATGCATTTAAAAGCATTCGTAAGATGGCTGAATTTATTACATCGAAAAAAGCTTAATAAATTGAAGGTTTTTGTTGTAAATACAGGCATTATTTCCCCCTTAGGATTAGGTGTTGACGCAAATCTGAAAGCTTTGCTGGCAATGCAGCATGGATTAAATTGCCGTTCAGGATTTTTAGATAACTCTTTGTCACAATTTCCGGTAGGTAAAGTCCTTTTGGAAAATGAAGAACTGAAAACGCTTTTACTAGTAAAAGAGGATTTGCCAAGAACTTCATTGTTATCGCTTTATGCAGCTAGAGAGGCTTTAGAAAATCTTGTTTACAATGATTTACGTTTAGGATTTTTCTCTGCTACAACTACTGGAGGAATGGATAAAAGCGAAGCCTTTTTCAAAGAATATGTTCCCAAAACGGGCAAAGAAGAAATTCGTAATGTGATATACCATACCTGTGGCTCTGCAACAGCTCAAACTGCACGCTATTTACCCCCTTTAAGCTATGTATCAACTATCAATACAGCCTGTTCATCATCGTTAAATTCAGTGATTGCTGGAGCAAGAAAAATCCACCAAGGAATGTTAGATATGGCTTTGGTAGGAGGAAGCGATGCTTTGTGTCGGTTTACACTCACGGGCTTCAATTCTTTGTTAATTCTGGATTCGCAGCTTTGTAAACCTTTTGATGAAAATCGTACCGGATTGAATTTAGGCGAAGGAGCAGCTTATCTTTTGCTAGCTTCAGAAAAAATGGTAAACAACTACAACCTTAACCCTTTGTGCGAATTGGTAGGATACAGCAATACCAACGATGCATTCCACGCAACGGCTTCTTCAGACAATGGAGAAGGGTCTTTTTTGGCGATGAAACAAGCTTTGGCAAAAGCAGGATTACAAACTTCAGACATAGATTATTTGAATCTGCACGGAACCGGAACATCAAATAACGATCAATCAGAAGCAATAGCTATCCGCCGTGTATTTGGCAATGATTATCCGGCATTAAGTTCAACGAAGGCTTATACAGGGCATCTTTTGGGAGCATCGGGCAGTGTAGAACTGGTATTTTGCACATTGGCTATACGCGAACAGGTGGTATTTCCCAATTTAAGATTTGAAACGCCTATAGAATCTACAGGAATTATTCCGCAAACTAAATTAGAACATAAAAAAATTGAATATGTGTTGTCCAATTCCTTTGGTTTTGGAGGAAATTGCAGTAGCATTATTTTGAAACATTGAAAATGTAAAAATATAGAAGATGTGAAATCACAAAACAGATTTTTTTCACATCTCATTGCTCATAATTCACGAAATACTTAAATGAAATATATATCAGCAAATTCTTGTATTTCTGCACAAAATACATTTGCAGAAAGTGAATGGAATCAAAATATCCATATTCCGAAAAATGGAGTTTTGTCATGCATAGATCCTGATTATAAAATATTTATAGATGCTAAAATGTTACGTCGCATGAGCCGTATCCAACGGATGGGTCTATCGGCAGCTTTGCAATGTTTGAAAAATTCCGGTATTGAGAAGCCGGATGCTATTGTTTGTGGAACCGGATGGGGTTGTATAGAAAGTACATATACTTTTCTAAATAAAATATTTGGTTTGCAAAATCAGGAAGCAAGCCCTGCTGTATTCATCCAATCTACCCATAATACCATTGCTGCCCAAATAGCTTTGCAACTGTCGTGCAGGGGTTATAATAATACACTGACTGATAATGATTTTGCTTTTGAGTTAGCATTGGATGATGCTTTGATTGCAATGGATGATGATGCTTTGCAAAACGTTTTGGTGGGAGGTATCGATGAACTTACTTTTGAATTGACTGATATTTTAGAAAAAATTGCCAAGCCCAATAAGCTTGCTGTTTTGGGTGAAGGAAGCAGTTTTTTTCTTGTATCAGATAAATCAAATGATACAACTCTTGAAATTAAACATTTTTCTATTCAACGTATTGATAAAGAAGATAATTTATTGCAGGATTTGATAGGTAGAAACAATATTTCTTTTATATTAAGTGGAGAAAACGAAAATCAAACTTATTCACAATTACAAGATTTGAGAGATGCTCATTTACAAGAAGTTATCCTTTTTAAAAGATTGTCAGGAACTTATCCTTCGGCTATGGCATTCGGGCTTTGGTTGGCAACAGATTGTTTGCAACGCAATCTGAATCCTAAAACTTTAAATATTTCTTCTGATAAAATTGATAATATGCTGATTTATACACAATCGAAAAACGGTTTGAGTTGTGTTTTAGTAATTGGAAGATAAGCCTATGAATATGCAAAAGGTCATATATTATATTCAACAATTATATTTTTTATGTATTTCTTTATTAATAATATGGACATTTTTTACAGGGATGTATGGTTGGGGGATTTTTGGGTTATTATTATTTGGTTTTTTTGTATGGGGACTTTTTGATTTAAGGTTAAAACTTTTTTTGCGTACGATTTGCCGTTTGCCAAAGCGCTCAAATAAAATTTTACTTTCGTTTGATGATGGGTTGAGTGAACATACCGGAAAAATATTAGACATGTTAAAAGTCGCTCAAGTGCAAGCTGTCTTTTTTGTTATTGGAAATACGGCAAAACATTATCCACATATCCTGAAACGCATGTACGAAGAAGGACATTTGATAGGAACACATACACAAAATCATTCTATTTTATTTACCTGTGGTTCAATAAAATATGTGCAAAAAGAATTAGCAGAAAGTTTGAATGCAATTGAAGAAATAACAGGGAAACGCCCCGAGTGGTTTCGTCCGCCGTTTGGTGTAAGCAATCCGGTTATAGCTTATGTGGTTAATCAAATGGGATTGAAGACTTTAGGATGGTCATTACGGTCATTGGATACACAAATGAAGAATTCGGAGAAACTGAAAAAACGGATTTTAAAAAAAATAAAAGCACGAGATATTATTTTATTGCATGATAGGCAAAATATCACTTTAGATATTTTATTTGATTTAATTGAAGTAATAAGAACCAAGGGATTTGAATTTACTCAAATACAAGATTTACAAAATATCCAATAGTTGTTTTACTGTCTTATGATTTAAGTAATGAAAGAAAAAACAATTCTAAATATAATTTATGTCTGTTTGTTCTCCAGCAATAAATAAATTGTTCAAATAATATTATTTCGATAATTTTGAAAGATAATTCAATTTCCATTTTGATATGAAAAAAATCACGTTTTACATATTCCTTATATTTTCAACTTATAGCGTTTTTGCACAACAAGATTATAAACCAGTGGTTGATAAAAAAATATTTATAGAAAACTATCAAAAATCGTGCAAAGCTATTACAAGTCAGGAATGTAAATTTACACAGGTGAAAAAAATCAGTTTGATGAAACAAACCTTGGAATCAAACGGGAAAATGTATTTCAGGAATGACAGCAAGCTGAAAATAGAATATCTCAAGCCTAATCTTTTTGTATTTGCACTCAATGGGGATAAGATAAGTATAAAAGATGGCGATAAACCTGTAACCACTATATCAACCTCAAGCAACAAACTTTTTAAACAAATCAGTCAAATTACATTCAATAGTATTAACGGTAAGATATTTGACTCAAAAGATTTTACATTTGACATCCTGGAAAATAAAGCCTATTATCAAATAAAAGCTGTTCCCTCATCCAAAGAATTGAAAGCCTATTACAAACATTTGCTATTGAATGTAAATAAAAAAACTTTTTTGATTGAAAGTATAGTAATGAATGAGGTTTCAGGAGATATTTCAACCATGTATTTCAAAGATATAGTAACTAACTCAACTTTGAAAGATGAAATTTTTGCGATACGTTAGTTTGTGGTTTTGTTTTGGAATTCTGCTGCCTGTAAAGATTTACTGTCAAATTGATTCAGCGGGAGCTGAGAGCGAAACACAGTTTTTTAATGCAGCTATCAAAACTTATGGTAAACAATTGACCGGAGTAATGGCTTTCCAGAAAGAAAGTGATGAAAAATATAGGGTTTTATTTACTACTTTGGCCGGTCCTAAACTGTTGGATATGTATATTTCTACGGATTCGTATGAGATCATATATTGTATCAAAGAACTAAATAAAAAAATGATCTTGCAGTTTTTTCAAAAAGATCTGTCGGTATTGGTGGGCTTGCCCAGAAATAAACCCAAAAAAGGGCAAATGCAGGACAGTTTGCTGTTAGAAACAATTCCGGTATTGAAAAAAGATACGGTATTTTATTATTCACAAAATTCAATTTTAAAGAAAGAAATGTACAAAAGCAAAGAGAAATATTTGTTTACCGTTGATTATTTGTATGATAACAATAAAAGAATGATAGAGATACGATTGGAACAATTGAATTTTTCAATGAATATAAACCTAAAACCACTTGAATTATGAATTTGAGTACGCAAGGATTTTATTTTGTAAAAAGTATAGAAATAGCTGAAAATAAAATTAGTGCAAAAGTTTTGTTGAATCCCAAACATCGTATTTTTGAAGGACATTTCCCTGAACAACCGCTTGTGCCGGGTGTGTGTCAAATACAAATGGTACGCGAACTGGCAGAGCAAACGTTAGGGAAATTATATAGATTATCAGACGCTAAACAGATTAAATTTTTAAAATTTATCAATCCATTTGAAACAAATGATCTGAATTTCGAAATACGTTACAAGTATAAAACTGAAATAGAGGTTGAATTATCTGCTTCTATTTTTGATGAGCAAAAAGTAGAATTTTTGAAAATGAATGGAATATTTACAGTATTGGCATAATTAACTATAGTCTTTGTTATTATTTGATTGGTAATAAATAATTTGTATTCTGTAGATTGAGGAATATAGATAAAAAAGCAATTACAAATTAAAATAAAAGGAATAAATACTATTAATCAGTAAGTTATATATATTTGTCATAGATAGTGTAGCATTTGAGAATCGAAAAATGCGAGATTGAGAATAACAATTCTGACAAGAGCAAGTTCTGTAAAATAAAATCTATTTGCTATTACTTTATTAAAAGGACAAATTGAAATGCACTTCAGAGCTTATGTTTTCACTTCTTTTTAAGTACCTTTGCAAGCTTCTTAGATTTAAAACAACGAACATTTAGATAGATCCTGTAGAAAGCATGATATCTCGTAATATTTGTATCATAATCCCCACATATAATAATGCCAAAACATTATCATTGGTTATTGAACGTTCGTTGCAGCAGCAATTGCCTGTAATTGTAGTAAATGATGGTTCTACCGATACTACAGGAGAAATTCTACCGGCTTTTCTAAATATAACTTTAGTATCATATATGCCGAATAAAGGAAAAGGTTATGCTTTACAGCAAGGTTTTAAAAAAGCCTGTGAAATGGGTTTTGAATATGCTGTTACACTTGATTCTGACAATCAACATAATCCCGAGAATATTCCCCGTTTTATCGAAATGCTTGAACAAACCGGCAATTGCCTGATAATAGGTGAGCGTAATATGAATCAAGAAGGGATCCCTCTCAAAAGTAATTTCGGGCGTAAGTTCTCCAATTTTTGGTTTTGGGTCGAAACAGGAATTAGAAATAACGACACGCAATCAGGATTCCGCTTATATCCTTTAAAAAATCTTTCTAACAAATATTTTTTTACATCTAAATTTGAATTTGAAATAGAATCCATTGTACGTTTAGCATGGGATAACGTTCCCATAAAATCTGTTCCAGTAGAAGTACGCTATATGCAAGGTGATGAACGGGTTTCTCACTTTCGTCCGTTTAAAGATTTTTTTAGGATTAGCGTACTGAATACATTTTTAGTATTACTAGCGTATTTGTTTTTTCTGCCTCGTTTGTTTTTCTTGCGGTTTAAACAAAAATCTTGGAAAGAGCTGTTGTTAAATCCCTGTGAAAGTAATTTCAGAAAATCGGCAAGCATTGGATTTGGCATTTTTATGGGTATCATTCCTGTTTGGGGTTTTCAAATGTTGATTGCTTTTGCCTTGGCAATTCCACTCAAATTGAATAAAGCTTTGGTACTCATAGCATCTAATATCAGTATTCCGCCGATGATTCCACTTATTATATTTATGAGCCTTTGGGTTGGAAGTTTTTTGTTAGGTTCCGGCGAAATCATCTCATACAGTCCGGATATTACTTTTGAAAGCATAG
Organism: Bacteroidales bacterium; assembly: GCA_031548675.1. Lineage (GTDB taxonomy): Bacteria > Bacteroidota > Bacteroidia > Bacteroidales > P3 > JAVBQU01. The sequence continues at coordinate 31,992 of JAVBQU010000189.1, forward strand.
GGAATATGTTTCTACAGTATATTGTAGGAAGCTGTGTTTTTGCAAGCCTTGCCGGATTTTTCTTTTGGGGATTAAGTTACTCATTACTGAAAGCTTTCAGAAAATAGGTTTAGATAATTGGAAATTATATTCTGAACGTTGCATTTTGAATTGAAAATAATGGAAAAACTTTTTGTCAATATATATACTTACTTTTCCAACCATAAAAAAGTCTATTGGATTATTTTAGGTTTGTTTATAGCAGTTTGTGGATTACTTGCTTCCCGTATTAGCTTTGAAGAAGACATATCCAGATTATTGAATTTTGATAAGAATGCAGAAAAACTTAATACCCTGCTTCAGCATTCAAAATCTACCGATAAACTGGTAATGCGGATTTACGGAAATGAAAATTCCGAACGTGATTCGCTGATGCTGCTTGCCGATATATTTAAACAGAAGTTGGATTCTGCCTGTAAGGATTATTTGAAAGAAGTACGTGGCAAAATAGAAACCGATGAATTTCTGGAAGTATATGGCCTTATTACTCAAAATGTGCCTGATTTTATAGAAGAAAATCATTGGAATCAAACCATAAATAGGGCTTTAAATCCTGCTAAACTCGACTCTACTATCGGCACCTATGTGCGCATGATGGGAACCCCCGGAAGCATGATGATTCGACAGGGATTTCAGAATGATCCAGTAGCTTTAAGCCTTCCACATTTGGAGAAATTAAGAGAGCTACAAGCATCGGCTCAATTCGAAGTGATTGATAATTATCTGTTTTCGAAAGATGGGAAAAATATTATTCTTCTGCTTTATCCCCAATATGGGGCTAATGAAACGGCACATAACCGTAAGTTGGTCAAAGAGATAAATAAAATTATTGATGAATTTAAAATTACTCCGGCAGCTCAAAACTATCATGTTCAATATTTTGGTAGCATAGCTGTTTCAGTGGGCAATGCTGAGCAGATACAGAAAGACACTTATATCACGCTTTTCGTGGCTTCAATTATGCTTTTGCTTTTGCTTTTGTCGGTTTTTCGCAAAAAACGTTTGCCCTTGCTTATCTTGGTAACAGTGGGCTTTGGTTTGCTTTTTTCTTTGGCTATGATCAGTCTTTTCAAAAATTCTATCTCGTTGATAGCCATTGGAACAGGTGCGGTAATTTTGGGAGTAGCGGTTAATTATCCTATCCATTTTTTCACACATTATATTCATAATAAAGATATTCCGGGAACTATCAAAAGCATGGTATTTCCGATGACCATAGGAAGTTTGACAACTATTGGAGGTTTCTTCTGCTTAACATTTACCGATTCGGATTTATTGAAAGATTTTGGGCTTTTTGCTGCTTTTTGCCTGATTGGAGCTGTTGTTTTTTCTTTAATATTTTTGCCTCACTTGGCAGGAAAAGTAAAAGAAAGCTCCAAATCAAACTGGATTAAAAAGGGATTGGAAAACTTGAGCCGTTATCCATTCGATAAAAAACCGGTATTTTTAATTATTATTTTGGTACTTACCCCAATTTTATTTTACTTCTCTTTTCAGGTACAATATGAAGATAATCTGGATAAAATCAACTTCATGACACCTGAAATGAAACAAGTAGAATCGGATTTTTTCAAGCTTTCGCAAAGCGACCGTAATATCTTCATGATAACCCAAGGGCATACAGCTGAAGAGGCTTTGTATAACTCTTATAAAATGATGCTTTTAACTGATAGCCTTTCTAAAAAAGGATTTGATTGCCGGTTTTCGGGAGTGGTAAAAGCAATTCCTCCGAAATCCATTCAACAAAAACGGATTTCGATGTGGAATGCATATTGGACAAATCCATCGCAAGAAAAATTGAAAGGAAATATTACTCAGACATTTATAAAACATGATTTGGATCCTCAGGCTTTTAATCGGTTTTTTGAAAGTTTAAACGGAGCTCAAACCATATTGTCCGATGCCGATTATAATTTTCTTTTGAAAACCTTTGCTAAAGATTTTTTATATGAAAGCGATACCTTAAGTACAGTGGTTTCGCAAGTTATGGTTTCGCCTGATCACCGGTCTTCATTAATTGAAATTATTAATAAAGACCCTAATACAGTAGTTATTGATAAACGTTTTCTATCCCAATCTTTAATAAATACGGTTAGTAATGATTTCAATAAAATAGCTTTCCTTACTTCTGTATTAGTGTTTCTGGCACTTCTTTTATCGTATGGGAGGATAGAATTGACTCTGATTGCATTTATACCTATGGTTATTTCGTGGATTTGGGTATTGGGTTTTATGGCTTTGTTTGATATTAAATTCAATATAGTCAATATTATCCTATCCACTTTTATTTTCGGACTTGGTGATGATTTTTGCATTTTTACCATGGATGGAAAATTGAAAGAATATACCCGGAATGAAGGTCATTCAAGCACTATCCGTTTGAGTATCCTTATTTCGGGACTTACTGGATTGATAGGTTTGGGAGTGCTTATTTTTGCAAAGCATCCAGCTATTTATTCTTTGGCAACTATTTCTGTACTAGGCATTTTTTCAGTATTGTTTATTTCACAAACTTTACAGCCGTATTTGTTCGATTTGTGTATAAAAAAACCGGTAGCGAAAAAACATGCTCCCATTACCTTGCTTACATTCATAAATGCCATTCTTACATTTGTATATTTCTTTTTAGGATGCATCATAATTAATGTTATGTTGCCGTTTTTATTTCTATTCCCTAAAAAGAAAAGAAAACTTTTGCTGCATTATCTCATTTGCTACTTTGTTCGTTCATTGGTTTATGGTTGTTTTGTAATCAAAAAAATAAAAACCAACCTTCAAAATGAAGACTTTTCCAAACCAGCTATTATTGTGGCAAATCATCAATCTATGCTGGATATACTACATATTCTGTCATTACATCCCAAAATTGTAATTATGGTTAAACGTTGGGTTTGGAATTCGCCTATTATGGGACCTTTTGTACGTGCAGCAGGGTTTTTTACAATTGATGAAGGTGTAGAGTCTCACCTTGGAGATTACCAAAAAACAATAGAAGAGGGCTATTCTATTGTGGTATTTCCCGAAGGTTCTCGTTCTGATGGGCGCAAAATTAACCGCTTTCACAAAGGAGCTTTCTTTTTGACAGAACAATTGGGCATAGATGTTTTACCTATTATGATTCAAAATAATTATGAATCATTGCCTAAAGATATTATTGCGGTGTATCCTTGTCAAATGACTCTAAAAATATATCCCCGTATAAAACCTGATGATGAAATTTTTGGCAGTACCTATCAGGAAAGGGCTAAAAGTATTTCGCAATGGTATAAAAAAGAATATACTGTGTTGGGAGAACAAAATGCGAATGCTCGTTATTGCATGCGGAAATTAAGGGATGGATATATGTTCTACAGTCCGATGTTGGAATGGTATCTGCGGATCAAAGTAAAAATGGAAAAAACATATGAAGCTTTCGAAAATATTGTACCCAAATCAGGAACAATTGTCGATGCTGGATGCGGGTATGGTTTCTTGGTTCATACCCTTGCCATGCGTTCTCACCAACGGATTTTATTGGGAATTGATTATGATGAAGAAAAAATAAATGCAGCTCAAAATCCGTATTTGCAGAATGAACGGATTTCCTTTATTACCGCTGATATCATGCAATATGAATTTCCACAGGCAGATTGCTTTATCCTCAGTGATGTATTGCATTACCTATCTTTTGAAAAAACGAGGGAAATATTGTATAAACTCAACGAAAAAATTTCAGAAAGAGGAGTTATTATTATCCGCGATGCAGATAAGGATAATAATAAAGAACATAGGTTCAATAGAATATCAGAATTTTTATCAACCAAAATATTTAAGTTTAACAAAACAGCCAACAAACTAAATTTCTTTTCTTCCGGTTTGCTGATGGAAGAAGCTGTCCATTTGGGATTTGCAGTAGAGGAAATTGATAATAAACATGCTGCCATTAATAAAATGATTGTTTTGCGAAAAAGAGGAAGTTTAACGATGAGTTATGAATGATGAACCATGAATGTTCAAAAGTTTATAAGATTCACAGAGTTTGAAAATGAAAAAACAATTGTGTTAATTCATGAAATTTGCAGACTGAAAACTCTGTGAACCTATGTGTTTATTGCGATAAGAAAACGGGTTCTGTCGAAAATAAATCTTGAAATTTGAAATATAAAATAACCGAATGAAATACGATTTTATTATAATTGGCGGCGGGCTTGGCGGACTTGTATCAGGGGCAATACTTAGTAAACATGGATATAGCGTATCTGTGTTAGAAAAAAGTCCAAAAATAGGAGGATGTCTGCAATCGTATCATAAAGACGGCGGATTGTTTGAAACAGGTGTACATTATATTGGCAGCATGAGTGAAGGGCAAACCTTGAATAAAATCTTTAAGTATTTGGATATATTGCCGAAACTATCTTTAAAACAAATGGATATAAATGGTTTTGATAGAATTAGTTTTGAAGGAGATGATACGATTTATTACTATGCACAAGGTTATGAAAATTTTATAAGTACACTTTCAAGGCAATTTCCGCAAGAACATAAAAATATAGTAGCATATTGTGATTTGCTAAAGTTGGTTTGCGATAAATTTCCATTATATAAACTGGTTAACGGAAGTTTTGAAGATAAATTATCTGTTATAGAACTAGATACATTTACCGAAATAGAAAAGTTAACTACCAATTATCGATTGCAGAATGTTTTGGCAGGAAATAATCCCCTTTATACAGGAGTAAAAAACCGTACTCCATTTTATATACATGCACTTATTCAAAATAGTTATATCGAAAGTGCTTGGAAATTAACACAAGGTGGGAGTCAAATAGCTCATGCACTTGTTGATGTGATTAAACAGAATGGAGGAGAGGTAAAAACATCGAAAGAAGTTATCAGGCTGATTGAAAAGAATGGAAAAATAGAAGATATTATCACATCGGAAGGAGAAACCTTACATGCTCATAATGTTATTTCAGGCATACATCCTGTGACAACTTTTGAAATGATTGAAACTAATCTGCTTCGGAATGCTTTTTATCACAGGCTTAAAAGTTTTGAAAATACAATAGCTCCACTCATACTGAATGTAACACTTAAAAAACCTGTTTTTGGGTTAGATAATCATAACCGCTATCACTATTTGTCTGATAATGTATGGTCTTATCAATCTGTGGTAAAAGATCAATTTCCGGGAGTTGTGATTATATTCCCTACCTTGGAAAATAAAGGCACTTACTCTGTAAGCATTATGACCAGCTTGCCTTTTAAAATATGGGAGCAATGGCACAATACCTATAATACTTTTTATATCAATAAAAGCAGAGGTACAGAGTATGAAGAATTAAAAATGGAATATACCGGAAAAATAGTTAACACTGTAGAAAAAATTCAGCCCGGATTTAGTGCTGCTATAGATAAAATGCACATTGTTACAGGACTTACCTATCGTGATCATACAGGAATTCCTGAAGGTTCTTTTTATGGAATCAGTAAAGATTGTAAGGAACCTTTTAAAACATTCTTTCCTACTCAAACCAAAATTACCAATTTGCATCTTACTGGACAAAATGTAAATGTACATGGGGTATATGGAGTAATGATTACGGCTTTGAATACAGTTTCATCATTTATCAATATTGAAAATTTGCTCCAAGACATACAAAATGCGTAAACGAACCAAAATAATTCTTTCTGTTATAGCTGTTTTACTGATTATTCTAACTATATTTTTAATCAGAGTAAGCTATTACCTGCCTACACTTCCGCAAAATACCAAGCTAGAAAATATAAAACGAATTCAGGTAGATACAAATTTCTACAAAGCCAATAATGCCTGGATTTTGCTAAACCAAGATCATTTGTGGGAAATGTATATATCGGGTAGTCCGTTAGAACGAGGAACCCAAATAGGAATACTTTCTCAAGAATTAATTAATTTTCAGGAAGATGCATTCGTCAAGCAAATCAAATCAATGATTCCTTCGAAATTTTCTCTGAAATTTCTCAGGATGTTTGTAGGAATATTTAACCGTAATTTAGGCAAATACATTCCAGAAGAAAATAAGGAAGAAATTTATGCAATATCGCATTATGTTACAGGAGATTATTTTTGGATAGGTTCTCCATACCAACGAATAATGAATTACCATGCAGCCCATGATATCGGACACGCTGTTCAGGTAATGGGGTTTGTAGGATGCTCTGCTTTAAGTACATGGAATGCTAAAACCCAAGACAGTACTTTGTTGGTGGGAAGGAATTTCGATTTTTATGTAGGCGATGAATTTGCCAAAAATAAAGTCGTTATGTTTATGAAACCGGACAAAGGTTATCCTATGGCATTAATTACTTGGGGGGGAATGACAGGAGTGGTTTCCGGTATGAATAATCAAGGTTTAGCTGTAATGCTTAATGCAGCCCCAACAAGCATTCCTACTCATGCTGCAGAACCGGTTTCAATGGTAGCCCGAGAAATTTTACAATATGCTAAAAATATACGGGAAGCTGTTGAAATTGCCAAAACACGGCATACTTTTGTCTCCGAACAATTTATTATAGCTTCTGCTAAAGATAATAAAAGTATTGTGATAGAAAAGACGCCTGATAAATGTGTGGTTTTTGATTCAGGAAAAGATTATTTAATTTGTGCCAATCATTTTCAATCCAAAGAATTATCTCAAACAGTGGAAAGTCAGAAAACAGCTTCCGGTTATCGCCATGAACGTATGGAGGAATGGGTAAAGGCAACATCCCAATTTACACCTGAAAAAATGGTTGTATTTTTGCGGGATACCAAAGGCAAAGAAGGAAAAGATATTGGATTGGGAAATGAAAAGTCAATAAATCAATTAATTGCACACCATAGCATAGTATTCCATCCATCAAGTAAAACTTTTTGGATTTCTACAGCTCCACTTCAGGAAGGCAGGTATTTAGCATATAATCTGGATTCTGTTTTTAGCACCCCCAATATACCGACTAAAAAAGGCGTAAGTATTGAAAACCTTACTATTGCTGCAGATACAGATTTTATTTCCAATGAATTAGAATCGTTTATTCAATATAAGCATTTACTTACTGATGATTGGACAAATAACATAGATGCAAAAGCTCAACGATTAATAGTTTACAATCCGAATTATTATTATACCTATAAATTTATCGGGGATAAATATTATCGGAAAAATCAGTATAGTGATGCATTAAAATACTATCAAATGGCATTAGGGAAAGAAATTTCTACCCAAAAACAAAAAATAGAAATTGATGAGTTGATAGAGAAATGTAAAGAAAAAAAGTGAGTGAGAATTTTATTTAATAGCAAAAAATTGCATGATGCAACATAATATAAATATAGATTTTCAAAATAAGGCTGAAATAGAGAAATTTCAAACAAATAAACTTATTGAACTCTTGAATTATTTGGAGAAAGAATCTAAATTCTATCAGAATTTTTTTCGTCAAAATAATATAGATATTCATAAGATAAGAACCATTACAGATCTTAAGCAAATACCTCCTACAACCAAACGGGATATACAATTACAAAATTGGGATTTTCTATGTGTAGATAGAACCCAAATTGTTGAATATGTATCTACTTCAGGAACTTTAGGGAAACCAGTTGTGGTGGCTCTTACTAAATCTGATTTGCAACGTTTGGCTTACAATGAGTATTTATCTTATACTAAAATGGGGATTAATCATAATGATGTTATTCAACTTGCCCTTACTTTAGATAAACAATTTATGGCAGGCATGGCATATTACCAAGGAGCACACATGCTCGGAGCTGCTGTTATTCGAACAGGTCCTGGAGTTCCCTCTATGCAATGGGATACTATTTTTAGAATGCAAACCACTACTTTAGTTGCAGTCCCTTCATTTATTATCAAGCTTATAGAATATGCCGAGCAAAATCATATTGATTATCGGAGATCTTCTTTAAAACGAGTTTTATGTATAGGCGAAAACGTTAGAAAAGATAATTTGGAACTGAACATTATAGGTAAAAGTATCAAAGATAAATGGGCTATTGATATTTTTTCTACCTATGCTTCAAGCGAAATGCAAACTGCTTTTACTGAGTGTTCAGAAGGTAGGGGAGGGCATATTCATCCCGAATTGGTTTTGGCAGAAGTTTTGGATGATTATGGAAATGCTGTGCCGAATGGTGAAGTCGGAGAATTAGTTATCACTACTTTAGGAGTTGAAGGAATGCCTTTGCTACGCTATCAAACAGGAGATCTTTGCTATGTGATGCCTGACCCTTGTTTTTGCGGAAGGAATACTATCCGCATTTCACCCATTTTTGGACGGAAAAGCCAAATGGTAAAGCTAAAAGGGACCTCGCTTTACCCTCCCATGATATTCGAAATCTTAAATGCTAAAGCAGAAATAGCTGATTATGTCGTTGAAGTTTCTTCCAATCAATTTGAAACAGATGACTTAACTATTTATATTGCACTAAAAAATCCTGAAGAAGAAGCTTCTCAATCTATTAAATCTTATCTGCATGCAAGCTTACGGGTTCGCCCCGAAATTATTATTACTGATATCAAAAGCATTCAAAATTTGCAAATGCGAGAAGGCTCCCGTAAAATTATTAAATTTATTGATAAACGGGATAGCTTGAAGTAGTAAACAAAATCAGGATACAAGTTGTTAAGAAAACATAGAAACCATCAAATACGTTTTTCTATGTCTTTTTTTAAATACACACTTATATGTATTCTGTTTTGTAATTTTATTATAATCAAAATGCAGGCTCAAAGCCATGAGATGCTTGTCATATGTACCTATGATTATAAAGAGGCTATTAAAAAACAGAAGAACTGTCCCTTAAAAAATAGATTTAGTTATTTATATATTAGTGTGGATAGTAACAAACATTATACAATTAAGGAAATCAACTCTTATCAAGAAGGTATTGCCCGGATTTATAAAGATAGGAATACCTTGGTATTTGTTCATGGAGATGGAAGTAATATTGATGATTTGGTACTTCGTTTTGGGCAGTTATCTGCTTTGTATGATGTTAATTTGATTTTGTTTGCATGGCCTGCTCAAGAGATAAAATGGAATGGCATTCGTAATTATAAACAATCGAAAAAGAATGTTTCAACTGTTTTTGATGCTTTTACTACAACCATACATGATATTCAAAACAACAATCAATTGAAACAGAATAATATTACCATTATGTTTCATAGCCTTGGTAATCTGTTTGCTAAAAATTATGCACATTATATAATCAATCACCTCGAAGAACCTGCTGTATTTGATAATATTGTTTTAAATGCACCTTCTGCCATAAATGGAGGCCATGAATTATGGACTGATATTTTAGCAATAAAAGCAAAAAAAGGGGTATATCTGAATTTTAATGAAAATGATAAAATGTTGAAAATTGCGGATTTGTTTATTGAGCATAAATCATTATTAGGACAGAATCCGGAATTACCTTTAGCCAATCATATCACCTATGTAAATTTCTCGGATATCTTAAAAAATTATACTTCTTACTCCGAATCCCACACATATTTTCTTGGCGAAATTCCCTCTGAGAAAGCGATTGTGAAAGATTATTTTAATACAATTCTAAATGGGAAAAATGTAGATTTTACAGATTCCGATTCTTTCAAAAAGAATGATTTGATTCCTGTTGGATTTGATATGTTAAATTATCAGATGGATGCTGTAAGATGAATTTATGTAAAATAGACTTTTTCGAAAGATTTCAGAAATAGGAACTAAAGTGTCTTCACAAAGAGGAATGCCGAAGTAATCTTCCCTATAAGCAAATAGATTGAAAGTGTCTAACTACACTCCATTACAGCTGCTTCACTATTAATTAAAATAAACATCATTAAAATCAGCATTTCTCTTTAATAAAAAAATGTAGATATCAGGCGTGATATCTTTTATAACATAAATAAATTTTATGAAGATAAATTTGGTTTCCCAATAAAATAATTGTAAATTTACCGCGTGTTTGAAAGCAAGGAATGCAAAGAATGTTTTTTTCTTGATAATCGAATTATAACAAACTGAAAATTATGAGTTATATAGAGTTTAATAAGGATGAATTGGTTAACCTGAATTTCTCGCTCAAACGCGAATTGCTGCGGGTAAACCAACGGGGTGCATATGCAAGTACAACCATTGTGGGTTGTAATACCCGAAAATATCATGGCTTATTGGTAACACCCCAGCCTCAATTGGATAATAATATCCACGTGTTACTCTCATCCTTAGATGAAACTATTCAGTATGAAAACCAAAATTTTAATTTGGGACTTCATAAATATGCCGGAGATGTATATTTTCCAAAAGGACATAAATATCTGCAAAACCTAGCTATAGATCCGGTTCCCAATCAAGTATACAGGATAGGCGATTGCTTGATATCCAAACAAATTATGTTTGATTCGCAAGCCGACCGTGTTTTTATTAAATATATGGTTTTAGAATCCTCTTCGATACTTAGGCTCCAGCTTAAACCCTTTTTGGCATTCCGCAATGTACATGGATTGTGCAAAGCAAATGAATACCTTAATACTACGTTCGAATCCATAGGACAAGGCGTAAAAATGCAGCCCTATCGAGGCTATACGCCTATATATATGCAGCTTTCTAAGCAAAACACCTATGCTCATATTCCTGAATGGAATTATAATATTGAATATCAAGAAGAAAAAGAAAGAGGTTATGATTATATAGAAGATTTATATACGCCGGGTATATTTGAATTGACATTAAGTACTTTAGAATCAGTGGTGTTTACTGCTGGTTTGGGCGAAATTAACGAAAATAATCTTAATGATTTATATGAAACCAATACGAGGAAGGGTACACCTCGAAACAATTATGAAAATTGTTTGTTGAATTCAGCCCATCAGTTCATTATCAAGACAGGAAACCGTACCGAAGTAATGGCAGGTTATCCATGGTTCGGACGTTGGGGACGTGATACTTTTATCGCATTACCCGGACTTACATTGGTAACAGGCCAGCATGATGAATGTAAAGCCGTGATAGATACCATGATTTCAGAATTAAACGGACCTTTATTTCCTAATATCGGATCTGGTGATGACACTGCATTTAATTCAATTGATGCACCGCTTTGGTTCTTTTGGGCATTACAACAGTATGCCGAATATACCAACACTAAAGATAAAATTTGGAAAGAGTATGGCGAAAAAATGAAAATGGTATTATATGGAGTTCGAAAAGGAACACATTATAATATTCATATTACGCCGGAAGGTTTGGTATGGGGCGGACAAGCAGGGAAAGCTCTTACATGGATGGATGCGGTAGTAAATGGACACGGGGTTACACCCAGAATAGGTATGCCGGTTGAAATAAATGCTTTATGGTATAATGCCATGATGTTTTCCATAGAAATGGCAAAATTAGCTAAAGACCAAGCCTTTATCGAGGAGTGGGAACCGATAGCTGCTGATTTTCCCAATGCATTTAAAAATACTTTTTGGTGTAAAGAATTTGGGTGGTTAGCCGATTATGTTTACAATGATTATAAAGATTTTTCAATAAGACCCAATATGATTTTTGCTGCTTCCCTTCCTTATTCTCCGTTGAGTGAAAAAATCAGGCAATTAGTGGTAGAAAAAGTACGTAAAGAACTGCTTACCCCTAGAGGTTTACGGACACTTTCGCCTACGCATCCTGATTATAAAGAACATTATTATGGAAATCAGGAAGAACGTGATTCCGCATATCACCAAGGAACAGTTTGGCCCTGGCTGATCGGGCATTTTGCAGAAGCTTATTTGAAAATTTACAAGAAAAGCGGAGTTGCATTTATCAAGAATTTATATGAAGGATTTGAGACTGCTATGACTGAACATGGTGTGTGTTCTATATCAGAAGTATATGATGGAAATCCCCCGTACTTACCCGGCGGTTCACCTTCACAGGCATGGAGTGTTGCCGAAGTGTTAAGAATGAAATGGCTTGCAGATAAATATGAAAATGATGAACTATAAGTTATGAATTATGAACGCGAAAACGTTCAAGCGTTATCACGTTATAAACGATTAAATGCGATTTAACATAAACAAGATATAAAGATGCGTGTATTAATGTTTGGCTGGGAATTTCCACCTCATATCACAGGAGGTTTGGGAACAGCTTGTTTCGGATTAACTAAAGGGTTAATGAAACAAGATGTGGAGGTTCTGTTTGTCGTTCCCAAAGCTTATGGTGATGAAAACCAAGAAGCAGTAAGACTTATTAACGCAAGTGATGTAAGTGTAGATATGCAGGAGGATATTTATAAAGATTATTGGAAAAATCTATCTTATTTCGAAATAAATTCAAAGATTATACCCTATTGTTCTCCTGATGAGTATTATCACTTGGTAACCCAGTGCGAGCATGCAGGGTCAGAACATTGGCAAAGTTTATACTCGCGCAATTATACTTTTTCCGGAGGTTATGGATCTTATTTGATGGAAGAAGTAGAACGTTATGCTTTAGTAGCAGCATCTTTAGCTCGCAGCCAGACTTTTGATGTAATCCATGCCCATGATTGGCTTACCTACAAAGCAGGTATAGCGGCTAAGCAAATAAGTGGTAAACCTTTGGTAATTCATGTACATGCAACAGAATTTGACAGGACAGGCGAACATGTAAATGAGATTGTTTACGGCATCGAAAAATACGGTATGGAACAAGCCGATAAAATTATTGCAGTAAGTAATTTTACCCGCCAGATTGTGATAGACCGCTACGGCATTAATCCCGATAAAGTGCATACGGTACATAATGCCGTAGAACCTATTGATAAAGCAGAAATAAATCCCGAGCAGCAATTTAAAGAAAAAATAGTAACTTTTTTAGGACGTGTTACTTATCAAAAAGGTCCCGATTATTTTATAGAAGCAGCCCATAAAGTTTTGCAATACGATAATAATGTACGATTTGTGATGGCAGGTTCAGGCGATATGCTGCATAAAATGGTAATGCGTGCAGCACAGCTGCGGATTTCAAAAAAATTCCATTTTACCGGATTTCTAAAAGGGCATGATGTAGATAAAATGTTTGCCCAAAGCGATGTGTATGTCATGCCATCAGTATCAGAGCCTTTTGGAATATCCCCATTAGAAGCAATGCGTTCCAACGTGCCGGTTATTGTATCAAAGCAATCCGGAGTTTCCGAAGTCCTAAAATATGCGTTAAAAGTTGATTTTTGGGATGTAGACGCAATGGCTGATGCAATATACGGCTTACTTCATTATCCGGCATTATCCAATACATTTATTGCCAAAGGGAAAAAAGAAGTAGACAACATGAAATGGGATAATGCAGCCCTAAAAGTAAAAGAAGTATACGATTTGGTAAAACTATGAATGATAACTTTATAGTCTTTTCAATAATTACTAAATCGACATCTAACATAAATATAAACACATAAAACTTAGTACTATGAAATCAATTAGTTTGTGTTTTCAAATACATCAGCCTTATAGATTAAGGACATATCGTTTTTTCGATATAGCAAAAGATCATTATTATTATGATGATTTTCAGAATAAATACATCATGCGTCGTATTGCAGAACGGTGTTACCTGCCTGCTAACCGCATTTTATTAAGCCTTATTCAAGAATATGGTTCAGCGTTTAAGGTAAGTTTTGCTATTTCAGGATCAGCTTTAGATCAATTCGAAGCTTATACCCCTGAAGTAATAGAAAGTTTTAAGCAATTAGCAAAAACAGGTTCTGTAGAATTCTTGGGTACGACTTATGATTATTCTTTAGCTTCGCTGAAAAATAAGGATGAATTTACCCGTCAGGTTGTACATCATCAGAAACGAATTAAAGAACTTTTCGGAAAAACACCTAAAGTGTTTAGTAACACAGAATTGATATACAACGATGAAATAGGGGAGACCCTTTCCGGCTTAGGTTTTGATGCCCAGCTTACAGAAGGAGCCAAACATGTATTAGGTTGGAAAAGCCCTAACTTTGTGTATTCAAATGCAAATAATAAAGATTTTGCGCTGCTGCTTCGTAATTTTCAGTTGAGCGATGACCTTGCATGGCGGTTTTCCAATCAATCGTGGGATGCTTATCCGCTCACTTCCGATAAATTTGCGGCATGGCTTCATAATGTTTCAGAAGAAGAACAATGTATAAATCTTTCTTTCAGTTATGATGTGTTTGGAGAACGGCAACCTTCCGAAAGTGGTATTTTTGAATTTCTACGTTATTTACCGCAAAGCGTTTTTAATTATTCCGATTTAAGCTTTAAAACACCTTCCGAAATTATCAAAGAATCACTTCCTGTTGCACCGCTGTATGTTCCGCATGCTATTTCATGGGCTGACGAAGAACGTGATTTAACTCCTTGGATTGGTAACGATTTGCAGCACGAAGCTTTTGATATGCTCTATAAAATAGAATCGAAGCTTAAGACTTGCCAAGACGAAAAATTGCTTGCAGATTGGAGACGTTTACAAGCAGCAGACCATTTTTATTACATGAATACCAAATGGTTTGCAGGAGGTTCTAAGTACCAATACTATAATCCTTATAATTCGCCTTATGATGCTTTTATCAATTATATGAATGTATTAAGCGATTTATATATCCGGTTAGATACTTTATTATCAGAGGCAGAATTGAAAACTATTACAAAAGCCAAAGGAAAAAAAGTAGCAGCAATTCATAATTAAGGCATTTCCTTAAAAGTACATTTCAGATAAGAAAATAGGGCAATAAAGATTTCTTTATTGCCCTATTTTCTTGTTGATGAAGTTGTTTCTCCGAGAACAACTGAATGTATAGGTATTTGTATATTATATAAATAACCTTTATCTTTGTATTTCAATTAATATATGAAGAGGGATGCGGATAGCTGTAAATACGAGACTTTTACTGAAAGGGAAATTAGAAGGTATAGGATGGGTCGCTTATGAAAGTTTGAAGAGAATTACACAAAATCACCCAGAGCATGAATTCATTTTTATTTTTGACCGCCCATATAGTTCCGAATTTATTTTTGCTGATAATATTACACCGGTTGTAGCCTATCCCCAATCCCGTCATCCTATCCTTTGGTATTTATTTTTTGAATGGACTATTCCTCATATTCTCAAAAAATACAAAGCCGATATTTTTCTTTCGCCTGATGGCTGGACATCTTTGCGGACTAATGTACCGACACTCAATGTAATTCATGATTTGAATTTTGAACATTTTCCGGAATTTATAGAAAAAAAATGGGTGCGTAAGTATTGTACATACTATCCCAGACGCTATGCTCAAAAAGCACAAAGAATAGCTACCGTTTCCGAATTTTCAAAGCAGGATATTATACAGACTTATGGTATTGATGCAGATAAAATTGATGTAGTTTATAATGGGTATAATGCAGACTATCATCCTGTTTCAGAAGAAAAACAGCAAGAAACACGTAACCGCATAAGTGAAGGTAAACCGTATTTTATTTTTGTAGGCTCTATACACCAGCGGAAGAATATTTCAAACCTGTTCCGTGCTTTCGATTCATTCAAACAAAACGATACTACACAAACTAAGTTGGTGATAGTTGGAACTAAAATGTGGAAAGCTCAAGAGATTACAGATACATATGAGTCGATGCAGTATAAACAGGATGTAATTTTTATAGGCAGGCTCAACCCGATGGAATTACAAGATATTATGGCATCAGCATGGGCACTTGTATTTGCTTCGTTGTTCGAAGGTTTTGGCATCCCGATTTTAGAAGCTTTCAGTACCGGAATTCCTGTAATTACTTCTAACGTTACCTCAATGCCTGAAATTGCAAAAGATGCAGCCCTGTTGGTAGATCCCTATTCGGTAGACGAAATTTCACAAGCGATGCAGCAGATTGTAAGCAATCCTGAATTGCGAAAAGATTTAATTGATAAAGGAAATATTAGAAAAAACGATTTCTCGTGGGATGCAGCAGCTTTAAAATTGTGGCAATGTATCGAAAAAATGAATATTAAGGATAAGCAATAAAATAATATTCGCTATTCGAATCGAAAGCTTCAATAAAAGATTCTTTTGTCAAAGACTTCTTCTTTCTTAAAAACGATTTCAAAGTATTTATTTTCAGATTAATATCTGAATTTAAAAAAACAAATAATTCCTGAGGGGTTGTTCCATAATAATCGCCTGCTCCTAATCCGAATTCAAAAATTATAGTGGGTTTATTTTTGATTAATAAGTTTCTTGCTCCTTTCAACACATTAAACTCTCCTCCTTCAACATCTATTTTTATAAAATGGATTGGCGTTTCCGGTTGTATAACATCGTCCAAAGTTTTTATTTCAACCTCTATTTCTTCAATATCAGGATTTTCAATATTATATTTACGACGTTTTAACCCGCTATAAGCAGGTGCATTTTTCACAAGCTGAAAAGTGGTTTTACCATTTTCGTTTGATAAAGCATAGGGGTAAATAATTGCTTTTGAATTGTAATTGTTTTTTAGATTATCAAATAAATACGGAATAGGCTCAAAAGCATAATGCTTACCATTCGGGGATAATTTCAACATAATATTTAAAATTTCACCTTTATGGCACCCGATATCTATACAATTGGAATCAGAATTAATTTCTTGCTTCATAATCAATTTGGTAAGCCGATCATATTCCAGATTTTTAGTTAAATCCAAATGCAAGAAATTTAATAGATTACGAAGAATATTTTTCAACATCATTTTATATTGTAAGGCAAGAAAAGATTATAATTTAGGCAACTATATATTATTTTACACTAACTTTTTCAAGCTACTTAATTGTAGCTTTTTTTATATCTTTGCAAAATTACCAACTAAATTTAATGCCTATGTAATATCAAAGTAAAAAACTACAAT
>JAVBQU010000098.1:0-12739 GCA_031548675.1 Bacteroidales bacterium
TGCCTGCGACCACTATGTTTATCCCGAATATAAACTCGGAAATATTAAAGAAACACCACTCATCGACATGGCTTTGTCGAAAGGACAAGAACATTTCGGTTATGCCAAAGATTTTACCTTACCCGTAAAATGCCGCGAATGCCGCTATTTGTTTGCCTGCTCCGGCGAATGTCCTAAAAACCGTTTGCTCAAAACCCGGCAAGGCGAAGCCGGACTAAACTATCTCTGCAAAGGACTGTATAATTATTTCGAACATATAGACCCTTATATCCGTAAAATTGTACATCGTCTCGGTTATGAAGTAGCTAGTGATGTGCCGCCCTTGAAAGCATAAAAAAATCCGATTTAAACTTTAAATTTATACGAAATTACCCATGAACACAACCATCAACCCTATCAACGAATTTGAAAAAGAATTGGAAATTATGCTTGACTGGCATGAAATTGAAGAGGATTATAATGATTTGTTGAAACGCTATGCCAAAATTCCGGTAAAAGGCTTTCGTCAGGGAAGTGTTCCGGCAGGTATTATTGAATCGACCTTTAAAAATGAGCTTAAAAATGATTTGGCGGCGGCTTGCTCCACCCGTTTTTGCCGGAGGGCAATGAAAGAAAACGAACTCGAAGCCGGTTCGCCTATAGAAGTAAACGAAGCCGAACTTCAACGTAATCAATCTTTCTCTTTCAAAGCCCGATTTATCGAAATACCCAAATTCGACTTGCCCGATTATACAAATTTGGAGTTGAAAGCTACAGGTGATGAAGAAATTTTGAATGAAATTTCGGAAAAACTGCTTGAGCAAACCACTATCCATATTTCTCCTTTATTGATAGAAAATGAACTGGATTATTCTGAAACCGAACAAGAAAATCCATCGGAAGAAGAACGCCAAGCTGCCTTGCAACGCGTAAAATTAATGCTGATACTGAAAAAAATTGCTTCGCAAGACAGTATCGAAATCAATGATAAAGATGTGGACGACCGTATTCAATTTATAGCCGACGAAAATGGTATGCAAGCGAAAGAAGTGAAAGATTACCTTATGGCAAACGGCGGATTGGGACGCTTGTCCGATTCTTTACTGGCAGAGCATGTTTTGGCGTATATCTGGGAAAGAAACCACCAATAAGTTCTTGTACATTTTTTTATTAATGCCAGAGGTATTGCATATTTATAGAAACAGAATATATTTAGATTGTACGACCCTTTTTAGGGTCGAATATATATTACCTAAAGGTTTTTTCTATAAATATATAAACCCTACGGATAGAACGTATTCTTATATAGAACTGAGATTATTGCTATTCATTATAATACTCTTCGGGTATGCGGATATTATTTTCTTTACAATATTCTTCAATTGTTGTTGAATATCCCATTTCTTTCCTACGTTGATTTATATTTTTAAAATCTTCAACTGGTGATAAAGTTGTTTGTTCTTCCCATTTTCCATTTATTAAATGCCTTACAGATTGTGTACCATACAATTGTTTCTTTTTATGTTGCAATAGATACCTATCTGTTAACATCGCATACGAACCGCTTAAAACATCTTTTTGCCGGAAAGCTTCGGAATAAATCTTATAATATTTTTTGCGAATGGGAAAATCGTGTTGTAAAATAAGAAAAGCATTCATACTGGCTGCTACTCCAACTTTAGAAATGGTAGGCCATCCGTGTTGCTTAACAATTTTGCGTAATTTTTTCATGTTTTGTTTATCTATCTTCGCTTGTAGTCCCCAATTAAATTTTGTACCTTTTACTGAAACATAGGACATTCCCCTGTATTGTTGGTCATAAATCCCCATACGAAAAAGCTCTACAGCTAATGCTTGGTTTTGGGTAATAGAATCCCTTTGCAAATACTCTTTTTCAATGGTATCAGTAATTGCATCCCATCTGCTTTTATAGGTATGTAAAGTGTCGAAACCCAAATGAACATATACAAAATCATTCTTGTACGGATTTATCAAAACAAACTGACGCAAATAATAAAATGCAGAATCTATTTCTCCAAGTTTTGTGTAGCAAAGTGCTAAGTTGTAATAAACTTCATATCTTTCATAATAAGAAGTATCTCCGGGTAACCTTTCAGGCATTTTGTTTATACATTCTCTATAGAGTTCTTTTTTTATAAAAGAATCTTCACGAGGATATACAGAGTACCCTGCGTTGACATAATAAGCATAAGTCTTCTTTTCTTGAGAAAAGCATAAATTTGTAATTATCAATACAAATATTAGAATAAGGTAATAATAAGCTTTGGTTTTCATAATATTGAATAGTAAGTTCTAAAATATATTGCTATAAATAAAGAGACAATCTAAATTATTTTTATCAAACTAATTATCTAATTACAAAGATAAAAAAAATGTCTTACCTGTTTTGCTTTTCCGTTAAGAAATTTATAATTAATATCCTAAAGAAGAATATAAATCTTGAGTATAATCCCTGCATGCATTTTATTTTTAGACAAATTTTTGGGAATTTCATGAAAAGTAATTACTTTTGATTCCTCTAAAAATATAATAGATATGCTCGTTAAAACCTATGGCAGTGCTATTCATGGCGTAAATGCCCTTACCATAACTGTTGAAGTAAGTGTAGAACAAGGTGTAAGCTTTTTTATGGTCGGATTGCCCGATAATGCGGTAAAAGAAAGCCAACACCGCATAGAAGCCGCTTTGCGTAACAGTGGTTATAAACTGCCCGGAAAAAGTATTCTCATCAATATGGCTCCGGCAGATATCCGCAAAGAAGGCTCTTCTTACGATTTACCGATAGCAATTGGAATTTTGGCTGCATCGGAGCAGATTCCATCTGTGGATATAGATAAATATGTAATAATGGGAGAACTTTCGTTAGACGGAAGCCTTATGCCCATAAAAGGAGCTTTACCTATCGCCATCGAAGCACAGAAAAACGGATTTAAAGGTATTATCC
Organism: Bacteroidales bacterium; assembly: GCA_031548675.1. GTDB lineage: Bacteria > Bacteroidota > Bacteroidia > Bacteroidales > P3 > JAVBQU01. The sequence goes on from JAVBQU010000098.1 coordinate 2,945, forward strand.
TGCCCAAGCAAAATGTGATGGAAGCGGCTATTGTCAATAAATTGGATGTTTATGGAGTAGAACATATCACACAGGTTATTGATTTCTTCAAAGGTACGGCAGACATAGAACCTACAGTCATCAATACAAGGGAAGAATTTTTTTCCAAGCTGAGTGGATATGAATTTGATTTTGCCGATGTAAAAGGGCAAGAAAATATTGAACGGGCATTGGAGATAGCTGCTGCAGGCGGACACAATGTAATCTTGGTAGGAGCTCCCGGTTCCGGAAAAACGATGCTGGCCAAACGCCTGCCGTCTATCCTGCCCCCTCTTAACTTGCACGAAGCATTAGAAACAACCAAAATACATTCCGTTGCCGGAAAAATGGGCAAGCATTCCTCTTTGATTTCAATACGTCCGTTTCGTTCTCCACATCACACCATTAGCGATGTAGCTTTAGTCGGTGGAGGAGGAATCCCCCAGCCGGGCGAAATTTCTTTGGCTCACAACGGAGTTTTATTTTTAGATGAACTGCCTGAATTTAAACGGGGCGTTTTGGAAGTTTTGAGGCAGCCTATTGAAGAACGGAGTATTGTTATATCCCGTGCCAAATTAACAATTGAATACCCTTCAAGTTTTATGTTGATTGCAGCTATGAATCCCTGTCCATGCGGATATTACAATCATCCAGAAAAAGATTGTGTATGTGCTCCCGGATTCGTACAAAAATATCTGAATAAAATTTCAGGTCCGTTGTTAGACCGTATCGACATTCATATAGAAGTCGTTCCCGTTCCGTTCAAAGACTTATCGTCTGCCCGAACCGGAGAAAAAAGCGAAGCCATCCGACAAAGAGTGATACAAGCGCGCAATATTCAGGAACAACGCTTTGCCAGTCATAAAGACATCCACTGCAACGCCCAAATGAGTTCGAAACTCCTGCGTGAAGTCTGCAATATAAACGAAGAAAGCAGTAATATGCTCAAAAATGCGATGGAGAAATTAGACCTTTCGGCAAGAGCTTACGACCGTATTTTAAAAGTTGCCCGTACAATTGCCGATTTAGACAACAGCCCGAATATAGAACCGCATCATTTAGCAGAAGCTATCCAAATGCGGAGCTTAGATAGAAGTAATTGGGGTAAGTAAAAGAGAAAACAAGTCGTCGGCCGGGCCGAAAAGCCCAAATAAAACTAAACACTATTTCGGCCTGTTCGAAAAGGCATTTGGAAATTAAAACGTCTCGTCGGCCGGGCCGAAATCCCATAAAAAAATAAAAATGCTTTATCGGCCGGGCCGATGATATGATTTAAGAAAAAAACGCTTCGTCGGCCCAGCCGACGAAGCTAAAATAAATAATCAAAACTATAAAACCAGAGAAAATATGAATAAAAAAATTTCCGGAAAGTAGTATTTTCTTTAGTCAATTGAAACTGCAAAGTACAAAGCCGGAAACAACCCGTTCAACGAAGTTAATCTATGTAATTATTACCAGACTGCTTCGTCCTTTTCTCTTAGCAGTTATGTATATTGCTGTTTTTTACCCGTATCTTGTTTTCTATTTTACTTAGCCCTAAAATCTTTTGGTGTAAACATGGCAATAAGGATGCTTACCCGTTTTAGTATAATAATCCTGATGATACGCTTCTGCCGGATAAAATGCTTCGAAAGGTGTAACTTTGGTTACAACATCGTATCCTTTCTCTTTTAGAATACCTATCAACTTGATAACAATCTTTTTTTGCTCTTCCGAAGTGTAGAAAATTTCAGAACGATATTGAGGTCCCAAATCAGGACCCTGTCCGTCAACCTGTGTAGGGTCGTGTATTTCAAAAAATAATTTGGTAAGCGTTTCGTAGCTAACCAGCCCGCTGTTAAATATAACCTGAACCACTTCGGCATGCCCTGTGCTGTTATAGCACACATCTTCATACGAAGGATTTTTAATATAACCGCCAGAAAAACCTACAGTTGTTTCCAAAACCCCTTTTTGTTGCTTAAGCAGATGCTCAACACCCCAAAAACATCCTCCGGCAAAATAAGCTGTATCTCTTTTTACTGTATTTTCGGCTGATTGAGGAACAAAATTTAATGAAATGGAATTAACGCAATGGCGGGTATTTTTAGACGTAAATTGTTCGCCCGTAAAAACATGACCCAAATGAGCTCCGCAGTTTGCACAGGTAATTTCCGTACGACGACCATCTGCATCCAAAGTACGGGTTACTGCTCCCGGTATTTCATCATCAAAGCTAGGCCATCCGCAATTAGAATCAAACTTATCATCAGACCGATACAAAGGAGCTCCACAGCGCTTGCAGGTATAAATTCCTTTTTCATGGTAATTATAATATTTTCCGGTAAAGGGCATTTCAGTCCCTTTGTGTAAAATAACGTTTTTCTCTTCAGGAGTTAATTTACTATCATCTATAGTCATATATTTATCCGATTTGGGTAGATTTGTATTATGTGATGTATCTTTTGCCGGTTCTTGGGCGCATGCTGTCCAAAAATTAACGCATACTAAAAGCATAATTCTCAAAAATGTTTTCATAACAGCATTCCTCCCTATACAATTTGTTATTGTATAATAACATTTCTGTTGTAGATAAGTTTTAAATATGACCTATTCGTTAACACAGAACAACAAAGAAGCAAATTACGGGAATCTTTGGGATATATTCAAATTGAATGAGAAATCCTTTATACCCATACACGCAAATCAGATTCATTACGCCACATAACTTCGTTTTCTGTATAAATCATTGAAAAAAATCCTGTAACTTTGCTTTCTTAAAACCGCTTATTTTAAATAATCATAATCAAACCATAAAGTCCGAATGAATCCATTTGTTATTGACCCCGCAAAACCCATTACAATTGATATTATTGAAAAAATCATCAAAGATAACCAAACCATTGCCTTATCGGATAACGCTAAGCAGCGAATCCAAAAATGCCGCGATTATTTAGATAAAAAAATGGAAAATCAGCAAGAACCTATCTATGGTATTACAACCGGATTTGGTTCTTTGTGCAATATCTCTATTAATAAAGATGAACTTTCTCAGTTGCAAAAAAACTTAGTGATGTCTCATGCCTGCGGAACAGGCGACGAAGTTCCGTCAGCAATAGTAAAACTGATGCTTTTGCTCAAAATACAATCCCTTTCTTACGGGCATTCCGGCGTTCAATTAGTAACCGTAGGGCGTTTGGTCGATTTTTTCAATAACAATATATTACCCGTCGTTTATCAGCAAGGCTCGCTGGGAGCTTCAGGCGACTTAGCCCCTCTGGCTCATCTCTGCCTGCCCCTGCTGGGTTTAGGCGAAGTTTACCATAACGGAAACAGAAAAATTGCCGGAGAAGTGAACCAATTGATGAAGTGGAATGAAATTACTTTGCAATCCAAAGAAGGATTGGCATTGCTCAACGGAACCCAATTTATGAGTGCCTATGCCGTATGGTGCTGCATCAAAGCCAGACAGCTTTCTGCTTCGGCTGATGCCGTTTGTGCTATTTCGTTAGATGCTTTTGATGGCAGAATAGAACCTTACCATCATTTAATCCACGATATCCGCCCGCACAGCGGACAGCAGGAAACAGCCAAAAACATCAAAGCATTACTTGAAGGAAGTGAGCTTATAGCCCGTAAAAAACAGCACGTTCAAGACCCCTACTCTTTCCGTTGTGTACCCCAAGTTCATGGAGCATCCAAAGATACCATCAAACATGTATGTTCGGTTGTAACTACCGAAATTAACAGCGTAACCGATAATCCTACTGTTTTTCCCGACGAAGATTTAGTTATTTCAGCAGGTAATTTTCACGGACAGCCTTTGGCTTTAGTTCTCGATTTTTTAGCCATCGCTTTATCAGAATTAGGGAATATATCAGAGCGTAGAATTTATCAGCTAATCGGTGGGAAAAGAGATTTACCCAATTTCTTAGTTGCCAAACCCGGCTTAAACAGCGGTTTTATGATTCCACAATATACAGCCGCTTCCATAGCCAGTCAAAATAAACAATTGTGTATGCCGGCTTCGGTAGATTCTATCGAATCATCGCAAGGGCAAGAAGACCATGTAAGCATGGGCTCAAATGCCGCTACAAAATGCTACCGTGTAGTACAAAATGTAGAGCGTATTATAGCCATCGAACTTTTTAACGGTGCGCAAGCCTTGGAATTCCGCCGTCCGGCAAAAACTTCGCCTGCTCTTGAAAAAATAATCACAGACTATCGTAAACAAGTAAACTTTGTAGAAAACGATGAAATGATGTATCCGCATATTGCAAAATCGGTAGAATTCATTCAAAATCTACACATCTAGTTTTATATTACACATCAGAAAAATTTATAATTTAATTAGACAGAAAAGATACTATGGCAAATAACGAAGAAATGTTTAAACGTTTGATTTCGCATGCAAAAGAATATGGTTTTATATTCCCTTCAAGCGAAATTTACGATGGATTGGCAGCCGTTTACGACTACGGTCAGTATGGGGTGGAGCTGAAGAATAACATCAAAAACTATTGGTGGAAATGTATGGTGCAATACCACGAAAATATTGTAGGTATTGATGCCGCTATTTTTATGCACCCTGCTACTTGGAAAGCTTCGGGACATGTGGATGCTTTCAGCGACCCGATGATAGACAACAAAGACTCCAAAAAACGTTATCGTGCCGATGTACTGATAGAAGACCATATTGCAAAGCTTGAAGATAAAATCAACAAAGAAGTAGAGAAAGCCGAAAAACGCTTTGGAGATACTTTTGATAAACAGCAATTCATTACCACTAATCCCCGCGTACTTGAGAACCAAACCAAGATAAATGAGATTAGTAAACGCATGAATGAGGCATTGACTCAGGAAAATTTTGCAGACCTTAAAGCTTTGATAGAAGAATTAGGAATCGTATGCCCTGTTTCGGGCAGCCGCAACTGGACAGAAGTACGCCAGTTCAACCTTATGTTTTCCACCCAAATGGGTTCGGTAAGTGCCGATGCCAATTTGATTTATCTTCGTCCAGAAACAGCACAGGGAATTTTTGTAAACTTCCTCAATGTGCAAAAAACAGGCAGAATGAAAATTCCTTTCGGTATCGCCCAAATAGGAAAAGCATTCCGCAACGAAATTGTTGCCCGTCAGTTTATCTTCCGCATGCGAGAATTCGAACAAATGGAAATGCAGTTTTTTGTCCGCCCCGGCGAAGAACTCAAATGGTTCGAATACTGGAAAGAAAAACGAAAAAAATGGCATTTATCCTTAGGCATTCCCGAAAATAAATACCGCTACCATGACCATGAAAAACTAGCCCATTATGCCAATGCGGCTACCGATATAGAATTTGATTTCCCATTCGGATTTAAAGAATTAGAAGGCATACATTCGCGTACCGATTTTGATTTATCAGCACATCAGGAACATTCCGGTAAAAAAATCACCTATTTCGACCCCGAACTAAATGAAAGTTATGTTCCCTATGTTGTAGAAACTTCTATCGGGGTAGACAGAACGTTCTTAGCCATTCTAAGTGCCGCTTATCAGGAAGAAAAACTAGCCGATGGTTCAGAGCGTATTGTATTGAGAATTCCTGCATTTTTAGCTCCCGTAAAAATTGCCGTATTACCTTTGGTAAAAAAAGACGGAATGCCCGAAAAAGCATTGGAAATTATGGATTTATTGAAATATGATTACATGTGCCAATATGATGAAAAAGACGCTGTAGGCCGTCGTTATCGTCGTCAAGATGCTATTGGAACACCTTATTGTATTACTGTAGACAATCAAACGATAGAAGATAACACTGTTACAGTCCGTCATCGCGATACAATGGAGCAAGACAGGGTTGCTATAGCCGAACTTCCTGCTTACTTTATCAAGCACATAAAACCTATAAACGAATAAAGTAACATTCATATCTATACGAAGAGGCTATTTATTAATTTTAAATAGCCTCTTTTATTTTATTTAATTTTAAACAATCGTGTCTTTTTAGGGTTATCTAGGTAAATTAATATAACTCTGAAAAGACGTATGAAATCTTTAGGAAAAATCGCACTTATTCTCTTGTTTCTTTTAGGAGGAAAAGCGTATGTACAAGGGCAGGCTGCCCTGTTGGTTCTTATATTTGGAGACAGGGTTGCTTCCGAAAAATTCCACCTTAGTATTGATGGAGGTATTAATTTAACCAATCTGCCCGGAATAACTCCCCAAAAAATGGAGTTAGGATTTAATTTTGGATTAGGCACATTTATTAAAGTAAACGATAAATGGGCTCTCACACCGGAATTTAAACCTTTATCCATGAAAGGAGCCTCTAAAGTAAATAACTTTAATGCAGACATCCCATCCTTAAATAACCCATCCACAAAATTACGTTTAGATTATATAGATGTTCCTCTTTTAGTACAATATAAAATCACAAAAAAAATATTTGTTTCCGCAGGTCCGCAGATAAGCTTTCTAACTTCAATCAAACAAATTACCAAAGGTACGCTCAGCATTGGCGATGAAATATCAGTTATTGATAATCTACATGGTAAAGTCAAAGCCGTAGACTGGTCATTCCCCATAGAAGTAGGTTATTCCATAGCAGATGCCATAGGCGGAAGCGGTATAGATATAAAATTCCGTTATTCGTATGGTTTTACCAATATTTTCAAAGATCAAACCTTAGGTTCATCAGCAAACTCAAATTTTCAAATCTTTTTAAGTTTTCCTTTTATTAAATCGCAAAGTTCCAAATCCCATTAAAATTAAGTAAATAAAATCAGTTCCTTTACTTAAAGTCTCCCAATGCTATGCAAAATCTTTATATTTGCATATAAAACCGATTAACTATGAGTATTTCACTAGAAAACATTTTGTTGATTGGGTCTATCTTACTATTTTTCAGCATTATTGCAAGCAAGACAAGTGCCCGGTTCGGCGTTCCTGTTTTGCTATTGTTTTTAGGTATAGGAATGCTTGCCGGAGTTGATGGTATTGGAGGCATAGCCTTTAACAATTCCGCAACAGCAAAATTTATCGGGATGCTGGCATTAAGCATCATCCTGTTTTCAGGAGGCATGGATACTAAATATGAAGAAATCCGCCCCATTGTAAAACCGGGTATACTTATTTCAACCTTAGGCGTACTACTTACAGCTGTATTTACAGGTATTTTTATTTACTGGGTTACCAATACATTCTTTCAAAATATTTCACTAACTATCTTTGAATCATTACTATTAGCATCGGTTATGTCATCAACCGATTCAGCATCTGTATTTGCCATTTTACGATCCAAAGGCTTGCGTTTAAGGCATCATTTACGTCCCTTACTCGAATTTGAAAGCGGCAGCAACGACCCTATTGCATATATGCTTATGATAATCTGTATGCAGTTGATAGGCACAGAATCTTTAAGTTCAGAAACAAGTATCTGGTTTATTATCGGCATGTTTTTTTATCAATTATTGATAGGAATTCTTGCCGGATATTGGTTCGGAAAGCTTACTGTATACATTATCAAAAAAATCAATTTGGATAACCACTCCCTCTACCCTGTTTTGCTGTTAACGATGGCTTTTATTATTTTTGGCTTTACCGATGTTGTAAAAGGCAATGGATATCTGTCTGTATATATCGGCGGATTAATTGTCGGAAATGAAAAATTTATTCATAAACGAGCGATGAAAAATTTCTTTGACGGATTTGCCTGGCTGGCTCAGATTGTCATGTTTTTAGCATTAGGGTTATTGGTAAATCCCAAAGAGCTACTGCCTATTGCAGGACTCGGTTTTTTAATAGCGGTATTTATGATTGTTTTTTCCAGACCTATATCTATTATTATAACTCTTTTACCATTTCCAAACATGCCTAAAAAAGCCAAGCATTTTGTTGCATGGGTGGGACTACGTGGTGCCGTCCCCATTATCTTTGCAACTTATCTGCTTACCTCCGGCATTGAAAATGCACGGCTGCTATTTAATATAGTCTTTTTTATTACAATAATATCGCTCCTTGTACAAGGCTCAACAGTGCCTCTTGTTGCTCGTTTTTTAGGTTTAGCGGAAAAAGAAAAAGCAAAAATAATAGAAGAAACAGAAGAAGATTCAGTTCAAAAAGAAGTTTAAATAAGAAGCCCTATTATTTTATTTTACAATGAAATAGCTCCTTATTTTTCAATAAGCCGGATAACTTATCTTCTCTATGCACATGAATTGTTTCGCACGGAATTTCCATGTAGATAAGATCCCCTATTTTCAAGGTCATAAATTGTGAGATATAAGCTATTGTTTGGTCTATTGTAAAACTCATGCTTCCCATACCCGAAGTTGGTATTTCTTTGTCGTTTATTTGAAAAGAAAAAGGGAATAAGTCAAATTCTTTTTTGTGAAGAAAATTTCCTAATACAGTAGAACCATCAAAGGATGTAGCCAATGCCCAAGGCTGATTTGCATCTAATAAATTTAAAGCGGTAAAACTAATTCCCAAAGCAAGCTCTTCGTAATATTTATGAGCGAAGCGTTCAGCAATATTTTTCCCTAAGCGGTTTATTTTTACCACAATTGCCGTTCCCGCCTGTAGCTCTGTTATAAAATCGGGAATATAAAAATCCCTATTTTTGAGTAATAACGTACTATCAGGTTTAAGATAAAAGATAGGGTTTGATACACCGCTTAACTCGTCTACATTTCGATATTTGGCTAAAATATTTATAATCTTCATTTTTATCCAAACTACAATACGTTATAAATTGTCGGATTTTTCGGCAAAAATAGCTTTATAGGTATTTTCAGCAGCAGTTTGTTCTGCCGATTTTATGGTATACCCCTGCCCTTTCTGCATAGCCTTTCCATCAACCAAAACCTGAACCAGATATACCTTCTTATATCCGTTTCCTTCTGTACTTAAAGTTTCAAAAGCCACAGAATGTTTTTCTCGCTGTCCCCAATCCAAAAGTTTGCTCTTATAATTCCAATCCGAATTTTCCAACTCATTCAAATCAAGATGAATATTGATAATTTTACGGATTATGATATGCTTGGTAAAATTATAACCTTTATCCAAATAAATAGCTCCGATTAAAGCTTCGAGGGCATCGCCATCCATTGAGCGGAATATGGCAGAACTTCGGGAATCTTTACGTATAAGTTCAGCAATACCTAATTTTTTGGAGAGCTTGTTCAAACTTGACCTGCTTACACTTTTCGAACGCATTTCGGTCAGAAATCCTTCCGGCTTACTCGAATAAATTTTAAATAGCATATCTGCAATAATAGTACTAAGTACCGTATCGCCTAAATATTCTAAACGCTCGTTATTTAAACGAATGTTTCCATTGCTCGTTTGTGAAGCGGATCGATGTAGAAGGGCTAACTTATAAAGAAAAATATTCCCGGGATAAAACCCGAGAATATTTTTTATGGAAAGATATAATTTCCTATCTTTAGAAAAATGTGCTCTAAAAAAACGAAAAACGTTCAATTTATTTTACGAATTTTTTAAAAGCAACACAAGCATTATGTCCGCCAAATCCAAAGGTATTACTAATAGCTACATTAACTGTCCGTTTTTGGGCTTTGCCAAATGTAAAGTTAATCTTGCTATCCAACTCAGAATCATCAGTAAAGTGATTGATAGTTGGAGGAACAATATCATTTTGTACTGCTAGAATAGAGGCTATGGCTTCTATGGCTCCGGCAGCACCTAATAAATGTCCTGTCATGGATTTGGTCGAATTTATGTTCATTTTATAAACATGATCGCCAAATAGCTTTTTAGCAGCTGATATTTCAGCTATATCTCCTAGCGGAGTAG
>JAVBQU010000170.1:0-9482 GCA_031548675.1 Bacteroidales bacterium
AAGAGCGAATCCGGATGCCACTTTTACCACAAATCCTGAAATTTGCCAAGGCAAAACCTTCCCGTTGATATTCAGTTTTACGGGAGCTTCTCCATGGACAGTAACCTTCATTTACGGAAGCGGCAATACGCAGGTGATAGAGACTTTTAATACACCTCCTTATGAATATATCGTACTTCCAAATGAAACAGCTACTTATACCATTACAAAAGTAGTTGATGGAAACGGATGTTCTACTAATTATTAATCAGAATAATCGCAATAAATACATAGTGACCTATGAAAAAATTTAAATCATATAGTTTATCCGTGAAATTGGTTATCATGCTTTTGGTTTTAACCACAGGGCAGATAGTTTCCGGACAAGGGGTTCGTCAAATCCATTTAATTATGAATCCGAAGCCCACGGTTAATTTTGGTGTAAGCACAAATAGCCAGCCTCCTATGACCGCTAATTTCAGCGATTCTTCGAGCATAGCACCGGGCAGCGTTACCAGTTGGGTATGGAATTTTGGAGATGGTAATACTTCGAACATTAAAAATCCAATCCATACTTACAGTTCGCCGGGCTTTTACAATGTAACGCTGACAGCTACAAGTCAGGCAGGGTGTGAGGCATCGCTGACTAAAACAGTATTGATAGAGAATTCCGGCGGCATAAGCATTGCTGTAAACAACCCTATTCAATGCTCTTCGGGCAATTCATTTACCTACACGGGTACGGGCATTCCCAGCAGTTATACCTATTTATGGGACTTCGGCGATGGGGGAACCTCTACATCGGCAAATCCTACACACAACTATGCAACAAGCGGAACTTTCAATATCCGTTTAATTGTATCGGCAACAGGTCAAAGCACGGTAAAAGATACAGCTTATTTATCCATAAGCGTTGTCCCTACGCCTAATGTCTTTGGCATAAACCATGTATATTGCAGCGGTGAACAAGTTCCGGCTTATTATTTTACAGGCAATCTGCCGGGAACGGTTTATAAATGGAACCGTATACTTGGGCAGGACATAGGAATTGGTCTCACTCAAACATCCGGAGTAGATTCAATTCCGGCATTTACCGCACAAAATACGGGGATTCAATATTTGTCTCCAATATACCATGTAACACCTTATTACACCGCTGATGGACTGACTTGTGCCGGTACAGGCGAAAACTTCCTGATGACGGTAAATCCGGTTCCTAAAATGTCGGATGTAATAGACCGTGTGTACACCAACGGACAAACTGTGCCTACTTACATTTTTACAGGAAATTCACAAGACGCTAATTATTCATGGCGTTATTTAAGCGGGGATGTACTTGAGGGTATAGCTGCAACAGGCGATAACCAAATACCTTCGTTTGTAGCTGTTAATACGGGAAATACTCCTTTAAAAGCTTTGTACGAGGCTGTTCCTGATTATACCTATGCTAACAAAACCTGTATAGGTATTGCCGATACTTTTTCTATTACCATTTTGCCGAATAGTTCTATTTCTTTTACAAACCGCGTACAAATTTGTGCAAGCGAACCGGAAGCCATGCTTCTGTGTGTAAATAAGGATTCGACTGCCGCTTTATACCATAAAGTTACTTTCGGTCAAAAAGCTCTTGAAGCAGGATTTATCAACATGAACGATTTTGCATTACTTCCCAGCAACGGCATTCATATTGCTATTCCTTCGGGCGTGGAAGCGGGAATGTACGCCGGACATTTGTATATCAAACGTGAAAATGCGGAAAATTATACTGATTATGATTTTGCTATCGACATTATCAAAACTACCCGTATTACCCAACACCTTAATTCAAGGATAGAGCTTTGTAATACAGGCGGTGCAATTCATTTGGAAGTGGCTGCCGAGGGTGCAAACCTTAGCTACCAATGGTACAAAAATGGTACACCTATTGCCGGAGCTACTACTGCTGTTTATGAAAAAGCTGATAGCGACTCTTCCGATTTTGGTATTTACGAGGTTGCTGTTACAGGCGATTGCGGAACAGAAATGAGCAAAGCAGCCACCGTTGTACCCAGCAGCATTGTTGTTTTGCAAAAATGGGATGATATGATTTTTGTATCAAACCGCGATTCTTTGGGTAATAAAAGAGAAATAAAAGCCTACCAATGGTATAGGGTATATATCGATGGCAGCGTGATGCCGATTAATGATAAAGGGCAATCACAATATTATTCTGAAAAAGACATGCAAGGCACTTTTGCTGTAGAGGTTACTTTTGCTGATGGAAGCAAACAAATGAGCTGTCCTTACACTATGATAAAAGTGAGTAAAGCTGTTGTAAAGATATATCCGAATCCGGGTAAATCAAACGAAAGAATAAATGTATTATTAGATTTGGCAGGTAGTAAAACCGAAGGTTCGAAGATAGAAATTTTTGATGAATTGGGTAAACTCATCACCCAAAAAACAGCTACGGGAAGCATTACGGAATTTTATTTGAATGTACCTTCTGCCACCTATGTTTTCAAAATTACGGAACCTAACGGACATATTACCACACAAAAAGTAATCATCAATTAATAGAGAATAAAAGGAATTCAGGAAAAGTTTTTACAACATCCTTAAAATAGAAATCTACAAGAAAATTAATTAATAAAAATATAAAGCTCTTATCATGCAACTAATAAAAGTAAAATTCTATGACATTCAAAAAAATACAATTATGAAAAATCTAAAGACTACTCATGTTTTCAAAACCCTGCTATTGATAGCTATCATGGGTTTTACCATAGGAAACGCTATGGCGCAAGTCCGTTCTATAACGGTAAGAATGAATTATTTACCTGTTATAGTGCCTAAAGCACCTGATACTGTGCCCAACATTTATAATGTTTGCCAGCATGTTCCGCTCAACCTCAAAAGCCTATATGTATCTGAGGTTGATACCAATGGCACTGCCCTTGCTGATACTAATTATACATTGGTATTCAGCACTCAGCCGAATTTCAGCAGCCTTATCACGGGTCCTAACTATACCTTCACTTTGCCAGACGGAAATTCACAGACCATTTATGCAAAAGTAACCATGAATAATAGCTTGGCTTGTGAAAATGATACATTTTCTTTTGTATTGAATGCGAAACCTCTTCCTGTATTTACTACACAAAACCTTACAGCTTGTTATGGTATAAAGATAGATTTGACAAATGCTGTTCAATCTCTTACTTCAGGCGGAGTTAATCCGTTGATAGAGTTTAGTACCGACAGTGCAAACTTTGCAGCTATTGCAAACCCTGCAAGTTATGACGCTACCATACTTGGCGGCGTTAACGGAGGGAATTACATGCATTATGCAAGAGTAGCCAATACAGATCCGAATATCGGATGTTATAGTTCAATTTTACCTTTTAATGTACACATAGATACCATGCCGACATTAACATTAACAACGGTTGCAACTTCAGGTACTGCTGAGATTTGTGATGGAACCACCATTAATTTGGAAAGCTTTATATCATCTGTAAGCCCTGCAACGGGAACTACATTAGAATTTTCAATTAGCGACACTGCTTTTACAAGCCCTCTAAGCGGCACGGCTGCTACAGCTTATGTGCTTACACAAAATAATACAGCTCAAAGTCCTTTAACCATTTATGTGAGAGCAAAAATGAATTCTACCAATTGTGTAGGCGTTAATGCAGGTGTACAAAACTTTACACTGCTTATCAATCCTATGCCTAAATTGGTGTTAACTGCAACTGCCAACGGCGACAGCGTATGTGATGCTACTACTATTAACTTGGAAAATTACATAAGCAGCTACACTTCCGGTGCAACTTTACAATTCTCGAGCAACGTTAATTTTACTGATACTATTGAAGGGGCAGCTGCTACAGCTTATGCTCTTAATTTAGGCAACACAAGCACACAAGACCGTCAATTCTTCGTAAGAGCAGTACTTGCAGCTTCTGGTTGTATAACTGTGACCGATTCGGTAAAAAACTTTACCATAAAAATCAACCCTGCTCCAACAACACAAACCATTACATCAAGTCTGCCTGCTAACGGTTGTTCAAGCAATATTATAGCTTATTCAATTCCTTCACAAGCCGGCGTAACCTATCAATGGTCATTTACAGGCGGTACACTTCAAGGTTCGGGTATAGGAACAGCAGATTCTGTGCTTTGGGGTGCAGCCAATCCTACAGCACTAGCTCAAGTAGTATATGCTTTAACTACAGGAACGAAAGCATGTTCGAGAACTGCTACTCAAAATGTAGATGTTAAACAATCGCCAACGGATGTAAATTTGGCTATTGTTGCCGGAACTACCGAATTTTGTGATAATGGAACTCAACAAGTACAATTGCGTATAGATGTTACCAGCGGAACTCCTAACTTTATCGTATACTATTCTTGGTCTCCTGATAGCGGAACAAGCTCAGTAACTACCACAGGCACTTCGGCTTTATTCAATATTACCCTGCCCAATAAAGGAGTAGATTATACCTATACAGTAGATAAGGTAATTGATGCCAATGGTTGTCAGTTGGAAATGCTCATACCCTAATGTTTTTGTTGAACTGCTGAATTGTTGAGTTGTAGAAGCGTTGAACTGTTTAGAGTTTATTTAAACAATTCAGCATCAAAAAAACTCAACAATTCAACAACTCAACAGTTTTGCCCTTGAAAGTTTAAAATTTAGAATATGAAAAAATTAATAATATCAGCCATCGTCGTGTTAGTAACACTTTCGGCGGCAGCTCAACAAAAAGGACTCTACCTAACCGTAGGGGGAAGTTTGGGAGCCAATAATTTTTCCTACACCTTGGACAATGATAATAAAAGCATACCCCAATTGGGCTTCGGAGGAAGTTTGGGTCTGCAATATTTTTTTACAAGGCATTGGGGATTAGGCACAAGTGTTGGTCTTTCTTATTACAACAGCAAAGGCGATTATTCCAACTCATGGCAAAACGACCCCGCACATTACTTATTCAATGGTATGCACGATGATGATCCGGGTCCTTTGGGCGACGATTATAAGAATTATAACCTGATGCTGAACTTAGATAATTGGACTGAGACGCAAAAAGGATATTTTTTAGAAGTTCCCTTGATGCTGATGTATCAAACCAAATGGGGTGCTGCCGAAAAGGTGGGCATGTATTTCGGCATAGGAGCTAAAGTGCAGATTCCTATTATCAGCCAAGAATACGAAGTAAAAAACAACAGCCAATTGTCTGTTTCTGCCTACTACCCTACTCCCGATATGACCTTACCCGACCCTAACGGACCCGATGTAAGCAGTCATGGCTATGGAACCAGTACCAAAACGGGACTTAAGGGCGACATGAATTTGAAAACGGGTTTTGCCGCTACGGGCGAACTGGGCTTTTTGTTTTCGCTCAGCCAACGGGTCGACCTTACTCTGGGAGCTTATCTGGATTACGGCTTAACCGATATTAAAGATGGTTCAAAAGCCAGTGAAGGTTATTTAATTGAACCCGAAAACGGAAGCAAAACCATTCAGCCGTCTGCCTACGTAGGCGATAATTTGGCGTACAATGGGTATGTAAATTCTTCGGCTACCGATGAAGTAAACTTATTTGGTCTGGGAGGAAAAGTGGGATTGAGAATAAAGCTGGGAAAAATTGAGAAGAAAGAAAAAGTTGAAACAGTGGCAGCAGAACCGGCTAAGCCCGAAAAATATCCTTACAGCCTTTGGGTACTCGACAGCTTAACCCGCACACCACTTCTAACTCAAGTAAGCATTAATTGTACCAATTGTCCTAAAACGGATGCTCAAACCTTTTATTCTTCGGAAAAAGACATGACGGCATTGGATTTATATCCCAATAATACATATAATGTAGCTATTAACAAAATGGGATTCCCTATTTACAGTACGCAGGTTACAACAACGCCTGAACAAAAAAGCATGATATTACTGATGCCTCTGCATCCCAGGGTAAGCGGAACGATTAAAAACAGCCAAAACAAAGTTTTGCCCAATGTTAATATCCAAGTACAGGGTAATAATGGGGCAAATTACAGTGCTGTAACAGATAATAATGGAAATTTCGCCATCCCGTCAATCGCAACAGGGGCAAATTATACCATCACAGCTGCCAAAACCGGCTATGTTACCGATACCATGCACTTAGAAATTCCTTCAGCACCGGATAAACTACAACCATCGTATGTAGTGATGAACCTAGACAGCACAGGTATGCAATTACGCCCTGTAAAGAAAATAATAATGTCTGCTACAGTATTGTTCGATTTCGATAAATCCGATCTTCGTACCGAAGCCAAGATAGAAATCAGAAACATTATTCCGATGTTGAACGAGAATCCGAATATTCAAATTTCGGTAGACGGCCACACCGATGCACGCGGTACTGCCAAGTACAATCAAAGCCTATCGGAAAGACGGGCTAACAGTGTACGGGATTACATGATTGAGCAAGGCATAGACCCCAGTCGCATAAAAGCACATGGTTATGGTTTTACCCGCTTATTGAATAAGTGTAAGCCTAAAGTGCAATGCACCGAAGAAGAGCATCAGGAAAACAGAAGGGTTGAATTTCTTTTTAATGAAAAATAGAATTTAATCAAAGTTGATGCAAGTATATATTAGATTTCTTCGGGAAATCGGATAAATCTAAAATCATATCGTCATTATGAAGAGGTACGATGAAGCAATCTTGCTTAAAGATTGCTTCATCGTACCTCTTTGCAAATCGTCGATTCTCAAAATGTTTACATGCAGGGGCGAAAATCCATTTTGCTTCACAAATGTTTCTCGCTTATGCAAATTTATCTAATAATTATGGGGCTTTTACTATTAAAAATACTGCTGCCGTTTGCAAAATCGCCACCGGAACACTTTTTATGATTCTGGCGTTTGCAGAACCTCCACGGAAATACTTTTTATGATTCTACCGCGTGCTGATGTACTACATACATAAAAATGATATAAAAATCCGTTGGATTTTTTCTATTGATATTATTTCCCTACAAGAAATAATTTTAGAAATCAAAGTAATACATTAGGTTCTTTGTTAGGATGAAGTTCGCCTCATCCTGTCTATTTTGGCAGAAAAGACCGGAGGTTTTAAATATCAAGAATCATCACATTTGTTTACAATACTCACATTTATAATGTAAAACAAAAAAGAGAGAATATTCTCTCTTTTTTGTTTTACACACATCTGCAACTTGCTGTATTTCTGAAGTATTCATTTTTCTTTTTTGAAAGCCTATAGAATCAGATAAGATCAACATTGCACTTGTATTTTAATAAATGAAACAAAGTATTTCGCAAAATTAAGAAGTATGTTTACTTTTGCATAGAAGTAGTTTTTAAACAAAACAGATTCTATATATTTGAATTTATTAAAATAAACTTATGAAGCATTTAATTTTCATTATAGGCATATTATTAAGTTCCCTTTCTTATAGCAAGGGAACAGGAAAAATAGCATTTTACGAATTTAACCTTTCATTGAATTCTACTACAACCGGATTCTATAACGCAGAAAGCAGATTAGGCTTTGGGGCAGGGATCAATTATGCATTTCAGCCTAGCGAAGCAATAAATATTCTATCTGGTATGGAATACAATCATACTTCTATTTTTAAAGCATATACAAATACCAAGCGTCCGGAACAAAAAGCAAGCCAAGTAACATATCATTTTAATAATATTTCCATTCCTCTGATTCTTCGCTATAATATGGCAAACTCTATCGCTTTTATCGAAGCAGGTATTTTTGTTGAAGCCGCATTTTATTCCAGAATGAAAGGAATTTACACAACTTATAATACTCACGGAAGTGAAGATACCAGTCGATATTCGGGCTACAAGCAAGCTCCCATTAAAAATATAAATTATGGACCCTCTTTAGGAATAGGTTTTAAGATTCCTGTTGCAAACCAACATCATGTACTGATAAAATGTGACTATAAGCTAGGACTTCGTGATATAGATGTCTATAATAATAAAATATACAATTGCTACCTACGTCTCTCTTTTGGGTTTCGATTTTAATATTATAATCTCTGTTAGGATAAGGTCATGCCTCATCCTGTCTATCCTGTCAAGCTTTGCCTGTGGGTATAAACTGTTATAAGGGAGCTGTTGTTTATGTGCATTTTACAAAAGTCCCCTTTAGGGGAACCGAAGCGTAGCGTAGCTCGGCGAAGCCATTTAGGGGTAAGACCGACTTTTAAACAGCTCCTTTTATTCTATATAATCAGGCACCATTCAAACAAAGTTTACACAAAAATAAAATCCATCCGTTTTTTCATCAAATCTACTTGATGCACTCGTATGCGGACTTTATCGCCCAACTTGTATTCTTTGCCGTAACGTCGTCCGATTACACGGTAATTTTCTTCATCCAAATAATAAAAATCATCATCCATCGTACGCATCGAAACCATACCCTCGCATTTACTTTCGTTCAGCTCCACAAAAACGCCCCATTTGCTTACGCCCGATATTACGCCGTCAAATTCCTTTCCGATTCTATCAAACAAATATTCAGCCTGTTTATATTTTACCGACATCCGTTCAGCTTCAGCTGCTTTTTTCTCCATTTCCGAAGCATGCTTACATTTAGCTTCATAGGCTTCTTGGTCAACCGAATTTTGATGATTCAAATAATGAGTAAGCAAGCGATGCACCATCATGTCGGGATAGCGACGTATGGGCGAAGTAAAATGCGTATAATAGGTAAAGCCCAAACCATAATGCCCTATATTATGTGTAGAATAAATGGCTTTCGACATAGTACGGATGGCAATAGTTTCTATCATGGTTTCTTCCCCTTTGCCCGAAATATCTTGGAAAAGCTGATTAAATGATTTGGCTAATTTGGTCTTACTGCCCGTTTGGATTTTATATCCCAGCTTAGCGACAAATTCGGCAAAGCTATTCAATTTATCAGGGCTGGGTTCATCGTGGATACGATATACAAACGTCTTATGTTTATTATTTTCCCTTTGTTTACCTACAAATTCCGCCACCGATTTATTTGCCAAAAGCATAAATTCCTCTATCAGTTGATTTGATTCCTTATGTTCTTTTACATATACGCCGATAGGTTTAGCGTTTTCATCCAGTTTAAATTTTACTTCTACCGATTCGAAATTGATAGCTCCGTTTTTAAAACGTTTATCTCTCAACTTTTGAGCTAAGGCATTCATCGCCAAAATTTCATTTTGATATTCCCCCTCCCCTGCTTCTATAATGGTTTGCACCTCTTCATAATTAAATCTGCGGTTAGAGCAGATAATCGTTCTTCCAAACCAGCTATCTAACACTTCTGCCTTTGCGTTTAATTCGAATACCGCCGAATAACAAAGTTTCTCTTCATCCGGACGAAGCGAACAAATATGATTCGAAAGCCTTTCGGGCAGCATAGGAATGGTTCTATCTACCAGATAAACCGAAGTAGCCCTTTCATAAGCCTCCTCATCCAAAGCCATGCCCGTTTCAATGTAATGAGTCACATCAG
>JAVBQU010000138.1:0-21875 GCA_031548675.1 Bacteroidales bacterium
GTAAAAGACAATACAATTTATATTGGGAATTCCTTTCAAAATTCGATAATTAATCCCTACGGAGGACGAACCTATACTCCCGGAATGGAAGCCATTGCTGTTGTTGAAAGCTATTTAGGCTACGGCGGATTTTTGAGTGGCGGATTAGAATTTAATTTTTCTAAGTCAGCAGCTTTCGATTTGGTCTATACTTGCTATTATTATAAAACAGGAATGGAGGGATATACCAAATTTTCACCGCAACATAGCATTTCGCTTCGGTTTCTTATTAACCGGCTTTCTTTTTAATGTTTGCCTCCTAAGCGCTTAAGAGCTTCTTCTGCTTCAGGATAGTTGGGTTTTTGTTCCAGTGCCGAGTGGTAAAACGTTTTAGCATTATCAATATCTTTTAATCTTTCGTATGCTAAACCTGTTTCGTAATAAGCTTCGGCGTAGGTAGGCTCGAATTTAATGGCTTTAGCTAAATATTCTATAGCTTTGGTGTGATTTTTAAGATACTCATTATTTATAAGTCCGATATTGAATAGAGCATTTGTATAATTAGGATTGATACGTAAAATAGCTTCGAATTCCTTAAGAGCATCCTGTATTTGTTCATTTTGCAAATAGTACATACCTAAAGCATACAAAGCATCAATATTTTGAGCACTAACATTTAAAGCACTATTAAAATAATCTACAGCCAATTTATTGTTTACAGATAAATACAAATAGCCCAATTCCATATAAGCTTTAAAATAATCAGGTTCAATATCAATACATTTTCTAAAAGCCTTTACCGCATTAGCAGTGTCCCCTTCCTCTTTTTTGGCGAAACCTTTAAGATAATATGCTTTAGCATTCAAATCGTTGATGGAGATTACTTTACTGAGATTTTCGTAGGTTCTGTTATAATCTTTCAAATACAAATTTAGTTCGGCTAATTTTAGGAATGCTTCTTCGTTTTTAGCATCCAATTCGATAGCTTTTTGCAGTGCATTATTACAATCCTGTACTTTTCCTAAAGCCAAAAAAACGCTTGATTGGGTTACATAGTAATTAGATTTTTTATCATCCAATTTGATCGCCTGCATAATATCTTCGTAAGCTTTAATAATTTCATTTGCCTGTAAATAATAGTTGGCACGGGTATAATACAAGCCTGCATTTTTGGGTTCTTTGTTTATTTGGGCATTCAGCTGCTCCAGCTTATCGGCAGTATTTTGTGTATTTTCATTTTTCTTATCTTTACAACAAGTTAATGAAAACAAAGTGCTTATAGTTAATATGATGAATAGAAAACGTTTCATAGATGACAGCAAATAAGATAGTTTAATAGTTAACAAAGTTATGGGAAAAATATAGGATAGCCAAATGAAACCGGTATCTTAGTAAAAAAGCCTTACATTACTGCAAGGCTTTTCATTTAATTTGTGGTCCCACTTGGGCTCGAACCAAGGACCCCCTGATTATGAGTCAGGTGCTCTAACCAGCTGAGCTATGGGACCTGCTTGAGTTTCTACTACTCAAAAGCGAGTGCAAAGGTAAGAAGTTTGGTGTTATTTGGCAAACTTTCGATAAAAAAATATTTTGATTATTATATTTTATTTTCTTAATTTATTTACAATAAGTGATTTATATTTTTCTTAGAATGGCTTTGTTGGCATAAAAAGTTTGCATTAAACCCCGTAAACCTAAGTAAAATATAAATGCAAGCCATAAAGCATTATTTCCTATAATATGATTTAAACCATAATAGATGGCAAAAAATACAATAGTGGCGATAAACATAGCATTCCGCATGGCTGCCGTGGCAGTGGCTCCAATAAAAATACCATCCCATAAAAACGCTGCAAAACCAGCCAAAGGAACCAAGAGTATCCAATGGAAGTAATCTTGAGCCACATTTATAATATGGATTTTATTGGTAAACAGCCCTAATAATTCTTTGCCGGCAAAGCTATACAACAGCATGAAAGAGACACACAACCCAATGCCCCAAAGAAATAAATAACGGATTGTTTTTTGCAGCATAGTTTTATTTCGAGAACCAATGTATTTGCCCGTTAATGATTCCCCTACATATGCAAAACCATCCATAATATAAGAAAACAGGGTGAAAAGCTGCATCAATAAAGCATTAACCGCTAAAATGGTATTGCCGTACCGGGCAGATACGGAAGTAAAAAAAGTGAAGACCAAGACTAAACAACTTGTCCGAAGAAAAATATCTCCATTTATAATAAAAAACCGAAGCATGGATTTCAATTGTAAGCTATCTTTAATGTGAATATACCGGGCGAGTTTTCCATAATATTTTATCCAGATTATGATAGCTAATAACAGCCCGCTGTATTGCGCTGTAACAGTAGCCCAAGCTACGCCGGCAATATTCATCTTTAAATAAAATACCAGAAATAGCCCTAGAATAATATTGATAACATTACTGACTATGGCAATAAGCATAGGCGTTTTGGAATTCTGCATCCCTATAAACCAGCCTTTAAATGCATATAAGCCTAAGGTTGCAGGAGCAGCCCAAATACGGATTAAAAAATACTGCAGAGCTAAAGCCTCTACTTTTTCATCTCCTTCAATTAAACGGAAAGATAAATTACCAATAGGGGATTGCAGTAAAAGGAGTAAGAGGGCAATAATAAATGCTACTGATAAAGAACGGGTAAGTACGGCTACAGATTCTTTTAAATCTTTAGCACCATAGGCTTGAGCAGTAAAGCCGCTTGTTCCCATGCGTAAAAAACCAAAGTTCCAATATATGAAATTAAAAATAGTAACCCCTATAGCTACAGCGCCTATATATGATTCGGAATCCATGTGTCCCATAATGGCAATATCAACCATGCCTAATAAGGGTACAGAAATATTGGATATAATATTGGGTAAGGCTAAACGTAGAATTTGTTTATTCATTAATGAGTTTTAAGATGCAGCTATATGAATGCAAAGAAAGAAGTAAGGATGCCCTTACTTCTTTCTTTATACAGATTTGGAACTGTAATATTTAGTTTTTATTTGCAGCGTTTGCACGAGGATCGATAACAATAGAAGATTTTTCTATTTTCAAGCGTCCGCCGCCTTCAGTTTCAATAATAACTGTAGATTCTTGCATTTCTACGATTTTACCATGTATTCCGCCATTGGTAATAACATGCTGTCCCTTTTCCATAGTTTCGATAAACTTACGTTGTTCTTTACTGCGTTTCATTTGAGGGCGTATCATAAAGAAATAGAAAACAACGATAAGCAGACCTATCATGATGAAAGATTGGTATCCACTGCCTTTCTCTCCTGCTTGAGGAGCCATTAATAAAATGCTGATTAAATTCATTTCTGTTTTGTTTTTAAGTTAATAGATAATATTTGTTTTTATTCTTGTGCAGCAGCAGGGTCTACCTGTGCTTTAATTCTTAGCAATGTTGAGTTTGGCTGGCAATTGCTGACTACTGTAACGGTTTTGTCATTAAAACCTAATTTTCCGGTGGAATTGAAAGTAACCGTTATATAATCTTCTGCTCCGGGAGCAATAGGTTTGGTAGGAAATGCCGGTACGGTGCATCCGCATGAAGCATCTGCACTTACTATAATCAAATTACTTTTGCCTGTATTTTTAAATTTAAAACTATAAGTCAATTTTTCTCCTTCGGTTACCCGTCCAAAATCGTGAATATTGGTAGTAAATTCCATTCTGGGTAAGTTATCATTCTGTCTTCCTGTAGCAGAATTTGGATTGTTAATTAAATCTGTTGGAGCTTCTGCATTGCGGTTGCCACATGCATTTAATAAAATGAAGCTGCCGATAGTAATAAATGCAATTAATTTTTTCATAATCTATAGTAATTATTGAATTAGACCTCTTCCTATTTTTTTAATTTTTCCTTCATTCGTAAGGAGTTTGATAATACTATCCAATATACCGTTTATAAATACGTTGCTTTTTTCTGTACTAAAATCTTTAGCTATTTCAATATATTCGTTGAGTGTAACTTTAATAGGAATCTGCGAAAATTCCATTAATTCAACGATTGCCATTTTCAATAATATATTGTCGATAAAAGCAACACGTTCATACTCCCAGTTTGTGGCATTACTTTGAATAAGCTCTTCTAAAAATTCTTGCTGCAGAATACTCTTGCGGAACAGGATTGTAACAAACTCTGCATCATTTTCTGCATCTGCCGTTTTATGCGATTCAAATAACGTTGGAAATGGTTTGTCTTTGGAATCCTGACTTGTGTATGCTTTTAAAAAATAAAAAATTAATCCGGCTGCATTATAAAAATCATCTGCCCAAAAAATGCTGTATTCTTCAAAATATGAAACAATGGCTTCATCTTCGCATAAATAATTTTTAAAAATATCGATGAGAAATGCTTTATCATTTTCATAACTATCAACATTTTTATTCATGTAATCTGAATAATCAGATGTTTGTTTTATCTTGTTGAAAAGCTTCCTGAAAATATCGCGGGATGAACTCCAATTTATTTTAAGCTTTTCTGTCCAGATTTTATAATCAATATTTTCTTGTAATTGAGCTGCTAAACGGTTGTTAACCAGTCTTAAGTTCGGATTTAAATCATCTGCTGTGGGCAATAATTTTTGTTTTCCTTCTTCTGCCTGCCTTTGTGCTTCATGAACTACTTCTACCAAAGCAGAAAGTAAAGTGATGTATAGGTCGTAGAACTTTTCAATGCTTGCCAGCATGTTTTTTTCGGCGATCGGCAGGTTATCATTTCCTGTTTGATAGAAACCATATATGGCTTGCATCGCTTTGATTCGCAGAAATCTTCTATTAATCATAATAAATCTATGGTTGTGCTATTGAGAACTAGCTGCAAAAGTACGATTTATTTTTCAAAAACAGGAATAGGAGTAATATTTTTGAGAAATATTTAGCGTTGGTTGAGACATTAGGCTGTTTAGTATAAAAGTTTTTGTATTATCAAGCTAAAAATAGTATTTTTGCACCCTATAAATAAACACAATGTGATACATATTGCATTGCATCTTAAAAATTTAAATGACATTTTATGTGTAAAAAATTATTAGTCGTATCTGCCTTTTTCGTATGGGCAGTCAGTAGTATGGCTCAAAGTGTAAGTCCTGCACAAAACATTAGCAGGGAGAAGCTGAAAAGTAAGGTAGAAGCAATGTCTCCAGAAGAGGGTGATGCCTATTTTAGAAAAAATCAGCCTCGTGTACCCTCTCAAGAGCGTATGGAGGCGATTTATAATCAAACAAAATCTGTATCAGCTGGAGTAAATGAAAAGAAATCTACTCAGGCGTTGACAATGCCTAACGATATGTGGTATCCGGGAGAGTGGGAAGAAGTTCAGGCTATTGTAGTTACTTGGCCCTACATCAGCGTAATGAAAAATAATCAATCTTCACAAGCTGACCCTATGCTTGAACATTTGGGCTTTGACAATAATAATAATTTTGACAGCATTATATCTTATCCTTATACACCGAGTTCAAATACGGGATATGTAAAAGTTTTTGCCGATTTAATTACCGGAATTCAAAAAGGAGCTCAAGTATGGATAAACCTTTGCCAACCGGAAGATACTACAATTATTAAAAATTACATGAATAAAGTAGGTCAGCCTTTGACCAATTACCGTTTCTTCTTTTCTTATGTTAATTCATTCTGGTATCGCGATTGCGGTCCTGTAGCATTTTATCATGGAGATAAAGATAGCTTGGCTTTCTTGGATTTTGAATACTATCCGGGAAGAGCTTTAGATGATATGCTGCCGATAAAATTAGGAGAACAAGCCAATATTCCTGTTTATACTACAAGTATCGAAACCGAAGGAGGTAATATACTGGTAGATGGTGTAGGTAAATTTTTCAGTTCTGATGCACTATATGCAGCAAACCAAGATACACAAGGACAATTTTATCTGACTGATCCTGCAAATAAAAATTCGTATGCATTTAAGACCAAAACATCTTTAACCCGCCAACAAGTGAATGATAGTATAAATCATTTGACTAACTTAACCCCAATGATGCTGCCTAAACTCCGTTATGACGGAGGTACCGGACATATTGATTTGTATGCTGATATGTGGGATGAAAGTAATTTTGTTTTTACAAAATATCCTGATCAATACTCTAGCTGGGTAGATTATACTACTGCTAGAAAAAATGTTGATACTATTACATCTTTATATACTACATATGGTACACATTTCAAAAAATCATATATTCCTTTCCCTACCATGGATAACGGAAATAATTTTTCATCACAATCAAACTATAATTCAAGCTATACACGTTCGTATACCAACCATACTTTTGTAAATAACTATATTCTTCAGCCGGTATTTAATAACGGAACAAGTGGTGCTGTTAAACCTGACAGTATTGCTATTCAGGAAATTAAAAAGAGATACCCTGGTTATGAAATTATTCCAATTGATGTACGTTCATTTGATGGATCAGGCGGTGCTATACATTGTATTACAAAGCAAATTCCTGCCGAAAATCCTATCAGAATTATGCACAATCCGGTTGATGCAGATGTAACCGCTTTCAATAATGGATATGAAATAGCAGCAACTGCTATTAATAAAAGATACGGCATTAAAGAAGTATATTGCGATTGGCGTGTGAAATCAAATAATCCTAATGCTCCATTTACTAAAACTACATTAGCCAGCCAAGGTAATAATGTTTACAAAGGAACTATCGGAAGTACAGCCCAAGCTTCAGATTCTTTAGAATATTATATTGTGGCAACAGCCAATAACGATAAGGTTATGCGTAAACCTATTACGGCTCCTAAAGGATATTACCAAATATATAAAGGTAAATATTATGATTATGGTCTTAACAGATATACCGGAATTTCTAATGTAAGCAGCTCTAATGGTTTCGAGGTAGGAAACTTTTTCCCGAATCCTGCAACCAACCAAGCCCGTATAGAAATCAGCAATCCGCAAATGAAACAATTCGATGTGCAGATTTTCAATAATCTGGGACAACTTACCTATACCACTTCTATTAATGAAAGAAGTGAAAATATGGTATTTGAAATTAATACAACCAGCTTTGCCAAAGGGTTCTATTCTGTAATATTTAGCAATGGCACAGAAAAAGTAACTAAAAAATTGATTGTTGAATAATCTCGCATAAATAGAGTATTCTTAACAAAGAGTTTCTGTCATTTGACAGAAACTCTTTGTTTTATAGATTATCAGAATCGCCTCTATGCAGAGCCGTTTAAAAGTAAAACTGTCTTATCGTAGGGTACGCTGAACTATTTTAAAAATAAGATGCCTTATCGCAGGGTACGCTGAGTTGTTTTAAAAGTAAAATGCCTTATTGTAGGGTACGCTGAGTTGTTTTAAAAATAAAATGCCTTATTGTAGGGTACGCTGAGCTGCTTTAAAAATAAAATGCCTTTTCGTAGGGTACGCTGAACCATTTTAAAACCAAAACGCCTTTTCGTACCATACGCTAAACCATTTTTTAATAAAAATGCCTTATTTACAAGTACACTTGGTTATTTAAGAACTAAAACGTTTTATTAATGCTAGAGTTTATTGTATTAAAATTATTTTTCCACAATCTCCCAATACTATTGCAATAAGGTTTGATTAAATAGGAAATATGACGTACTTTTGCAAAAAAAATCAAAGAATATGCCTCAAGTAAATGTTTTTTCGGGAGAAGCTTCTAAATATTTAGCAGAAAAAATAACAGAACATTATGGTATGCCGTTGGGAAATTGTTGTTTAACAAAGTTTTCTGATGGGGAAATGCAACCTTCATTTGAACAAAATGTAAGGGGTTCTGATGTATTTTTAGTGCAATCAACTTTTGCCCCTGCTGATAATTTATTGGAGTTATTAATGATGGTAGATGCTGCTAAACGTGCTTCGGCTCGTAAAATTATTGCAGTGATTCCTTATTTTGGCTATGCCCGTCAAGATAGAAAAGATAAACCCCGTGTTTCTATCGGTTCGAAATTGGTTGCAAATCTGCTAACCGCAGCAGGAGTAAGCCGTGTGATAACTATAGATTTGCATGCAGACCAAATTCAAGGTTTTTTTGATGTTCCTGTTGATCATTTATTTGGTTCATCTGTATTTATTCCCTATGCAACAGGGTTGAATATTCCTGCCGAAGATTTAATTTTTGCTTCGCCTGATACAGGTGGTACCCGCAGAGCAAGTGCTTATGCCAAAGCTTTAGGAACCGGTTTTGCTATTTGCTATAAACAACGCAGCAAACCAAATGAAGTAGGAAGTCTGCAATTGATAGGGGAGGTAAAAGGCAAGCATGTAATATTATTAGACGATATTATCGATACAGGTAATACCATTTGTAAAGCTGCCGAAGTAATGCTCGAAAAAGGAGCTGCCAGCGTACGCTGTATGATAACCCACCCGTTGTTGACCGGCAAAGCTTATGAAAATATAGAAAATTCAGGATTGTTGGAATTGGTTGTTACAGATACTATTCCTTTGAAAAAAACATCTTCGAAAATTAAAGTATTATCCACAGCTCCATTATTGGCAGAAGTAATCCGGCGTGTAGCTACCAATGAGTCGCTTTCCGATTTATACGACGATTCGATGAAAAAAGAACCTAAAGCATAATGCGTAATGTAACGCATTTATTTAATAATTTATTTAATCAATTTTAATTACAAATTTTATGAAAATAGTACCAATGAGCGGTTCTCTTCGCGAGAACGTAGGGAAAAAGGATGCTAAATCTCTAAGAAAAACAGACCTTGTACCATGCGTAATGTATGGAGATGGAAATCAAATTCACTTTTCGGTTGATGCCAAAAGTTTTAAATCAATTGTATTTACACCAGAAGTTTGTTTTGTAGATATTACTATCGATGGTAATGTATACCGTACAATGTTGCAAGATATTCAATACCATCCGGTATCAGATAATATTTTACATGCCGACTTTTTAAAATTAGACGATAAGAAAACTATCGTTATGTCGGTTCCTGTAAAAGTAAAAGGAGTATCAGAAGGGGTATTAAAAGGGGGAAAATTAGATTTAAGACTTCGCAAATTAAAAGTAAAAGCTTTACCTAATAATATGCCAGAGCAAATTGATGTGGATATTACCGGATTGGATATTGCCCAAGGTAAAAAAGTAGGCGATTTGGCAATGGCTAATGTTGAATTATTAGATGTGAAAACCAGCTTTGTAGTTTATGTAAAACCTACACGTGGTTCCGCAGCTGCATCAGCAGAATAATAGCGGTTTTATTACTCCAAAATGAGCTGTTCTATATGAAACTAGAACAGCTCATTTTGTTTTATATCTTTTTCTGTTTAGAAACAGAATTAATAGACAATTTCCGTATCTTTGCAGTCAATTGATGGAGCCGAATCAAGGTAGAGAATGAAATAAAAGAGATAAATTATAATGAACCTCACAGGTTTTTGAAGCTTGTGGGGTTTTATCTATCATTCGATTTGGGCATAACATCGGTAAACAAGTGAACAAGATGTAAAATACATCGTTTATAGTTCATTATTAATCTAATTATAATCCTAAAAATAAAATATTTATGACTTACGATATGATAGTAATCGGGAGCGGTCCCGGCGGATATGTAGCAGCCATAAGAGCAGCACAATTAGGTATGAAAACAGCCATTGTTGAAAAAGCCGAATTAGGCGGAATTTGCTTAAACTGGGGATGTATTCCTACCAAGGCACTGCTAAAAAGCGCACAAGCTTATAAATATGCTTCCCATGCTGCTGAATATGGTGTAAAAATAGAAGGAGAAGTCAAAGCAGATTTGCCGGCTATGGTACAACGCAGCCGCGGAGTGTCCGATACTATGAATAAAGGCATACAATTTCTTTTGAAGAAAAATAACGTAGAAGTTATTCAGGGTATGGCAAAAGTAAAACCCGGCAAAACCGTTGCCGTAACTGCCCAAGATGGAACTGCAACCGAATACCAAGCAGATAATATTATCATTGCTACCGGAGCACGCTCGCGCGAGCTGCCCAATTTACCCCAAGACGGAATTAAAATAATCGGCTACCGCAAAGCCATGACTTTGGATAAGCAACCTGAAAGCATGATAGTGGTGGGTTCAGGAGCTATCGGAAGCGAATTTGCATTTTTCTATCAGTCGATAGGAACACAGGTTACCTTAGTAGAATTTATGCCTAATATTTTACCTATCGAAGACGAAGATGTTTCTGCCCAAGTATCGCGTTCGTTCCGCAAAATGGGTATGAAAGTACTTACAGATGCCTCAGTAGAATCGGTGGATACAAAAGGAGCTAAATGTAAAGCGACTGTAAAAACCAAAAAAGGAGAAGAAATTATCGAAGCCGATATTGTACTTTCCGCAGTAGGAATCAGTACCAATATCGAAAATATAGGCTTAGAAGAAACCGGCATTAAAACCGAAAAAGGCAAAATTGTGGTAGACGATTTTTACAAAACCAATGTAGAAGGGGTTTATGCCATAGGCGATGTGGTTCATGGACCAGCTTTGGCACACGTAGCTTCGCACGAAGCTTTGATATGTGTAGATGCTATCGTAGGTAAAAAACCGCATGCAATGAATTACAGCAATATACCCGGATGTACTTATACTTCTCCCGAAGTAGCTTCTGTAGGTATGACCGAAAAAGCCTGCAAGGAAGCCGGATGCAATATTAAAGTAGGAAAATTTCCCTTTACAGCATCGGGAAAAGCTACAGCGGCAGGCAATAAGGATGGTTTTATCAAAGTGATTTTTGATGCAGATACAGACCTCATGCTGGGCTGCCACATGGTAGGCGATAATGTAACTGAAATGATAGCCGAAGCTGTTGTGGTTCGGCAAAATAAATTAACAGGCAAAGATATATTAAATGCGGTACATCCGCATCCAACCATGTCAGAAGCCTTGATGGAAGCCGTTGCAGTAGCTTATAGCGAAGCAGTGCATGTGTAATGGTTTTCTATTTAATAAATTAGCATAACTAAAAATAATAGATAATGAAGATCCAATTTCTTGGAGCAACACGCGAAGTAACAGGAAGCAAGCATTTGATTACTTTGAACGATGGGTTTAAAATATTGCTTGATTGTGGAATGTATCAAGGAAAAGGTTTAGAGACCGATGCCGATAACCGTAATCTGGGCTTTAACCCTTCCGAAATAGATTATTTAGTCTTATCCCATGCACATATAGACCATTCGGGTTTAATTCCTTATATTTCTAAAAATGGATTTAAAGGACGTATTTTATCTACGCACCCTACGCGTGCATTATGTTCTATAATGTTGCTGGATGCAGGAAAAATACAAGAAAGCGATACGGTAACATTTAACAAAAAACGCAAAGCCAAAGGTTTAGACCCTGTTGAACCGATTTATACCAAAGATGATGCCCAAAAGTCGCTTAAGCATTTTGTAAGTATATCATACGATACGGAATTTCCCATCCATGAAGGTGTAGAGGTAACTTTTACAGATACAGGGCATATTTTGGGAAGTTCGGCAGTGAGTTTGAGCATTACCGAAAACGGTAAAACTACTAAAATATGCTTTACAGGCGATATCGGACGGTATGAAAAACGTATATTACGCGAGCCGCAGCCTTTTCCGCAGGCAGATTATATTATTACGGAAAGTACATACGGAGATAAACTCCACGAAAATATGGGCGACTCGGAGCAGCGGCTGTTGATGACTGTTATTGATACCTGCAATAAGAAAAAAGGAAAGCTGATTATTCCTTCTTTTGCCATAGGCAGGGCTCAGGAAATTATCTATAGCTTGAACAGGTTAGTGAACGAAAAGCTATTGCCGGATGTAGATGTATTTGTCGATAGTCCTTTATGTGTTTCAGCAACCGATATTATGAGGCAGTATCCCGAATGTTTTAATGAAGATATGGCTGAATATATGCTTACTGTTACAGATCCTTTTGGATTCGACCGTTTGAAATATATCCGTACAGTGGAAGATTCTAAAAAACTGAATGAATATAACCGCCCATGTGTTATTATTTCAGCATCGGGGATGATGGAAGCAGGACGGGTAAAGCACCATTTATATAATAATATAGAAAATCCGAAAACAACTGTATTGGGAGTTGGTTATTGTGCTCCAACCACCTTAGGTGCAAAAATATTAAGAGGAGATAAGGAAGTTTCTATCTTTGGTCATGTAAAACAAGTAAAAGCAGAAGTAAGACGTATAGAAGCCTTTTCAGCACATGGCGATTATTCTGAAATGCTCCGTTTTCTATCTTGCCAAAATGCTCAAAAAGTTAAGGGAGTATTTTTGGTACACGGCGAATATGAAGTACAACAAAAATTTCAAGAACATTTACAGAGTAACGGATTTCAAAACGTAGAAATACCGAAACATGGACAAATTGTTGAATTATAGTATATCGGTAAATGTATTATATACCCGGTGCAGGTATATGATAAACATTGCTTAAAAATATATTTACAGAGCTAACAGATTATAATTATCTGTTAGCTCTTATCAATTGAAGAAACAAAATATCATAAAGAATGAATACAATACAAGAATTGGGGATTGTAGACGGTAAAACGATGCAGAACCAAGAAGAACTAATCAATTATATCTACCTACAAATGGCAGCTTTAGGTTTGCAGGATATACATGCAGGCAGTCATGAACATTCCGTACTCGATGTAGCGGAAGGTTTGATAACCAGCTACCGTGAAAAATTACGGATGCTATCCGATTATCTTTGTCCTGCCGACCAGCGGATACAAGATTTTATAGAACGTTATTTTGCCGATGTAGAAAATAAACCGGTTTTGAAACTGCCTGCTCTAACCTTTACGCTCGACCGCTGGGGTGTGGCACGGGTTTTATCTTTACCTGAAGATAAAAAAACATATAGCTCTGAATATGTTACTTCTTATAAAGTAAAACAGGGTATTTTACATAATCCTAAAAATGACAGGCGTACCACACAAGGTGTTTTCCACGTAGCCGAAGGCGGACTACCCATACCGGATGATAAAAAAGCGGTTTCCAGAGCCGTTACTGCAAATTTACTTTATCATGCTTTCAAATCAGAAGATGCTTTGATGGAAATTCCGTTTACCGAAAGCCACGAGCAAAAAGCACGGATTTTTGTTTCCTTGCTCCTGCGTCCGGTAGTTTGCCCCGAAGTTCCCCATGTATCATCCGAAAAAACGATGGAAATCAGGTTTTTTGCTCCCGGTTCGCTGGTTAGCAATTTAGATTTTGTCGAATCTATTTTTGGTAATGCAGGAAATCCTTATATGCTGTCTAACGATGCCGCTTTGGATATTGAGCATTGGACAGGACACACAGGCTGTGTGATTCTGGCTCCTCATCTAACCAAGTTTACCAAGAAATACTTGGGACTACCACACATCAGCGAAGCTACGCCGCGTCAGATACGAGACGGCATGTGCTGGGAAAAAGAAGATGAACGCTATAATGAAGGACAGGCTTTTAAATTAGCAATCAGGGATGAACGGGGTATAATTGTAACTATTATTGCCGATAATTATTTTGGATATTCAAAAAAAGAAGTCAAATCGCATATCAGCTATGCAGCCAATTTGTATGGAAGCTGCGAAGAAGAGCATGCCGGAGGAGCTGTTGTATTTCCGGCATATAACCAAGGAGATACACATCTATGGAAAGATAAATCGAACGATGGTAAAAAGAATGCTGATAAGCTTCCTAAGAAATATACTTTTGCCAAAATCAAAGATACGTTTGGCGATATCATGAATTTATATCCCGAAGGTTATGGAATTGATAAAAAATATGCCAATATTTATTATGTGCCGGAAAATTCTTTCTTTGATATTGTAACCCAGACTGTATCGTGGAAACAAGGGGATGCCACACAAAAGCTTAAACTGCTTCCGAAAAATATTTACATTACACCCAACGGCAGTAAATTCCGCATGGAGAAAAATCCGGGAGCACCCAACTACCGATTGGTAGAAGCCATAAGCGAAGGCGTATTCTGCCATAAACCCTGTACGGTTTCAGGCGGAGGAAAATCCGAGATATCTAAATCTATACAGGATGCTATTTTTACAGGACCATTCAATATTGTGGATTTGGAAAAGGATTTTGATCAGGTGGACGAAATATTTAATTATGATTATACTGACCGTGTGAAGAAAGTAAAAGACAGCAAAACCAGCCGTACTTTCTTGAGCATGGAACGTTCTATAGGTTCGGTTATCAAATTACTTTCGCCCTCGCCCGATTATACCGACGAATACAATCAATGGATATCAAGTATTCCTCCTTATATCAAAGGCATTGCATTTTTGGTAAAGCGATATTATAAAACCGAATGGGGGAAAAACTGGCGGCAGTATTTTAGTGTGGATATTTTGAACGGACAGCCCGGACATGAATTGAAATTTGGAAACCGTAAGCTGTTTGCACGGTACTTACGTGTGGGTTTCGAGAAAAACGGAGCATGGCGTACCTTTAAGCTCCGCCAAGATTTTGTACATGCCGATAAGGTGCAGATGGAAGATGATATTTCCGTTTCGGCAATTGTACCTGCAAACGATTTGAAATATTTGAATAAAATAAAAACCAATAAAAGCCTGAAAATAGTTGCCAATTGCGAATACCGCTTTTTCCAACGTCCGGATGATGCCATTCATCGCGGCTATGACAAAAAAGCCGAATTGGATTTGGCGACACCCGGAACTTTTATTTCTAACTTCGAGCCCCTGCCCGCAGAATATGCGCAAGAGCTGATAGAGGATGTAATGAATTTTGATATGTATACCGACCCTATGCGTAAGCTTATAGAAGAAGTAGATCAAAAGAAAAACTGTAAATATTTTGTATCGTCCGCACATCCGCGTATAGTAGACGGAAAACCCTCTAAAAACGTGCGCTATTTGCAAACCCGCAACGATTTGTTAGAACCTATTTATAATTACATAGCCGAAATAGGAACTCGCTTTGCACACCATATTCCTTTGACGGAAAAATTGGTTTATCCTGTGGATGCCGTATTGCCGGGCAGACGGAATAATCCGTCAGAACCCGGTATTAAACCTTTGGCGGTTTACAATCCGCTGCATTATCAGGAGTTGCCCGAATTGTTTATGGATTTTATTTGCAGCCTTACCGGAAAATCGCCATCAACCACCGGAGCAGGTTCAGAAGGAGCGTTAACCAAAGGTCCGTTTAACTCGCTTTGTGCTATTACCGATTTGAACAATGCTTTGGTTTCGTATATGCTTACCGGTTACGATGGTTTTACCACTCCGGCAGGATATATTGGAGCTAAATATCGTGTCGACCACGACATCAGCCTTTTGATACCCGAACTTTGGTCGCGTTTATCAATGGAAGAACGCAGTGCTGCCGACATGATTCAAAACGGCTATTTGGAGAAAGTAGAAGATTTTACCTATAAAGGACAAGTGATTCCGGCAAATATATTAGGCTATCGTATTACAGCCAAGTTTGTAAGCCAGTATTTAGGCAGGATTTTTGATAACCCTACCGTAGTATTTGTAGATGATATGCTGAAGCCCGAATTGCAGAATATGGAAGAATATGTAGAAGGTATCAACAACATAGTAGATTCGCAAAAGAAAGTTGCTTTGGCTTATTTTGAAGATGGAAGCATAGAAGCTGCCTGTCCGCCGCTGGAAGTACTGCTGCATATTATGGCGTATGGAAATTATAAAGGCAAGACTTTGAAAGATGCAAAAATCAGAGCCCTTTTTAAACCCGAAAGCCTTATGAAATCAGATTGGTATCAAGCCCGTATTTTGGCAAAACAACAAAGCGATGCCAGCCTTTGGAATACCCATGCGGCTACTTTGGAACGCTATCAAAAAAGAGCAGCCCATCTTACAAAAGAACAACGCGACCATATAAATAAACTATTAGAAACTTCGCAAACCTATCTAAAACACATTAATTCATTCGAATATCAAAATGAATTGAAAGGGACTTTGGGTAAGGATATTTTATACAAAGGATAAGATGGAGCTTGCAAATAAAGTATTTATGCTTATTGCGGAATCTTCCGCAAGTTTGAACTAGAAAAAAGACGGCTTGCGGAGAGTTCCGCAAGTCCCAACTGGAAAAAAGACGGCTTGCAGAGAGTTCCGCAAGTCTGAACTGGAAAAAAGATGACTTGAGGAGAGTTCCGCAAGTCCCAACTAGAAAAAAGACAGCTTGCGGAGGGTTCCGCAAGTCTGAACTGAAAAAAAAAGATGGCTTGCGGAGAGTTCCGCAAATCAGATAATAATAACATCCCTAAAAAAGAAGTCTATTATACCGAGTAAATAACAGATAAAATCAGTACATTTGCAAAGCCATATTTAGTATTTAAAATCAGTAAATTATATGAGAAAATTACAGGCTTTTTGTATTCGATTTACCTTAAGTACATTGTGCTTTTTTGCATATATAAGTCATGTATCAGCTTCAGATGCAGATACTATTATGCAGCGGATTTGCCAAGACCAATGGAATAAAATTAGCAGTATAACAGCCTTAGATTCCACAGTACAAGCCTTGCAATCGTCCATGCAGGCAGATAGCTCATGGAGCGACCTTAATTATAACGACCATTCGCAAACGGCTTGGATTCCCGTAACGCATTTAGACAGGCTGTTAAGTATGGCAAATGCTTACACCAATACAAATTCAACCTTTTTCAAAAATAATGATTTGCAAAAATCTATAACCCATGCTTTGGCTTTTTGGCATAAGGCTTACCCTACCAGTACCAATTGGTGGTTTCAACAAATTTCTACACCGCAAAAGCTGGGTATTATTATGATTTTGATGCGGAAAGGGGAGGTGCTGCTTCCGCAGGATTTAGAAAATCAAATTATAGTCCGTATCGAAAGTACAGGAGGGAATCCCAAAGATTTTACAGGAGCTAACAAAACAGATGTGGCTGCACATTGGTTTTACAGGGGGTGTTTAAAAAATGATACGAGCATTATTACTTATGCCGTTTCGCAAATATATCTGCCTCTTGTATTTACCACCGCATCCGAAGGCTTACAGCACGATTATTCATATTTGCAGCATGCTGCCCAGTTATACATAGGCGGATATGGCTCTGTATTAATATCAGGCGTGTTGGATATTGCAAAATACACAGTTGGAACTTCCTATGCTATTGCAGGTTCACAATTAGATTTGCTGGGTTCGTTTGTTCGTAATACCTATGCAGGATCTATTCGGGGACATTATTTTTTGTACAATGTGCTAGGAAGAGGTCTTAGCCGTGTAGGAGCCTTGAATCAAGCCGGATTTACCGCAAATTTGCAAGCTATGAAACAGCTAGACCCTGCCCATGCCGATGAATACGACCAAGCCATCGCACGTTTGAATGGTTCTCAAAATGCAGGTTACGGACTCAAAGCAGGCTATCAGCATTTTTGGCGGGCAGACTACAGCCGTTATATCAGTCCCGCATATACTTTCGATGTCCGTACCGTATCTACCCGTACATGCCGGAACGAAAATGGAAATAAAGAAAACCTGAAAGGTTATTTTTTAGCAGATGGTGCTACCTGCCTAAGTGTGGATGGAGATGAATATGCTGATATTTTCCCGGTTTGGAATTGGGCAAAAATACCCGGCGTAACCTGTCCCGAGCGAACCAATATTCCATTACCCGCCGAATGGGCTATATATGGAACTATCAAGTTCACAGGCGGCGTTTCCGACAGTTTGTATGGTGTAACAGCCTATGCATTACAAGATAATAAATTTAATGTCAACACATCAGCCAATAAAGCATGGTTTTTCTTTGGCGATGAAGTTGTGTGCTTAGGCAAAGGCATTACATCCACTGCCGCAGAAAATATCAATACAACCCTTAACCAATGCCGGCTCAAGGGCAGTGTTTTAGCTTCATACAACCATGTTATCACAACACTCGATACAGGAAATCATACCTATAATAATAATTTAGATTGGGTTCTACATGATAAAACCGGATATATATTTCCCCAAAAAGGAAACATCTGGCTGAGCAATAAAAACCAATCAGGAACTTGGTATGCAATCAATAATTCACAAACGGCAGATGTTGTACACAAAGATGTATTCTCTTTAGGACTTACCCATGGCATACAGCCTCAAAATGCGGGATATGCATATATTGTTTTGCCCAACAAAACACAACCGGAAATGGAAGCCTATAATATGAACCGGATTCAAATATGGGCAAACACCGATTCCGTACAAGTAGTAAAACACAACAATTTAGGCATAGTAGGAATCGTATTTTATAAAGCAGCGGCATATACCGGAAACGGCATCAAAATAACAGTAGACAAGCCCTGTATTATGATGCTGAAAAATATAGATAAACCCGATGTTGACCTATCTGTCGTAGAGCCTACACAAAGCATCAATGCCGTTAATTTAAAAGTACAATTCCCAGCGATAACAGGCGAAAAAGAGCTAAGCTGTACATTTCCCGTCTTACCCGATCCCTTTGCAGGGGCAACCAAGCATTATGTAATCAATAAAAATACAACAAACATACAAACGCAGATACAGCCAGCACAAAGAAAAGTAGAAATATACCCCAATCCGGTAAAGAAAGGACAGGATATTAACTTTCAATTAAAAACATTGGATAAAACACCCATACAAGCAGATATTTACAATTTGCAAGGGGCTAAATTATTAACACAACAATTTTTCTCCCATACATTCAGCATTTCTACTCATTTTTTGCAGCAGGGTATTTACGTAGTAAGTTTTTCCGATGCCCAAGGTACAATCCAAACAACTAAGATTGAAATAGAATAAGCATTTAAAAATGCAGAAAGCTAAAGTTGGCATACAGATAGGGGATTGTAAATATTAAACAAAATAAAAAAGACGATGTTAACTTTACATGCAAACTTCAAATCCTTTCCAAAAAACTTTTTCGGCTTTATATTATAAAGATTACCGCTATTTCTGGATTGGGCAATCTCTTTCTACCATCGGAGGCATGATGCAGCTTACCGCATTAAGCTGGTATGTATATAAGATAAGCGGATCTCCATTTCTACTGGGATTAATGGGCGTATTTGAGTTTGGTCCCGTTTTATTACTTTCATTGTTTGCAGGAGTTTATGTAGAACGCTATCCCAAACGAACCATCCTATTGATTACCCAATCCTTATTTTTGGTACATGCGTTTGTTTTAGCTGTATTAGTTTGGTGCAAGGTGGAAAATTATGTCTACTTTGCTGTTTTGGCATTAATAGCAGGTATTGTTACTAGCTTCGATAGTCCAGCCCGCCAATCGTATGCTATCGAGCTGGTAGGACCCAATGATTTGACAAACGCTATTTCTTTAAACTCCACAACTTTTAACATAGCTAGAATAATCGGACCTGCCATAGCCGGTATAGTTATGAAATATGTAGGCATTGCCGAATGTTTTTTAATTAATGGAATCAGCTTTATACCCATTCTGATAGGTCTGTTTATGATTACCACCCCGCCCAAAATACGTCCGGTAGATAAAAATAATAAACTATGGAAAGAAGTTAAAACAGGATTAGAGTACACAAAGAACAATATAAAGATACTACCTACCTTTCTAATCTTAGCCATTATATGTACATTTTCGATGAATGCTAATGTGGTATTGCCCGTTTTTGCTAAAACAGTAATGCTCGGAGACGAAGCTACCTATACCTTTCTAATGTCGATGATGGGAGTAGGCTCGGTAGGAGGAGCGTTATTTATGGCTCATTATGGAAAAGATATCCGTTATCCGTATTTCTTGGTTATGATTGCTGTTATAATTTGTATATTGCAGATACTTACCCTTGTTCCATTACACCATCACACAGCCTATTTAGCAACTTTATTAATATTAATCGGTTTTGGTAATTTGTGTTTTTTAAACAGGGCTAATTCCCGTATACAGTTAAATACCAATGACGATTACAGGGGAAGGGTTATGAGTATTTATGTTTTAATAAATGTGGGCAGCACACCTATTGGAAATTCATTTACAGGATATGCAATGGGAGTATTAGGAGAAAAATATGGATTTTTTATAGACGGGTTAATTTCTCTGATTTTGGTATTGACAGTACTATACATATATCGTAAACATATATCTAAAGCACAAGTAGTGAAATAAATATATCTTAATTTTAAAATAAAAGAGCTACCTTTGTACATTAAAATCTTTTAGTTAAAAGTTATTCAATTTGTCTATTTGATATAATTTATAAAATTTCCCAGAGATAAAATCTCACCAATACAAATGATAGTCACAAATATTCGATAAGTCCATTCCAAAAAATATACATATGAAAATACGATTATTATTTATTTTGCTGAGTATATTTATGCTTAACTCCATACAAGCAGCTTATTTTACCAATGTGCCGAGAACCGTAAAGCAGCCCGATGGTAAAATACTTCATTGCTTTATTAGCGGAGACGAATATCATCATTGGTTGCACGATGCTGATGGATTTACTATCGTACAAGATGTCGCAACCGGTTATTATGTATATGCAGATAAGGAACAAGAGCGTTTAGTCCCTACAAAATATGTAGCAGGAGTTGCTAGTCCTGTCGCAGCCGGATTAAAGCCATACCAGAATATTTCGGTCAAGCAATGGCAGATTCAACGGCAGACAATGGAGCAAGCCGTACCATCACAGCATAAAAAAAACATAAGCGATAATCAAAACCGTAACCACGGTAAAATGAACAACATCGTTATATTTATTCGCTTTGCCGATGATACCGCCTTTAAATCATCATTTTCAGATGTAGATAAAATGCTGAATAGTGCTGATTCAGGAGCCAATTCGATGTTTAACTATTTCAAATCAGCATCATATAATAAATTAGAAATATATTCCTATTTTTATCCCGCTCCCAAAAACAATGTCATACTATCTTACCAAGATATACATCCGCGTTCGTACTATCAGGAATATTCAGACAAAGATACCAATGGCTATAAAAACACACCAGAAAGAACATCACGCGAACAGAGCCTTTTAGAAAGAGCCGTTATTGCAGTACGAGATTCTATTCCCGCTTCATTAAACATAGATTATAATAACGACGGAAATGTAGATAACGTATGCTTTGTAGTAAAAGGTTCGGTAGGCGACTGGAGTTCCCTTTTATGGCCCCACCGCTGGTCTTTGTATTCCGAAAACGTAAAGATTCATGATAAGCGGGTATGGGATTATAATTTTCAACTGGAAGATCCGAACTATTTCCGTAATACAGTTATGTGTCATGAAATGTTCCATACATTAGGAGCACCCGATTTATATCATTATGAAGCAAATTATCAGGGTTTACATGCTGTAGGTCCATGGGATTTGATGGCTCAAAACGCTACAATACCTCAACA
This sequence comes from Bacteroidales bacterium, assembly GCA_031548675.1. Lineage (GTDB taxonomy): Bacteria > Bacteroidota > Bacteroidia > Bacteroidales > P3 > JAVBQU01. Next base: position 21,377 of record JAVBQU010000138.1, read on the forward strand.
TTCAGGAGCATATGTAAAATTTCTTTATGGCAATTGGTTAGACTCTATACAAAATATTAGGATTGGCGGAACTTATACATTATTTCCCATAGCTTCAGCAGTTCCTAACAAAGTAAGCTACGCTATTACATCAGAAAATCCTAACGAAATATTTGTGTTTGAATACCGGAAAAAATCTAAGCCTTTCGAAACCGACTTGCCGGGGTCAGGTTTGTTGATTTACAGAATTAACAGAGACTTTGAAGGAGAAGGAAATTCACAATATAATGGAAATGATAAGCTGGACGAAGTATATATATATCGTCCCAATGGAACAGTCACAGGAAATGGAGATATACGCAATGCTTATTTCTCTGCAGAATCGGGCCGTACCGATTTTAATATACTAACAAATCCGAAACCGGTGTTATCAGATGGAGTAACAATTTCTAACCTAAGAATCTCCAACATTACATTTGCAGGCGACAGCATACAGTTTACTTATGACGTAGATACGGAT
>JAVBQU010000227.1:0-3652 GCA_031548675.1 Bacteroidales bacterium
CTTGGTAGGCTTCCTGCAAAGCTTCAATAGGTTGAAATTTAGAAACAGCTATCAGTTTTACATGCTCCGGAAGTTTTTTCCATATTTGTTGAAGATTTGAAGTAATCATATATTTATTCTAAAATTCAGTTTGTATAGGTATCTATTAATAAAAGAGTTGTTTAAACTGATAAAATCAATATCTCTATTTGATTAATAATTAAATAGATTGTAAACAACGGTAAGGCAAATTACGGAAAATTTTTAGACATATTAAAATCAATACAGCTACAAAATAGTTTTTGGGGATTATATACTTTAGGCTTGAACGTCTTTGCGAGGACTGTAGTCCAAAGCAATCTTTTTAGATTTTAGAGTATAGATTGATTTTGTCCTGTTCCACTTTGCTGAGATTGCTTCCTGCTTCGTCCCTCGCAGTTGCAATGACGACATTACAATTTCTACAAGCATTAAAGGAATAATCTGTAGTTTTTAATCAGATTGGTTAAATGTTTAACTAATTGTATTTTTTCGTACCTTTGCAAACCTTTTTTATTTTACAGCACATGAAAGATATTGAGTTAATACGGCTGCTATTAAAAACAATTTTGGCTAGTTATACGTCATATAAACAAATTGTTTTAGGCAAATTCAAACAACACAAGATAGATTTGACATATGAAATGTTTCAGATTTTGTATTGCCTATGGAATCAAGAAGGCGTCAATCAGCAGGATTTAGCCAATCAAACCGTAAAAGATAAAGCCAGCCTCACATTGTTGATTAATAATTTGGAAAAAAGGAATTTGGTTGAACGCAAAGGTTGTGAATTGGATGGAAGGAATAAAAAAGTGTTTCTGACAGCCAAAGGTAAAGACTTAGAAAAAACTGTAATGCCTTTGGTAAGTGAAATCTATAAGAGTATTATAAAACAGATTGACGAAAAGGAAGCTGTTGCCAGTTTGACGTTTCTACAAAATTTGAATGCGATTTTGAAAAATGAATGCTAAGATATTAAAATTCACTGTTTGTTTTATGTTTATGGGGCTTGGAATGTGTGTGCCGCTTCTGCAAGCTCAAAACCTGCGTACACTAACAACAGATGAATTATTTCAAAAAGGCATGGAAAATAGCCTTAAGATTAAAGCTTTGCAAGTGAATGTTCAAATTGCGGAAGAACAAGAAAAAACAGCTAAAACAAATCGGTTTCCGGCTGTGGGGTTAAACATAACAGAAGGTTATTTACCCGATGTTACCATACTTTCACCCGACTTAAGCCATTCAACAGATTCGAAAATGCCCCATTGGCTGCAAAACTATGATGTTACGGCAGTTCAGCCCTTATACACAGGAGGCAAAATTAAAGGTAACATAGAAAAAGCAGGTTTACAAAAAGAAATTGCCAGCTTAGATGTGGAAAGAAATCAAGCAGATATTAAATTATTGCTGATGGAAAAGTATCTGAGTTTGATTAAGCTTTATAAAGAAAGGGAAGTACTAAACGAGAATATTAAAGAAGCAAAACAACGTTTGCACGACATTGAGGGCATGAAGCGGGAAGGAATGATTACACAAAACGATATGCTGCGCAGCCGGTTGGAACTGACCAATTACGAATTGGCTTTACGAGAAGTAAACGATAATATTGAAATAGTTTCTCAGCAATTGGATATTGCATTGGGATTGGATGAAAAAATAATCATAAACCCCGATACAACAATTTTAAACCAATCTCACGCTTTAACTTCGTATGAGCAATATGTAGAAGATGCCTACAATCAGTTTCCGGAGTTGAAAATAACCCGTTTTAAAACAGCTGTTGCCGAGAAAAACCTGACTTTGGCAAAAGCCGATTATTTTCCTTCATTAGCTTTGCGTGCCGGAAATTATCTGGACAGACCTATTTTAAAAACAGTGCCTCCCGTAGATTTATTTACCAATAGCTGGAATGTTTCGTTGGTACTGTCGTATAACTTAAATTCGTTGTATCAAAACAAACACAATGTAGATGCCGGTAAAAAGGTGGTACTTTATCAACAAATACAAGAAGAAGAGTTACAACAAAATATCCGCAAAGATGTAAAAACGGCTTATATCAAGCATAAACAAGCTATTGACAGGGTAGGGGTGCTGCAAATTTCGGTACAGCAGGCTGACGAAAATTATCGTATCGTAAACAACAAATATTTAAACCAATTAGCGGTATTGACCGATTTGCTTGATGCAACCAGCGTTCGGCTGCGTACAGAGTTGCAATTGACCGAAGCCCGTACCTATGTAGTTTTAACCTATTACCAATTGTTGAAAGCAAGCGGAAAACTGTGATTTCTTTTAGTTGAAAATGATTTTTAACGATGACTGATGATTTTTAGTAACAAGTTACGGGTAACGGGTGACTTCAAAACAAAAACCATAAAACAAATCAACGATTCAACAGTTCAACAAACTTTACAAACCTTATAACGTTATAAACTTTATACTTTTAACCATAAATGAGCGAACTAGAACCAGAAGGAAAAGTAAGAAAAACCAGAAATATCATCATCAATACAATTTGTATTCTATTGGCAGTGTCGGGTATTGTATGGGTGGTGCATTTCTTTTGGCATTATTCCCGCTACGAAGTTACCAACGATGCCTTGGTAGAACAATATATTACCCCCGTCAATGTCCGTATTCAAGGCTATATTCAATCTGTCCGCTTTGCAGAACATCAGTTTGTGAAAGCAGGAGATACTTTGATAGTAATTGATAACCGCGAATATAAGATTAAAGTAATGGATGCCCAAGCTGCATTGATGGATGCCGAAGCATCGGCTAATGTGTTACATGCCAATGTAAGTACTACCCGCAGTAATATTTCGGTTTCCGACGCCAACTTGCAAGAAGCCCAAGCCCGCTTACAAAAACTGAAACAAGATGAACAACGATATGCCAATTTGTTGAAAGAAGAATCGGTTTCTAACCAGCAATATGAGCAGGTAAAAACCGATTATGAAGCCGCAAAAGCCCGTTACAATGCTTTGTTACAACAAAAAAAATCAACCCAATTGATATCAGAAGAAGCAAATACCAAAGTTACTTCGGGACAGGCAAATATTTTACGGAAAAAAGCTGAATTGGAAATGACGCAGCTTAATTTATCTTATACTGTAATACTAGCTCCTTATGATGGTTATATGGGAAGGCGGAATATTGAAGAAGGTCAATTGGTACAGCCCGGTCAGGTATTGGGCAACATTATCCGCAACGATGCTAAATGGGTAACCGCAAATTACAAAGAAACCCAGATTGGAAATATTTATATAGGACAAGACGTAAGTATTAAAATAGATGCTCTTAAAAATAAAAAGTTTACAGGAAAAGTAACAGCTATTTCAGAAGCTACAGGCTCTAAATTCTCTTTAATTCCGGTAGATAATTCAGCAGGAAATTTTGTAAAAATTCAGCAGCGTATTCCTGTTAAAATAGAATTTCAGGATATTTCGATTGAAGATTTGAAAAAACTAAAAGCAGGTATGATGGTAGAAACCGAAGCCAAAATCCAGTAACTTACCTGCTTATTTATTAAAGGCTCTCACATGCAATCATCTCAAGCACCTATACAAGAAGTACTCTTTCGTTCATGGGTTTCTCCATGGCTGAAGCTTGTGGTTGCTTTATTTATTCTAAT
>JAVBQU010000073.1:0-29308 GCA_031548675.1 Bacteroidales bacterium
TATATAAATGGTATCTTTTTACTTTATAACTTTTAAACCATGCAACTAAAGTATAATCAATGAAAAAACTTCTATTCATCATAATTTTTCTCTTGATCCTATTGGGAGCTAATGCCCAAGAAACCGAAAAAAAATGGTCGCTATCAGGTTATGTAAGCGAAATGCCTTCACTTATGATGATAAGTCCCGACAGCAATTTGCTATGGGAAAATATATTGCATAATCGGTTGGATTTTGAATGGAATCCTTTTGAGAGCTGGAAGTTGAATATCGGAATGCGTAATCGTTTGATTACAGGAAATATGCTGCAATATAACGGTTATGCCGAATCGATAGGTTTCGATAGGGGTTTGGCTGACCTATCGTGGAATTTGATTGATGAAAAAAACATCTTGCTTAATAGTTCTTTCGATCGCTTTTTTATTACTTTCGAGAAAAATAAATGGAATGTAAAATTGGGTCGTCAGCGGATTAATTGGGGGCAGACTTTGGTGTGGAATCCTAACGATATTTTCAATACTTATTCCTATTTTGATTTTGATTATCCCGAACGTCCCGGTTGTGATGCTGTGCGGGTAACTTACTACCGGAGTGCAACGTCTTCTACCGAAGTAGCTGCCAGTGTAAATGCCGAGAGTGATGTTACAGCAGCATTTTTACATCGCTGGAATTACCGGAATACAGATTACCAAGTTATCGGCGGCATACTCAATGAACATGATGTTTTGCTCGGTGGTGCTTGGACAAGCGATTTTAAGGGTTTGAATTTTAGAGGAGAATTTACCTATTTTCATCCGGTCGAAAATTTCTCCGATACTTCGGGAACTATTGCTGTTTCCGTTGGAACCGATTATATGTTTTCTAACTCTTTGATGCTCCAAGCTGAGGTATTGTACAATAATGTAAATAGTGTTTTTAAACAGTTCGGCGTATTAGGCATATATGCAGTACCCTTATCTGCGAAATATTTATCAGTATCCGACTGGACTTTGTTTGCCCAAGCTTCCTATCCCATAACTCCCCGTTTTACAGGTAGTTTATCCGGCATGTATTTTGTAGATATACAAACTTTTTATTTAGGAGCTAATGTTACTTTCTCTTTGGCTGATAATTGGGACTTCTCAGCTATTCTTCAATATTTTACAGGAAACAATAACCAAATCCGTACCCAAACAGCAATGGGTTTTCTCAGGCTGAAATATTCGTTTTAGTTGCTTGATATATTTTAGTTCAAACGTTTAAATGATTATTAGGTTTCGGCATTTGATATTTGCAAAGAAAACATAGGTAAATTAATTAGCTTAAGAATTACAATCTATTGTCCTAAAAATAAAGAAGGCAATCCCATGAATCCGTAAAAATCACTACCTTTGCAATTATCAAAAGAACATTGCTATGTCGATTATTGTAAATAACATTACCAAAATATATGGAAAACAAAAGGCACTTGATAATGTGTCGTTTGAAATAGCCAAAGGCGAGATTGTAGGTTTATTGGGTCCTAACGGAGCCGGAAAATCTACCATGATGAAAATCATAACCTGTTTTATCCCGCCGACAGAAGGAAATGTAACTGTATGCGGATACGATATTTTTGAACAAAGTATAGACGTTCGTAAAAAAATAGGTTATCTTCCCGAACAAAACCCTTTATATCTCGAAATGTATGTCCGCGAATATCTCGAATTTATTGCAGGCATTCACCGTTTAGGAAGCAAAACCAAACAAAGGGTTGATGAAATGATAGACATCACCGGTTTGGAGAAAGAGCATAAAAAGAAAATAGGCATGCTTTCAAAAGGGTATCGCCAACGGGTAGGTTTGGCTCAGGCTTTGATTCATGACCCCGAAGTTTTGATATTAGATGAGCCTACTTCCGGTCTCGATCCTAACCAGATTGTAGAAATCCGTAATCTGATACAGCAGATAGGCAAGACTAAAACCGTGATGCTTTCGACCCACATAATGCAAGAAGTAGAGGCAATTTGTAACCGTATCATTATTATCAATAACGGATGTATTGTAGCTGATGATGCACCCCAGCAAATTACGAGCAAAAATACCGAACGTTATTATATCCAAGTAGAATTCAACAAAGAAATTGAACCTAATTTACTCATGACTGTTGAGGGTGTAAAAAGAGTAAACCGGATAGCCGTAAATACTTACAAGATAGAACCCGAAGGAAATATCGACCTGCGTCAAGCTATTTTTAATTTTGCTGTTCAGAATAATTTAGCTGTTCTAACTATTCAAAAAGAAGTAGAGAAATTAGAACAAATATTCCAACAGTTAACAACGAAATCTTAATTTGTGACGCGTAACAAGAGACCAGCAAATTTTGAAATCTGAAATTTTGAAACTTGAAATCAAATAATATGAAAATCGCTATTGTCGGAGCTACCGGTTTAGTCGGTAACATTATGTTGAAAGTTTTAGAAGAACAGGGCTTTGCCAATGAAGAAATTTTAGTAGCAGCCTCTTCCAAATCTGTTGGGAAATCCATTCCTTTTGCTAATAGACAATTACAGGTGATAAGCATAGACGATTGTATTGCTGCCAAACCTCAAATTGCTATTTTCTCTGCTGGCTCCGCTGTTTCATTACAATATGCACCTTTGTTTGCTCAAAATGGCACTACAGTTATTGATAATTCTTCGGCTTGGCGGAAAGAAAAGCATATCCCTTTGGTGGTTCCCGAAATAAACGGAGATATTTTAACCGCAAAAGATAAAATTATAGCCAATCCCAATTGCTCAACCATCCAAATGGTAGCAGCCTTGTGTCCACTGCATCAAACTTATGGTATCAAACGAATCGTAGTTTCTACCTACCAAAGTGTAACCGGAACAGGTGTAAAAGCTGTACAGCAATTGAAAGACGAATGCAAAGGATTACAGGCAGAAGCAGTGTATCCTCATCCCATTCATAATAATCTTTTCCCCCATGGAGGTAATTTTTTGGATAACGGCTATACTACTGAAGAAGAAAAACTGGTAGACGAAACCCGTAAAATTTTAGGAGATGACAGCTTGCAGATTACGGCTACCGTAGTTCGTGTTCCGGTTATGGGCGGACATTCCGAAGCAGTAAATATAGAATTTCATAAAGAATACGATTTGAAAGATATAAAGCCTTTGCTTGAAAAAACCAAAGGAATTGTTGTACAAGATGATATTACAAATAATCACTATCCTACACCTTTGCACAGCGAAGGAAAAGATGAGGTTTTTGTAGGACGCATCCGCCGTGATTTTTCTCAACCTAAAACTTTAAATATATGGGTGGTATCAGATAATCTCCGCAAGGGAGCCGCTACCAATTCCATACAGATAGCCCAATATTTAATTGAAAACAAGTTGATTTAGGTGGTTAAATATAGGCTATGAAAGTATATCACGGTAGTTATGAGGCAATAGAAACGCCTGAAATTTTAAAAAGCAAGTTTCCAAAGGATTTTGGAGAAGGTTTTTATTGCACCGAGTTAGAAGGACAAGCTGTCCGGTGGGCAAGCCGTTATGATACAGCTGTTGTTTCTATTTATGAATATACACCTGAAAAGAATATTAAAATACTTGTTTTCGAGGAAATGACGGAAGAATGGCTTGATTTTATTGTTGATTGCCGTTCAGGAGGAAAGCACAACTTCGATATTGTAATTGGAGCGATGGCGAATGACCAAATTTACAATTATATATCTGATTTTATAGATGGCATACTTACCCGTGAACAGTTTTGGGCTTTAGCAAAATTCAAGCACCCGACGCATCAGATTTGTTTTTGTAGCAACAAAGCATTAGAAACTTTACAATTTATTAATTATAAAGAAATTAAATAATCATGACGGGTAGAGAGGATAAAAATGCAAATAATCTGTTTTTTCTTTGCTCTTTGATTGAATATATAGGCAGAAAAACAAAAAATCATCGTAATGTGGTTGTAAATGCCATTGGGAAAAATGATTTACAACATATTTTTGATTTAGCAGATGTTTACCACAGCGAAAATATAGACAAGTTGGCATTTGAATTTACAAAAAAGCATGGTATAGAAAATGGAGTATTCGACAATATTTCAAATGCAAAATATGCAATACCTACGCACTGGGATATAGGAAAAGTCTATAAACGTTTAATTATCGATATTCATAAAAAAGAAAATAAACCATTAATCGATATACTTTCAGAGGTTTACAACTCGTGGCTATCTCGGAAAATAGAAGATTTCAACAGTAGTGTTTATTACGAAAGTCCCGAATATCTCTTTCAGTCGTATTTGACAGGCGAGAGCTTATAAAATAATTCGAGACAAGAGTAAAATCTGAAATAATAAAATCATCAGTGTAACAAACAAATAGTAAAACGATAAACTGTAAATATTGAATATAAACAATTCAACGACTCAACAAAAATTACCTTTGAACTTTAAAAACCTTTGAACCTTAAAATGTCTTCTCCCAAAAAAATATTTATCGAAACCTACGGATGCCAGATGAATTTTGCCGATAGCGAAATTATTGGTTCCATTATGTCTGGCGAAGGATACGAAATAACGACTGATATAAAAGAAGCAGATGCTATTTTTGTAAATACCTGTTCTATCCGCGACCATGCCGAACAACGTGTATTGAAGCGGCTACAAGAATTGAACAGCCTGAAAAAGAAAAAACCCGATTTAAAAATTGGGGTGTTGGGCTGTATGGCAGAGCGGATGAAAGACCAGCTTTTCGAAACCGAAAAAGCAGTAGATATTATTGCCGGTCCCGATTCTTACCGCGAACTTCCTAAATTGCTCGATATTGCCGAAACCGGACAAAAAGCAGCCAATGTATTGCTTTCCGAAGAAGAAACTTATGCCGAAATAGATCCTGTGCGTTTAGACAGCAATGGTATCTCGGCTTTTATCTCTATCATGCGGGGATGCGAGAATTTTTGTGCCTATTGTGTAGTGCCTTATACACGAGGCAAAGAACGCAGCCGCGATCCGCAAACCATTGTCGGCGAAGCCAAAAACTTATTTGAAAAAGGATACAAAGAAATTACTTTACTAGGACAAAATGTAAATTCGTATTGCTGGGAAAAAGACGGAGAAACTGTCAATTTTGCAAAACTGATGGCACTTGTTGCAGAGATAAACCCATTGCTTAGGGTACGATTCTCTACTTCACACCCCAAAGATATTTCCGACGAATTGCTCCAAACGATTGCCCAATATCCCAATATCTGCAAATATATCCACTTGCCGGCTCAGTCAGGCAGCGACAAAGTTTTAGATTTGATGCGGAGGAAATATACCCGCCAATGGTATATGGATAGAATTACAGCTATCAAAACCTTGATTCCCGATTGTGCAATAAGTACCGACTTAATTGCCGGATTCTGCACCGAATCCGAAGAAGACCATCAAGATACGCTTTCGTTAATGGAATGGGTAGGTTACGAATATGCGTTTATGTTTAAATATTCCGAACGTCCCAATACGATAGCAGCCAAAAAATATAAAGATGATATTTCCGAAGAAGTAAAAACCCGCCGTTTAGAAGAGATTATTGCTTTGCAGCAAAAACTTTCGTTAGCAAGCAACCAAAGAGATATAGGCAAGGTTTTTGAAGTATTGGTAGAAAATACTTCCCGTAAATCGGATGATTTCCTGATGGGCAGAAACAGCCAGAATAAAGTGGTGGTTTTTCCTAGAAACAATGTTCAAATAGGCGATTATGTGCAGGTAAAAGTTACAAGTTGTACTTCTGCTACCTTAAAAGGAGAACAGGTTTAAAATGATGTACATCATTTTATTCTTAACTATATGGTAGATTTTGATAAATAAAACTTTTTGTACATTTGCATATAGAGAATTAAAAGAATCAAATTATGAGGAGAATTTATTTTATTATTACTCTTGCACTTATAAGCATGCCTGCTATCGGACAAGTAAGGTTGAAGTTTATTAATGAAAATGTAAATGTAGGAAAAATCCAACAAGACAGTCTGCCCGTTAGCTTTTATTTCTCATATAAAAACCTGTCCAATCAGGCTGTTGCTATATCTTCTATCCAACCAAGTTCAAACAACGTTAAATCCTTATCGAAAATATCCAGCGTGGCAGCCGGAAAAGATGGAGCCATAGCATTTCAGTATATAAATGCTAAAACCACAGGAAAATTTAAAGAACAAATTATAGTTCAAACAGACGATCCTGCCCAAAAAGAAAAAACGCTTTTTGTATATGGAGAAATAGTTCCTCGTCCGCAAAAAGGCTTAAATGATTATTCTTACGACATCGGAGGATTAAGCATAGCCAAGAAACAAGTTTATTTAGGCGAGTATTCAAGTTCAGGAACCAAAACAGAATCTTTTATCGTATACAATAATTCGCAAAAGACGATGACGATTCAGAATTCGCCGGATAATAAACCTTATATTTCGTGTAAGGTAACCCCTTCTACTATAGCCCCTAAAAAAACCGCTATTGTGAATGTAGCATACAATTGCAAAGCCAAAAGAGACTTTGGGTTGGTAAAAGATACCCTGCTGCTGCTTACCGATGATGAAGCCATGCCGACTAAATTGGTTCATGTAGCTATCGAAATCCAAGAAGATTTTTCGAAAATAACCAGAGAAACATTGCCTTTAGCCCCTAAAATCAGTATTTCCGATAATGTATTTAATTTCGGGAAAGTAAAACAAGGCACGATGGTAGAATGCGAATTTGTTATCCGTAACACAGGGAAAAAAGAACTCGTAATCCGCAAAATATGGTCGGAAAACGAAAATATAAATGCAGATATATTTCCACGCATACGGAATAATAAAGATTTTCCATTAAAAATTGCTTTTATGACCGACCAATTATCCGGTTCGGTAATGGAAAAAATATACTTAGTAAGCAACGACCCTCAAAAACCCAAACTAAGCCTTTATATCGAAGGTACAATTATTCCATAATTACTATAAATTGTCGTTGCTTAAAAATTTCTATTGAGGCATGAATACAGTCTATATACTTTTAGGCAGTAACTTGGGTAACCGGCAGGAACTGTTGCAGCAAGCCTGTGCAGAACTCGAATCAGAAGTAGGAACTATTATTCGAAAGTCTTCTTTGTACGAATCCGAACCTTGGGGATTTGAATCCGAAAATATTTTTTTGAACCAAGTACTTTGTTTACAAACTGCATTGAGTGCAACAAAAATCTTAGAAAAGACTTTGGCTGTTGAAAGCCGTATGGGGAGAGAAAGACATAATACTACCGAAACCTACGAATCTCGCTTGATTGACATAGATATGCTGTTTTTCAACAGCGAAATTATTAATCTGCAAAATTTGATTGTTCCCCATCCCCGTTTGCATCTACGCCGTTTTACCTTGATGCCGTTGCAGGAAATTGCATCCGGTTTTGTGCATCCGGTTTTCGGAAAAACCATGCAGGAATTGCTTAATCAGTGTGAAGATGAATCGGGAGTTAGTAAATTAGAATTTAGTTAATAAGTAAACAAGTTGGCGAGTTTAATTCTTGAAGCCTTCCTGTTTATCTGTGTAATAAAAATATCCCATAAACTTTTTAACTCTACAAACGTTCAAACTTTATAAATAAATAAACAAATGACCAAAACCCTAATAACCCATGCCCGAATAGTTAACGAAGGAAAAATATTCGAAGGCAGTATATTGATAGAAGGCGAATACATAGCCGGAATTTATTCCCAAGGAGCAGAATTACCCAAAGCGGATAATATTATTGATGCAAAAGGTAAATATTTATTGCCCGGAGCTATTGATGATCAAGTGCATTTTCGCGACCCGGGGCTGACACATAAAGCTGATATTTATACCGAAAGCCGTGCAGCCGTGGCAGGGGGTGTTACTTCGTTTATGGATATGCCCAATACCGTTCCCAATACGCTTACCCAAGAACTTTTAGAAGAAAAATACGAGATAGCAGCCAATAAATCGCTGGCAAACTTTTCATTTTATATAGGAGCATCCAATACCAATTTGGATGAAGTGGTAAAAACCAATCCCCGCAATGTATGTGGAGTAAAAATATTTATGGGGTCATCTACCGGAAATATGCTGGTAAATGATACCCTTGTTTTAGAACAGCTCTTTGCCCAATCGCCTGTACTCATAGCCGTTCATGCAGAAGACGAAGACACTATTAAAGCCAATACGCAAAAAGCCAAAGAACAATTTGGAGACAATCCGCCTATGACGGTTCATCCGCAAATCCGCAGTGTCGAAGCTTGTTACAAAGCCTCATCACAAGCAGTGGCATTAGCTCAAAAACACGGAACCCGTTTGCATATTCTGCACCTTACCACAGCCCAAGAAATGGAATTATTTAATAATAATGTTCCTTTGGCAGAGAAAAAAATTACCGCAGAAGTTTGTATTCCCCATTTGTGGTTTACCGATGAAGATTACCAACACAAAGGCACACTTATCAAATGCAATCCGGCTGTCAAATCAGCAAAAGACCGCGAAGCTTTATGGAAAGCCTTGTTAGATGATAAAATAGATGTAGTGGCTACCGATCATGCCCCGCATACTAAAGAAGAAAAAGAAAATACATACTTTGCTTCGCCTTCGGGCATGCCTATGGTGCAGCATGTACTGCCTGCCATGCTCGAAATGAGCAGGAAGGGAGCTATATCCATAGAAAAAGTGGTAGAAAAAATGTGCCACAATCCGGCAATTTTATTTCAAATAGAAAATCGTGGGTTTATCCGCACAGGATATTTTGCCGACTTGGTACTTATAGACTTGGATTTTGCTTATACTATAGAAGAAAAAGATATTTTGTATAAATGCGGCTGGTCGCCCATACAAGGCGAAACATTGCATGCCAAAATAGAAAAAGTATTTGTTAATGGACACTTGACTTACAACCAAGGTATATTTGACGAAAACAAAAAAGGCAAACGCCTGTTATTTAATAGGTAAAAACTGTTAAAAGCAAATTCTGATTATCAAAATGACGTACATTTGCAAACTTAAAATTTAGAATAAACCAAAATGCATAAACTATTGTTATTCATCTCAGCCTTATGTATGTGCTGTGCATGCAAGGGTAATGAACCCGAACGAAAAGAAATCAAAGCATCGGAGATAACCAAACTGCTCAAAAACGGAAAACCTGTGCAGCTTGCCAATAAAATTATATTAGATGATTTAAATTTTACAGCACAAGGAGAACCCTATTTGATGAATGCAGGTACATTGCAAAACGAAGTACAATCCAATATATTCTTTCTTAACTGTATTTTTATGGGAAAAGTTACTTCGAATGGACAGAAAGAAACATTGCCCATACAATCGTGTTTTAAAAATAATCTGGTATTCTCCGGTTGCGATTTTCGGGGCGATGTAAATTTGAGTAATGCCATTGTATTTGGCACAGTTAATTTCAGCAAATCAACATTTAGAGAAAATGCAAGTTTTGATAACTTAGCTGTTTGGGCAAAAGATTCATATTTCTCAGAAATCAAAACAGAAAAGAAATTTTCGATGGTATATGCCTCATTTCTCGGTAATCTCTATTTTATAGATGCCCAATTTGGAGGAAATACATCCTTTCAAGAAACATCTGTAAAAGGAAAATTGTCTTTTAATAATGCAAATTTTAAAGAAAGAGTAGGTTTCGATTTGATGGAAATATATAATGGTGCATTTTTCAATTATACGGTTTTTGAAAAAAGAGCCGATTTTTCTTTTGCAAGATTTTTGAATACAGCAGACTTTGTAAAAACATCGTTTAAAGAAAAAGGAAATTTTGAAAAGACATTTTTTGCTAATACCGTCCGTTTTGAAGGAGTGAATACCACCAACGATATTATTTTGAATGACACCTATTTTGGAAACAAGAAAATAGAAAATTAATTTCAGATACAAGTAAATTAGTAAACAAGTAGACGAGGTACAAGTTTTGTCAATTTAGTTTACTAAAAATAAAAACACTCATAACTTAATAACCAATTTATAACTCCATGAAAATAAAATTTAGAAAAGGATTTACAATAATCTTGTTGTTCTTATGTCCTTTTGTAATAACAGTACAAAGCTGCAAGCCTGAAACCATAGAAGATATCATTAATATGGTGGTTGGCACGCTAACACAAGCAGGCTGGCTTGCCGAAGACGAAAATATGAATAATATTCCTGAAGATATTACTCCCTTGGATGATGATACCGGAACTTTACCTGCATCCTATAGTCTCGAATCTAAATTTCCTCCCATTGGCGATCAGGGGCAATACGGAACCTGCGTAGTTTGGTCGGTAGGATACAATATGAAAACAGCCCTAAACGCTATTGAAAAAGGCTGGAGTCCGACGGATTTAGCCAATAAAGCCAATCAAACCAGTCCCAAAGATTTATGGTTAAGCATACCCGAAGGCAGCAGAGGAGCTAATTGCAATGGAACCAATTTCGAACCCGCGATGGATGCATTAATTGCCGGAGGAGCAGCTTCATTAAGCGATGTCCCTTATACAAATTTAGGAAGCTGTACCGGAACCAAAGTAGGAAATTCTGGTAATAAACTTACCAATTATCGTAAAATAGCTTCAGAAACCGAAGGCTTAACCGTAAATAATTTTAAAAACTATTTGGCTTCCGGTCGTCCCATATCTATCGGAGCAAAACTCGGAGACCGTTTTATGAGTTGGAACAGCTCTGCAGTAATTAATTCAGAAACCTATAATAATCCGGGCATGCAGCATGCTTACCATGCTATGGTTTTAGTAGGCTATGATGATAGTAAACATGCTTTCCGTGTACGTAATTCATGGGGTCCTTCGTGGGGCGATGGAGGAAGCATTTGGGTAGATTACGATTTCTTCTGCAATAGTTTCTGTTTTGCCGCATTTGTAGCTCAAAATGTAGGAAGTGTATCAGTAGGAAGCAATGGCGTAGAGAATTTAAGTAATGGCGAAGATCTTTTAGCATATTCCGGAGTAGATGTAAAAGTTACCGGAGATCCTGATTATAACAGAAAATTTTCTTACCAAGTTTATAATTCAGGCAACATAGATATTACACCCGATAGAAAATGGTCTGTACTTTATATGTATTACAATGCAAAAGATGCAAATGAATATGGTATTATCTATGAAGATTATTATACAAATGAGTTTGGACCTAAAGATAGTATAGGCGTATACCCCGGTTCGGATGCTACACAGGGAGCCTATTGGAATAATATTGCCATAAAAGCCGGTAAACAAGCCGGAGAAGACTACGATATTTTTTATAATCTTCCCTCAAGCTTAAACGGAGAATATTATTTGGTGGTTTTTGCAGATGGATATGAAAAAATTCATGAAGTAAACGAAGATAATAACTTCTTCTTTATTTCTGCCGAAGGAGGAAAACCTTTGCAAATCCAAAATGGAGAAATCTTAAATATGCCGAGTTCTGCCCAACAAATAGCTAAAAAGAGTATAAAAATACCTGCGAAGTATAGCAATACTACTACTCAAACTTTGGTTAAACCGGGTAATCTTAATACCTATAGCCCTGCCGAAATTAAAACTATGCTTTTGCATGATAAGCAAACCGGAAAACTTGCGATAAAACAAAAAGCGTATAGAGCTCAAGGACATAAAGGAATTAAAGTGAAAAGATGATATCTAATTCTTTATTGAAAAAGATTCGGAGGGAGATAGTGATAAAATATCATTATCTCCCTCCGTTTTATAGTATTCATTATAATTTTGTAAACCCTACGGGTTTTAAATTACAAAGAAATAAATCTTTTAACCTGGGTTTGATATAAAATTAAATGTATAGCTTTGATTTTTAAAACTATTTTCCGTAGGGAAATAATATCAATAGAAAAAATCCAGCGTACCTAACTCTGATTGCCCTTTAGGGTATCAATATTAATGTCCTAAAGGACAATATAAATCGGATAAATTTATGATTCTATTGATATTTAAGACCTACGGTCTATTTCTTATATAGAACTTAGGTTATGAGAAAAACTTTTCTTCACCTTTAGGCAGAAATGGCAAAGAAGCTTATTTTAGGGTTCCCTCCATTGGGGGAAATAGCAAATAGGGCAATTTGGAGCTTTCCCTGAGTGGGGAAAAGGGCAAAGAGAGTAATTTGGTACTTTCCCCAAGTGGGGAAAAGGGCAAAGAGGGTGATTTGGTACTTTCCCTGAGCGGGGAAAAGCATAAAGAGGGTAATTTGGTACTTTCCCCGAACGGGGAAAGAGTAAAAAGGGTAATTTGGTGGTTTCCTCCATTGAGGGATGGTTTTTAAAACTAAAGTAGCTAATAAAACCTCCCATATAGAATCTATTTCTTTTTATAGTGTATTCCTTAAACATCTTCAATAAATCGCATAAATCAAGATTATATCGTCAATTGCGAGGCTATAGCCTCGCAACGACGTTGTTATAATTGGTATTTTCCGAAGAAATCTGATTTAAATATACTTTAGGAAATAAAAAGCAGAATTGTCTTGTAAGCTACAAAGCCTGCAAATCCTAAAAATGCAATAGCCCAGAGTAAGGAAGGCAGTAAAGCTATTTCATGCAGATTGCTTGCATCTCCGGCTTTGTCAGGTGTTTTATAAGCAATAATAATCAAATGAAAGCATGAAATAACGCTGTCTAAAAGTAATGTTGCCGAAAAAAATACGGCTAATATATATACAGGCAGACTCATTTGCAAATAAGTATTCAGGTAAATGGCAGTCCCATTAAGTATGGCAAATATCAAAAGCCAAGTAATGCCATATCCGTTACGTACAAAAAGGAGTAAATTGAGGACAGTCAAACCGCAGAATATCCATAGTACCTCCATGTATTTACCTTGTTTGATGAGCCAAAAAAATAATAAGGCTACTAGCGGACTTGTCATATAACCGGCAATAGCAATCAAAAACCGCCTAAGCCAGCCTTTAGACTGGGTAACACATTCTCCTGATACATCATTAAATAAATTTATTTTTATAACACGCCCCCCTGTCAATAAGGCAACCAATGCATGCCCATCCTCATGTATCATCGTATTGAAAACCCTGAAATATTTATTAATATAGGGGAATCGTAAGAGGATTAGGGAGGCAGCTATAATACCATAAAAAATAAATTCGTTGTAGGGTTCGACCATAAATATAAATAAAACTTTTACAGAAATAAATAGTAGTGTTGATTTAGAAAGCTTATTATAACAAAGATACGTAATTTTTACGGTGTGCAGAAATGTATTTTCCAACTCATAAAAAAAACATAATTTTGCTTTTTATTGTTTCACTTAAAAATACAAGAATTATGAGCTTAGAAGTTTTAATTAATAACGACATGAAAGCAGCGATGCTGGCTAAAGATAAAAAGAAACTGGAAGCACTCAGGGCTATTAAAGCTGCAATTTTATTGATAAAAACGGGCAAAGACATGTCGAGCGGAGAAATTCCCGAAGAAGTAGAAATAAGTACCTTACAACGTTTGGTAAAACAGCGTAAAGAAGCCGCAGCTATTTATCAATCGCAGGGCAGGGCTGATTTATATGACGAAGAAATGTATCAGGTAGAAATTATTGCACAATATCTACCTGAACAGATGTCGGATGAAGATGTGAAAAAGTATATCCAAACTGTAATTGCCGATTTACAAGCAAGCAGCATAAAAGATATGGGCAAAGTAATGGGAGTAGTTTCTAATAATCTAGCAGGAAAAGTTGATAATAAACTGGTTTCAGAAATGGTTAAAGAATTGCTGTCTTAAAACTTGGGTGTCCATTGCGAAGCTCCTTTAGGTATTTTAAAGGGCATTTCAACAGGAACATTTGCCATAACTTGTTTATAATTGAGGCTTATCATCAAAACCTCCGGTTTCTGTATTAAAATCTGAAGCAATTGGGGAATAAGCACGCTTGTTTCCCAATTGTTATATTTTACTTCAAAACTCCTTCCTTTAGGATCTTTCAAAGCCATCGAGGTTATCTTATAACTTTGGGTATCATAGCCAATCTGCTGTTCAGAAATACTGATAGTTTCATTTTTACGATTATGAAATATAAGACTGTTAGGAGCTTGATATTGATATATTTTATCGAACGAAAGCAATTCTCTTGCCGTAAAAATAGCCTGAACCATTTCATAATTTACCTCAATACCGGCAAAAGATTTGGCAATATTATAATCAAAACATCCATAATCGGACGATAAGCGGTTGACAAAATATACCGAATCTTTGGTAAATAAGGCACGTGCTATTTCTAAACCGAGCTTGGTTGCCGAAATCCAAATGCAGCTATCTTTTATAATGCGGATTTGACCACTAAAGTTTTGTTCGTTGTGGGTATCTACATAATTTGCTTCAAACTTTATGGTTAAAGTATTAAAATCAGGAATATTGTTGCGGATTTTTTCAAGCGTAAGGTCGGTGTCTGATGCCTTTTTTATAGCCGGAGAAGTAATTTCCTCTTTGGGTTCTGCTGTAGGATTATTTTGTACAGCTATATGTTTACGGCTTACTCCGCAGCTTAATAGTAAAGAAATTGAAATAGATAATAAGGCTAGTACTTTGAATTGTTTCATGAATTATTTTTCTATCAGTTTTTTAGTTTTAATCTTTTCCTTTAAAGTTTCGCTTTCGCTGCCGGCATGCAATGCTTTTTGCCAATAGGTAACCGCATTATCTACTTGGTTTAAACGATATAAAATATCGCCGTAATGCTCTAAAACATCGCCGTCATTTTCTCCTCCATTTTGCATGGCTTTTTCTATCTGGGCTTTAGCCTCGGTATATTTACCCTGCTGATACAAAACCCATCCGTAAGTATCTAAAAATGTAGCATTTTTAGCTTCTGTGTCCACCGCTTTTTTAGCCATTTGAGCTGCTTCGTCCAGATTTTCTTTCCGCAACGACAAATAATAGGCAAAGTTATTAAGGACATGGGTATTTGCAGGATTAAGATTTAATGCTTTCCTATAGAAATTATCCGATCTTTCGTATTCGCCCAAAAAATGATAAGCATCCCCGCGCATGGCATGAAATTCTTGCAATAAATCGGGTTTGGTAACCCATTTTGCTCCTTTTTCCAAAGCTTCGGCTGCTTCCTTGTACTTTTTCAACGAAACATTTGCCATTCCGTTATATAAATAGGGGATAGGCTGTTCGGGAAACAATTCTATGATTTGATTAGAGAACATAGCCACCGAATCGGGAGCCATATTCAATTCAGAATTTACATACAATAAAGTTTCCCATGTAATATACTGGCTTTTGTCATACTGTAAGGTTTTTTGCAGAGCAGTTCTGGCTTCGGGCAGTTTCTTTTGATGTAAAAGCAGACCGCTGTAAACCGAGTATACTTTAGGCTCTTCGGGATAGTTTTTTACCAGTATTTCTACCAGTTCCTCTACATTATTTTCCGATAACCGCATTTGATCGGCAGTATATAGCAATTGCAGTTTTGTATTTATATCCAAAGCCGGATTGGCGTATGCTTTCTTCATATTTTCAAATGCTTCTGCCGGCTTATTTTGTAGCATGTAATAATTTGCCAAAGAAACATTAATATAAGGGTCTTGCGGATTGATTTGTTCTATCTTTTTATAGCAATCCAAAGCTTTGTCATAATCCTTTTTTCCTACATACATTTCTGCCAGAATTGCATAATATTTAGTTTCTGTAGGATTCTCTTTTATCAGCTTTTGAATTTCATCTACCGCCTTGGAAAATTTACCCATCGCGAGAAAAATTTCATGTTTCTGCATCGAAATTTCTTCCTGTACTCCAGTCTGTTTTTCAATCAGGTCGCATGCTTTCAAAAAATCTTTATATTTACCCGCATGCAAAGCCGAGTTGCCCCATTCAAATAAATAATTGATATTGGCGGGATATTGAGCTGCTAATTTCTTATAAATATCTGATGATTCGGAATATTTACGCGTTTTCTCGAAAATATCAGCCGCTTTCAATTGATACCACTCATTTTTCGGGCTTTTAGCCAAAGCTTTTTTGATATACACTCCGGCTTCATCGTAATGTCGTGTAGCGTCATAGATGCAGGCTGTTTCGTAAAAGCAGCTCGCACAATCGGGTTGTTTAGCAAGGATTTGTTCCAATATTTCTAAAGCAACCTTGTAATTGCCCAATTCTTTAGCCGACAATGCATCGATAAACATTCCGTCAATTATCAACTGCTCTTTGGTCGGCTGTGCTTGAGTACTTTTTTTATCTTTCGGTTCAGATGCAAAGCTATTTACAAACAGCATGGTTGCAGCTAAAAGTAATACATAAGGTTTGAAAAATGACATGTTTCTTTATTTTAAAGTGAAAAGTGAGTAATGAAAAGAAGTTTCACAATTCACTTTTCACCATTCGTCAATATTTATTTAGTTCCCGTATGTCCGAAACCGCCAACACCTCTTTCCGTTTCATTTAAGGTTTCAACAGCTATCCATTCGGCTTTTTCGTGACGGGCAATAACCATTTGGGCTACACGCTCGCCGTCATTTACAACAAACTCTTCGTTAGAAAGGTTTACCAATATGATTTTAATCTCTCCCCGATAATCAGCATCTATAGTTCCCGGAGAATTTAATACACCGATTCCTTTCTTAAAAGCCAAACCGCTGCGAGGACGTATTTGGGCTTCGTAGCCTTCGGGCAATTCTATAAATAAACCTGTAGGAACTAAAACTCTTTCCAAAGGTTTCATGCAGATGGGTTCATTCAATTCGGCACGTATATCCATACCGGCAGCATGAATAGTTTCGTAAGCCGGAAGCGGATGTTTTGATGTATTTACAATTTTTATTTTCATGATTCAGTTCAAAAGTTATAAGGTTTGTAATGCCCAAAAGTTTATAAAGTAAATGGTGTAGGAAATTTTAGACCTTGTCTACTCGTTTACTTGTACCTCGTATCTACAACAGATTCAATCGGTTTTCGTCTTGCTTAATAAAAATAAACAGCAAAATAGTAAAAGCCCAAAGCGATGAACCCCCATAGCTTATAAACGGCAGAGGAATTCCGATAACAGGTAATAAACCCAACACCATGCCTATATTAATAAGAAAATGGGTAAATAAAATACAGACTACACCATAGCCGTAAATACGGGCGAAAGCCGATCTTTGCCGTTCGGCAAGCATTACCAAGCGTATCAATAGAAAAATATATATACCGATAACAAAAATACAGCCTACAAAACCCCATTCTTCGCCGATGGTACAAAAAATAAAGTCGGTACTTTGCTTAGGTACAAAACTAAATTTGGTTTGGGTTCCTTGTAAAAACCCTTTGCCTAAAAGTCCACCCGAACCAATGGCAATTTTAGCTTGATTAATATTATAGCCTATATTTTTCGGATCTTCTTTTTTCCCTAACAAAACGTCGATTCTATCTTTTTGGTGTGGCTCTAAAACATTTTTATAAATAAAATCCACACTCAATACAAATAAGGCAGAGGCTGCAAATA
The DNA here is from genome assembly GCA_031548675.1 of Bacteroidales bacterium. Classification (GTDB taxonomy): domain Bacteria; phylum Bacteroidota; class Bacteroidia; order Bacteroidales; family P3; genus JAVBQU01. Next base: position 17,439 of record JAVBQU010000073.1, read on the forward strand.
ATCCGGCTAACTTCAATATATTCTTGGTACTCTTCTTTATAAAGTAATACAATGTGGCAAAAATAATAAAAATGACACCTATTAAAATAAATTGATTAATCAGCAAAGCGAGTACAAATAATACAATGGCTGCTGAACCTACAATCAGGATATTTCCCGAAAGTCCTTCGCGGTAGAGTACCAATATTAACGAAAGAAACACCAATGCAGACCCTGTATCTTTCTGCAAAAGAATTAAAATAATAGGGATTCCGATTAATAATCCAACCCTGATTTTAGTTTGCCGGTGTTGTATATTAATTCCCGTTTCGCCCAGATATTTAGCTAAAACTAACGCAGTAGATACTTTGGCAAATTCTGAAGGTTGTATTCCCAAGTTTCCAACACCTATCCACGAAGTAGCCCCATAGGTTTTTTGTCCTATAAAAATAACAATCAGCAGGAGCACCATAGATACGCCGTAAAATACATACGCAAAATGAGAAAAAAACTTAGGATCAATAACCAAAAGGCTGATAGCAACCAAAAATGAAGTTCCTATCCACATCAACTGCTTGCCGCTCTGCATCGAGAAATCGAAAATACTACTATGGTCTTCGCTGTAGCGGGTAGCATAAATATTGAGCCATCCAATAAAAACCAACAGCACATAAAGCAGCACTGTAATCTTATCAATATTGGCAAATATTCCGTTCTTATTCATTTCTTTTTAGAGTAAGAGGTCAGTTGTGAAAAGTGAAAATTTTTTTGCACAAATTCCTCCTTATTTTAATTTTATTCGTGAAAATCTGTTTTGTTCGTGTTATCTGTGGGTTATTATTCCCACAACCCACCTCTCACTAAAATCAAAACAATTTTGATTTCATCATATTCGCTTCAAGGTCTGTCCGTTTTACAGTACCTTTCAGATATTTTTCTATCATCAAACTGGCAATGGGAGCAGCCCACGTACCGCCGAATCCTGCATTTTCTATATAAACCGAAATCGCAATTTTGGGATTATTCATCGGAGCAAAGGCAATAAAAACCGAATGGTCTCTGCCATGCGGATTCTGAGCTGTTCCCGTTTTTCCGCAAACTACAATATCGTCTATCCGTGCAGCTTTGGCGGTTCCCCCGGGTTCGTGTACTACTTCATACATAGCTTGTGCTACGAGTTGAAAATATTCATCCCTTACCGTTGTTTTATGTTTCTCTTTAAACCGGTGATCAATATCCGTATTATTTCCTATTTTTTTAATAAAATGAGGCGTATAATAATAACCTCTGTTGGCAAAAATAGCTGCCAGATTTGCCATTTGTATCGGCACAATTCCTGTTTCACCCTGCCCGATACTTACAGAAGCAATGGTATAAAAATTCCAATGGTCTTTGCCATACCATTTATCATAAAATTCGGGGGTGGGAATCAAACCTTTCCGCTGGTTAGGGATGTCGAGTTCCAAACTTTTTCCCAAACCGAAACTAAGGACATGCTTACGCCAATCTATTAAGCATAGGCGGGCATCTTCGAAGCGATTCGGAGATTTTCCTTGTGATAAGGTTCTTTGAAATACACGGTAAAAATAGGGGTTGCACGACATCTTTATGGCGCTTATCACATTTGTTGCCGTTGGGTGGTTGTGGCAGCCTACCCTCATTCCTACTTTGTCGCAAGGAAAAGAAGCATTAGGAGTTATAGCTCCTTCTTCCAGAGCTACTAATGCCTGTACAATTTTAAAAATAGAACCCGGAGGATATTCCGCCATCAGTGCCCTGTCAAACAGGGGCTTTTGAGGCTCTAAAAGCATTTTGGCATAATTGTTCCCTCTTTCTCTACCCACCAAAAGCGATGGATTGTAGGAAGGAGAAGAAACCATAGCAAGAATTTCTCCGGTACTGGGTTCGATGGCAACAATACTGCCTACTTTTCCTGCCATCAATTTTTCTCCGTATTCTTGCAAATCGGCATCAATAGTAGAATATAAAATATCTCCTGCAACAGCGGTAGTATCAAAAATGCCATCCTGAAAACTTCCTTTTTCGCGGTTATGTACATCCACCATCATAATCCGCGAACCTTTTCTACCCCGCAGGTAATCTTCGTAATATTTTTCCAATCCGCTCATACCGATGTAATCCCCGGGTTGGTAATAGGAGTTCTTTTTAATCATCTTATCGTCCACCTCCCCAATGTAGCCAAGCAGGTGGGCAGCAATAGAACGTGGATAATTCCGCAGGCTACGCCGCTGGGTATAAAAAGCCCCGTTAAATTTGTAGAGCTTGCCTTGCAGCAAGCCATTCATTTCTTTTGAAATTTGTTTTTCCAGAATAGAAGCTTTGTATGGAGAATAGGTATAAGCTTTTTCTAGTTTGGCGTCAAAATCTTCCCGCGGGATATTGATAAGCTTACAAAATTCATTGGTGTCTATTCCCTTTACTTTATGGGGGATAACCATAATGTCGTATACAAAATCATTATATACCAAATAATTGCCCTTCCGGTCTAAAATCAATCCCCTTTCGGGATATATAACCATATTGCGGAGGGCATTCCGGTTTGCCAAGGTAGGATAGCTGTCATCAATAATCTGCAAATACATCAACCGTGCGACAAAAATAATGCCTACGGAAATGAATATGGCAAACAAAGTAATTTTTCTATTAGCGTAGCTGTGTTTCATAAAACCCTTGGAACTGAAAGGTATGCAAAGGTAGTGGAAAAAAAGGAGAATGAATAATTTTTCGTACTTTTGCTACAGAATCAGATTAATATTATTTGCTTATTTATCAGAAAGATAACTATATTTTAAATTATGCGTTCAATTTTGCTTACGATATGCTGTTTTATTATCAGCAGTTTTACACTTTTTTCTCAAACTACCGAAGAATTAAATCTTGCCCGTTATTGGAAATATCGCGAACGGTTTAATAACTATTTTACTTATCAAGGCTCTCAAAATGGAGAAGGGCTGGTGGTGTGTATCAGAAACAGGGAACTCTCGCCCAATATGATGCAGCCTAATTTAGGCTTTGGGCAGCATGGCATCCATTTTGGTTATTATTTGGGGGTACTATCGACAGAATATTTATTGTTATCTGTTTATAACCAAACAGAAGCTGCTAATAATACATTCCATGAGCTTCAGTTGGTTCTTACCGCTTATGAAGAACAATTAGATAAATGCGAAAATATCTGGGGTAAAGAAAAAGTTGTAGATGGTTTTTTTGTGCGGGAAAATGTTCCCACTAATTTTCTATCCGATACCATTGAATATGGACGAATGCATAAAACCCATTTCAATCAGGGGTTAACACCTGAAAATGTTTGGGATAAAAACCAAGCAAATTTTGCAGGCGTTCCTAAAGGACATCCGGGATGGGTGGATGTGGTAGATGTAAGAGAAGCTAGCAACAAAGAACCCATGAGTCAGGACGAGGCTTATGGAATGATGATGGGATTGGCATTGGTTGCCCGCTGTGTACCTGAATTACACGACAGAGCTGCCGATTTGCTCGAAAAAATTACTTTGCACATAATCAATAAAAATCCCAATTACCATTGCAGCGGAATCAGCTATTATATTTACAAGCCGAACTGCCAAAAAGTGTCGGAATCAGCAGGAGGAAATACCGGAGCTATGGGCTATGGAATAGCTGCTGCCGCGGCTTCCGTAACCGGCAAAGATTTTGAAACTTTTATGAATCCCTATAGCAATAAACAGGTAAAAAGCGTGGGCGAAAAACCCTATAACCGGAAATTCTACGATCGGTTGTTGCGTAGTGGAAATATAAAATTATTGTGGAATATAGTGTATTATGGAGCTCCGGGCGAACAAGAATGGAATCGGTCGATGATTTCAACTTTGGCAGCTATAGGCGATTCGTGGTATCCTGATACTGAGAAAGGGATTGCCAACAATGCCCTGCATACTTCCGGTACACGGGCAAACCACGATTGGCGTTCATTTTACCTCACTTTATGGCGTTTTTTATATGGGCATGAGGGTAATATGAATGAAAAAAGTTTGATAATGAGCGAGCTTTCAAGTGCACCTTGGGAAGGTCCTTACAATTATGTTTCACCTGAACATCCGGATAACCACGCCGAAGGCGGCTGGGCGCATGAATATCGTTACCGGGCAACTTTCGATGAGCAGTATAAAGGCAGAGGGCATAAAGGTGTTTTCAATGGCTTAGATTATATGCTGATGTATAACTTATATCAATTGGTATACGGTACAGAAGATAAAAGTATTCCCCCTTATGTTCCTGCAAGCAATGAAAATCTACAGATTCAATCTGCCGATTTTATTCAAGCCGATTGGAATTTGAAAGATAAGACCATATTTGAGCAAAAGATAAAAAAGAAAAAGTAATGATTAATCTAACGAAAAATTAGAGAAAACCTTTTGAATTTCATCAAATGTATCTAAAATCTCGTTCTTTTCAAGAGAAAGAACCAGCTTCATTCTAAAAGGCTTAAAATCGGGAATTCCTCTGAAATAGCCCCCGTAATGTTTCCGCATTTCGGGTATGGCACGGTTTTCGCCTTTGTCCTCGATAGATTGTAAAAAATGCTCTCGGCAAATACTTACCCTTTCTGCAATGTTTGGAAAAACTACCTCCTTGCCTTGCAGGGCAGCTGCTACTTGTTGAAAAATCCAAGGATTGCCAATTGCAGCCCGTCCTATCATCATGCCATCCACATTATATTTTTGTTTCATTCCCAACGCTTTTTCGGCACTGTCAATATCTCCGTTACCAAAAATGGGAATTTTTATATAAGGATTATTTTTTACAGCATCTATCAAAGTCCAGTCAGCAGTACCTTTATAAAGCTGTGCACGGGTTCTTCCATGTATGCTTAAGGCGGCAATACCTACATCTTGCAAACGTTCCGCAATTTCTACAATGGGCATATCGGTTTCGTCCCAGCCCAAGCGGGTTTTTACGGTAACAGGTAAACGAGTGGTTTTTACTACAGCTTCAGTAATTTTTACCATTTTCGGAATATCGCGTAAAATTCCTGCTCCTGCTCCTTTGCTTATAACTTTTCTTACAGGGCAGCCCCAGTTTATATCAATGAAATCAGGGTGGTAACTTTCGGCTATTTCAACCGCTTTTTGCATGGATACCTCATCATGTCCGAAAATTTGAATTCCCAGCGGACGTTCTGCTCCTTCGAAATGTAGCTTCGAAACGCTTTTTCGGGCATCGCGTATCAAGCCTTCGGAAGAAATAAATTCGGTAATCAATAAATCGGCGCCAAAACGCTTGCAGAGCAGACGAAATGATGAATCTGTAATATCCTCCATAGGTGCCAATGCTAAGGGATAGGGGGGGAGTTCTATGTTTTGTATCTTTATCATTGTATCTTTTCTCTGCGAAATCAATTTGTTTAAAATCAATATTAAATTGATTGAGTATTGATTTTAGTGATTATAAATGAATATTGCTCGCGGAATCTATTAATAAACCTGAGATTCTGCGAGCAATAAATTGAAAAATAAGGAATAAAATAATTGTAAATAATTTGTTTACAATGCTTTTTCTAAAATTTCCCGAACAATAGAAGGGGTAATATTTCTTTTCTCACCTACTATCCAATTTCGTTCGGTAAAGCGGTTTACTATTTTTTCAATGGTATCTTTTCCAACTCCGTATTCTGAAAGACGGGTATTTACACCAACAGATCTAAAAAATTGTTCTGTTTTTTCAATACATTGGTTTATCTTTTGTTCGTTGGTTCCTTCCGTAATCTGCCATACCCGTTCGGCATATTGTAAAAGCTTATCATGCTTGTCGGCTTTCATTACCTGCATTAATGCAGGGCAAACAATTGCTAAAGTAAATCCATGTGTAATGCCGTGATATGCCGTTAATTCATGCCCAATCATGTGTGTAGCCCAATCTTGAGGAACCCCCATAGCTATAAACCCGTTTAATGCCATAGTAGCACAAAGCATAAAATTCGCCATCACATCGTAATTTTCTTGCTTCATGGCTTCCGGAGCTATTTCAACTAGAGTTTGTAAAATGCCTTCAGCCCAACGGTCCATCAATGGAGACTGCGACGGATAGGTTAAATATTGTTCCAAAACATGAACAAATGAATCTACAATACCGGCTGCTACTTGGTTTTTAGGTAATGAAAAAGTAGTTTGTGGGTCTAAAATGGAAAATACCGGAAAATTTAAAGGAGTTCCTAAAGCCAATTTCTCTTGTGTAGCTTTACGGGAAATAACGGCTCCCGAATTCATTTCGGAACCTGTAGCCGGCAAAGTCAATACAGTTCCCATAGGAATTACGGCTGTAATTAATCTCGGATTCTGCATTAGGTCCCAAGGTTCTGCCCCTTGAAAACACATGGCTGCCGCAATAAACTTTGTTCCATCTAACACAGAACCCCCTCCAACGGCTAAAAGAAAATCTACCTTATTTTCTTTTCCCAGCGCAACAGCTTTAAGTAAAGTTTCATAAGTAGGATTGGGTTCTATGCCCCAAAACTCAACAGTTTTATGATTTTTCAAGGCATCTTTTACTTGGTCATAAACCCCGTTTTGTTTTACACTTCCACCTCCGAAAGTAATCATAATAGTTTTTCCTGTCGGAATTTCTTTGGCTAAATTAGCAATGGTATCTTTTCCAAAAATTAATTTTGTAGGGTTGCGAAAAGAGAAGTTATTCATTGTTTTTATGGGAAATAAGGGTTGTTAATATTATCTGAAACTTTATAATGAAAAAAATGTATTGATCTTATCTGATAACATTTTCTATCAATATTGTATAAAGGTCTTTTACCGTCCAGCCGTAAGCCCTTGCTTGTTGAGGAACAATGCTGTTTTCCGATTGTCCGGGTATAGTGTTTACTTCTAAAAAATATAATTTATTTGTACCTTCTTCGCGGATAAAGTCGAAACGTACAACTCCTTTGCAATTTAAGGTCGAATATAATTTCTTAGCTGTTCTTTGAATTTCATCTTTTTCTATATCAGGGATGTTAGCAGGTGTAATTTCATTGCTTAATCCCGGAGTATATTTGGCTTCGTAATCAAAAAAGTCTTTTTTAGATATTACTTCGGTAATAGGGAATGCAATAATATCATTTCTTAAGCTGACAACTCCGCATGTAAATTCTCTTCCTTTTACGAATTCTTCAATTAGGATTTGGCTATCTTCTACAAAAGCCCGAAAAATTGCCGGAGCAAGTTCTTCTTGTACATTTACTTTAGACATTCCTACACTCGAACCGCCTGCATTTGGTTTTACGAAGCAAGGGAAAGAAATAGACCTCAGTATTTCTTCTATATTCCAAATCCGTTCTCTAAAAAGATGTATGGATTTGGATATATTTACCAAACCTAAACTTTTTACAATATAGTTGCAATAGGCTTTGTTGAAGGTGAAACTGGATACTGTTGAATCGCACGTGGTATAAGGAATATTTAAAAGTTCAAAATAAGCTTGTAGCTTACCGTCTTCTCCCGGAGTACCATGAATAGCTATAAAAATGCAATCGAATTTTACTTTTCCTGAAAATAACCATAATGAAAAATCATTTTTATCAATATCAAAACGATTTTTAAGTTCATCTAAATAGTACCAGCCCGATCTTGAAATGAATATTTTGTAGACCTCGAATTTATCTTTGTCCAAGTTATTTTCAATCACAGAAGCACTTTTTAGTGAGATTTCGGCTTCTCCCGAATCTCCTCCGGCTAAGAGAGCTATTTTCTTTTTTATAGAATAATCCATAGCAAAATAGTTATATGATTTTCATAAATCTTTTAAAATTACAGTATATGCAAAGATAGTAAAAAAAAAGGATATTAGAAATAAAAATCATACATTTCAATCCCTCTTAATGCAAAGTCCGGAATCATGCCATATTATTCATTTAAAAATGTTTGTATAAATTACAATTGTCAATTTTGTTGAGGAAACCTTGGCAGTTTGAGCCAGTGCTGATAGTTTTCTCCTAACCCTTTAACCGTATCTTCCCAAAGATATTCGGGGTTCGCATGGAAGATTTTATCATAATCCAAAACCGAAATTGCCCAAGAATTTTTATCAAGCTCATCATCGAGCTGTTTGGGTATCCATCCGGAGTATCCTAAGAAAAACTTCGTATTATCTTTATTAAGCAATCCGAGTGTTAAACCTTCTTCGATATCCTTAATGTCCCATCCCCAATAAGTATGTTTCCCTATCTCTAGGCTTTGTCCGAATTTTTCGTCGAAACGGTATACAAAAAATAAATAGCCTTCTTTTACAGGTCCTCCAAAAAAAATAGGGATGTCTTTATATGGAAATTCAGCAGGCAGCTTGCCGATAATCTGTATAGGAACATTCAATATAAATCCCATAGTTTCTTCATCATTGTGCTCTACCAGCAACACCACTGTCCGCTGAAAAGTGTGATCTGTAAGCAAAGGTTCTGAAATTAAAATTCTTCCTTTTGCAGGTATAATATTATTGGTTTGTATTTCAAACATATTTAAGATTGTTTTTATTTGACTATATAGTTTATGATGAGTATAATATTAAACTGTAAAACAAATTATGAATTATGCAGACTCAAATATTTTCGATATTTTTGCCAAAAATACCAAGTTTAGAATAATTTCCAAAACTAATGACCCAAATAATGGGAAAATCATTTGAAATATTACGACAAAAATTTCCTTATTTTGTTTACGAAAATTATACTTATCGTATAGAAGAAGATCAAATAAAGGTTGATTTTCTATTTAATCTTTCCGATACTTATTTCTTTACACCGTCGCTTTGCATTCCCCGAAAGGATTTTTACCACGACCTTACAGCTTCGCAGTGGGATATTTTACTTTTTCACATTGGCTTAATCGAATTAATAAGCTATTGGAAAGCAGCTTGTTCTCCGAAAGTGGTTATTAAACCTTTTGCTTTGGATGAAAAACAAATCCTTTGGTTTAAAAAATTGTATTTTCATGGATTGGGAGAATTCTTCTATTTGAATCATATTTCCATAACCGAAAAGGATTTTATGGAAATAGTTTGCGAAAGTGATAAACATCTTGCCAAGCAAACCTTTCAAACACAAGATACAGTTATTGTTCCCATCGGAGGAGGGAAAGATTCTGTAGTTACGCTCGAGATTTTACAACAAAACCAAGAAGATGTAACGCCTTTGATAATTAATCCGCGCGGGGCTACGCTCGACTGTATAACTGCTGCCGGATTCAATAGAAATCAGATTATTGAAATCCGCCGGACTATTTGTCCGCAATTGCTTAAACTCAACGAACAAGGGTTTTTAAACGGACATACGCCTTTTTCTGCCATGCTGGCATTTGTAAGTTTATTGAGTTCCGCATTAACCCAAAAACGGCATATAGCGTTATCCAACGAAGGCAGTGCCAATGAATCTACGGTTCAGGATTCTACGGTAAATCATCAATATTCAAAATCGTATGAATTTGAAAGCGATTTTCGTAATTATGTCCGGCAGTATATTACCGATGATATAAATTATTTCAGTTTTTTGCGTCCGCTTTCCGAGTTGCAAATAGCATCTTTGTTTGCCAAATATCCTAAATATTTTCCAGTATTTAAAAGTTGCAATGTAGGTAGTAAAACCGATGTTTGGTGCGGAAATTGTGCCAAATGCTTATTTGCCTATATTATCCTTTCGCCTTTTATTGACCCTGAAAAAATGGAACAAATCTTTGGGAAAAATCTGTGGGAAGATGAAGGAATGTTATTGTTTTTTCAACAATTGACAGGAACGGAAACTTGTAAGCCTTTCGAATGCGTAGGAACAATAGAAGAGGTAAATGCAGCATTAATATTGACTGTTGATAGATTTTATAAAAATATTTCCCGACCGTTTTTATTAAAAGATATTCAAATCAATACCGAAGAAGTAAAAATGGCAGAAAGCCTGCTATCTCACTTCGAAAGCGAGCATTTTTTGATGCCCCGTTTTGAAAAGTATCTTGCAAATAATTGATTAATAATAAACATTAATGCAAGATTCTCAGCAAAATAGAATATTGATTACCGGAGCAGCGGGAAATCTTGGAAATTTGTTGGCTCAATATTTGCAAGACCAACCTTTGAATTTGCTCATTCATAAAAAGGATGTAGAAGCAAATCTTAAGGCTAAAAATAATATCAAAGTTTATAAAGCAGATTTAGCAAAAAAAGAAACTTTATATCCTGCGTTGGAAAATGTAAATGCGATTGTTCATTTTGCAGGCGTTTTATTTAAGGCAAATCCTGAAAAATTTTTACCAGTAACCAATACCGTTTATTTTGATAACTTGCTGCAAACAGCCATCGAACAAAACGTAAAACGTATTATTTTAATCAGTTTCCCACATGTAGAAGGCGAAACAAGTCCGCAGCATCCGGCAATAGGAGCTTTAGATAAAAAGCCTATTTCGGTACATGCCCAAACCCGTTTAGAAGAAGAAAAACTCTTGTTTCGTAAATGTGCAGATAAAGGAATAGAAGCAGTATCATTGCGGGTAGGTATGGTTTACGGAAAGGGAATTTTGATGATAGATGCAGCACAATGGTTTGCGAAACATTATCTTTTGGGAGTTTGGGAAAAACCGACATTCATACATTTAATATCAAAAGCCGATTTTGTTGCAGCAGTAAAAGCAGCTATTGAGAAACCGGATATTAAAGGGATTTATCATATAGGAGATGACGGAGTTCAAACGCTGCAAGAATTTTTAGATACGATTACATTTTACAAAGGAAATCATAAACCTTGGCGTATGCCGGTATGGATGATACTAACGGCAGCAAGGATGTTTGAATTTTTTTCTTTGATATTCAAAACAAGAAGCCCGCTTACGCGCGATTTTATTAAAATAGGAATGGTTTCTTATTATGGAGATACTTTGCGGATGAAAAAAGAACTTTTGCCGGAATTAAAATACAAAACATTTAAGGACGGATTAGATACATTCTGATTTTTATTACAGATAAAACAGGCTTAAGTAATTTCAAATAAAAGAATTAACTTTGCATTTCTGCACGGTAAATGACCAAAACAGTACAGTTTTTGCAATAAATATATAATCCGATAACAAAACCATTATGAGCACTCAATTAACGCTTTCGGGATTAAATCCTGCCGATTTTCAAAAGGAAATTAATAATAAGCAAGTATCGCTTTTTGTATTGAAAAATGCAAACGGTTTGGAATTATGCGTAACCAATTTCGGAGCTATTGCTGTTTCTTTAATGGTTCCTGACAAGCATGGCAAAATGGGAGATGTGGTTTTAGGTCATCAAACTTTGGAAGATTATCTGCATACACCTGAAAAATATCTCGGAGCAGCTATCGGACGTTATGGAAACCGCATTGCCAAAGGCGAATTTGTATTGGATGGAAAAAAATATCAATTGCCGGTAAATAACGGACCTAATAGTTTGCATGGCGGTATTGTAGGGTTTAACAATGTGGTTTGGGATGCAGTGCAGGAAGATATGCAGACCTTGCGTTTGTATTATCATGCTCAAGATGGAGAAGAAGGCTATCCGGGCGATTTGGCAGTAGAAATGTATTACGTGCTTACTGATGATAATGAGTTTAAAATTATTTATAAAGCCCATACTTCTTCTGCGACGATTTTGAATCTGACGCATCATTCTTTTTTTAATCTTTCGGGACACTTAAATACTGAAATAACGAATCATACTTTAGAAATTAATGCAGATTTTTATACGCCGATGGATGATGTTTCGATACCTACGGGCGAAATATTAACTGTAAACAATACGCCTATGGATTTCCGTAAACCACAAGCTATTGGCAGTAGAATTAATGATGATTTTGAGCAGTTGATTTTTGGCAAAGGCTACGACCATAATTATGTTTTATGTAAAAT
>JAVBQU010000004.1:0-20004 GCA_031548675.1 Bacteroidales bacterium
GAACCGACGCTTCTTCGCAACAAACCACTGCTGTTGTAGATGGCGAAGAATATATTTTAAATGGTTCTAAAATATTTATTACCAATGCCGGTTATGCCCATGTATATATTGTAATGGCAATGACCGATAAATCACAAGGTACACGCGGGATCTCTGCTTTTATCGTAGAAAACGGTACGCCCGGATTTTCTGTCGGAAAAAAAGAAAAGAAATTAGGTATCAAAGGCTCTGCTACCTGCGAGTTGATTTTTGAAAATTGCCGCATTCCGCAAGAAAACCTGCTCGGAAAAATTGGCGGAGGCTTCGGTGTTGCCATGAAAACTTTGGACGGTGGACGTATCGGAATAGCCTCGCAAGCCTTAGGAATAGCGCAAGGAGCTATGGACGAAACGGTTAAATACGTAAAAGAACGCAAGCAATTCAAAAAACCTATCGGTCAGTTTCAAAATACCCAATTTCAATTGGCAGATTTAGATACCAAAATAGAAGCCGCACGTCTTTTGGTAAGAATTGCAGCCTACAAAAAAGACCAAAAAATCCCCTATTCGGTAGAAGCTGCACGAGCCAAACTCTTTGCTGCCGAAACAGCTATGGAAGTAACTACCAAAGCAGTTCAGTTTCACGGCGGATACGGCTATACCCGCGAGTATCCGGTAGAACGCATGATGCGCGATGCTAAAATTACCGAAATCTACGAAGGAACTTCAGAGGTACAACGCATGGTAATTGCCGCCAATTTATTAAAATAAATCGTTGAATTCAACTAAACAATTCAACAGTTAAACAATTCAACCGTAAGATAAATAATGAAAATAATAGTTTGTATAAAACAAGTGCCTAACACTACGGCTATCAAATTGAATCCGGAAACAGGCACCATGATACGCGACGGAGTAGCCAGTATCATGAACCCCGACGATAAAGCCGGGTTAGAAGTAGCTTTGCAGCTAAAAGACCAATACGGTGCACACATAACCGTAATTACGATGGGACCACCCCAAGCCGATGATATTTTACGAGAGGCTTATGCTATGGGCGTTGACCGTGCTATCCACCTAACCGACCGTAAATTTGCCGGAGCAGATACTTTGGCAACTTCCCATGCATTGGCAGGTGCTTTAAGAAATTTAGAATATGATTTAATCATTACCGGACGCCAAGCTATTGATGGCGACACCGCCCAAGTAGGACCTCAAATTGCAGAACATCTGGATTTACCGCAGGTAAGTTATGTAGAAGATTTACAATTTGCAGCGCCCAAAACATTTACCATTAAAAAAGCTACTGAAGAAGGTTATCAAATGCTGGAAGTAGAAGCTCCTTGTTTGATAACCGTATTGTCTTCGGCAAACAATCCCCGCTACATGACAGTTAGCGGAATCGTAAACGCCTACAAACAGGAAGTAGAAGTTTGGGGATTCGATAATATCAGTGTCGATGAAACAAAACTAGGATTAAAAGGCTCTCCTACCCGTGTTTGGAAATCCTTTACCAAAGGTGCTAAAATCGCCGGACAACTTTACGAAGTTACCGGAAGCGAAGCAGCCGATATTATTGTCGAAAAGCTGAAAGAAAAATTTGTTATTTAACCTCAAACGCCGAAAAAAAAATGGATAAGACACAATATAAAGATATCTACGTCTTTGTTGAACAACGCGAAGGCGTGATTCAAAACGTAGCTTTCGAGCTTTTGAACAAAGCAAAAGAACTGGCAGAACAACTCAATGAAAAAGTTTATGCCCTATTTCTCGGTCATAACATTGCCGGAAAAATTCAGGAACTCATCGCATACGGAGCCGATACGGTTTTGTGTGTAGATGCTCCCGAATTGGAAACCTACAACACCGAACCCTACGCTCAAGCTATTGTTCAAATCTTAAGCGAAAGAAAACCTTCTATCGTACTGATTGGAGCTACAACCATCGGACGCGATTTAGGACCCCGTGTATCGGCACGTCTCGAAACCGGTTTAACAGCAGACTGTACCGGATTGGCAATTTCCGAAGAACGTGATTTGTTAATGACCCGTCCTGCTTTTGGTGGGAACCTGATGGCAACCATTATTTGTAAAGAGCATCGCCCGCAAATGTCAACCGTTCGTCCGGGAGTAATGCTTAAAGGACAGCCCAATACTTCGCACAAAGGAACTGTTGAACAAGTAAAAATTGCTTTCGATGCATCCAAATTCAAAGTAAAAATACTCAAAACAGTAAAAGAAAATAAAAACCTGATTGATATTACCGAAGCCAGAATCTTGGTTTCAGGAGGTCGTGGAGTAGGTAATGCAGAAAATTTCAAGAAACTAGAAGAATTAGCACATGTTTTAGATGCCGAAATATCATCTTCACGTGCTATGGTCGATGCCGGAATAATTCCCCACACAAGACAAGTAGGACAAACCGGTAAAACCGTCCGCCCCGATGTGTATTTTGCATTTGGAATTTCCGGAGCCATACAGCACTTAGCCGGAATGGAAGAGTCCGATTATATTATCGCTGTAAACAAAGATAAAGATGCTCCTATTTTTCAAGCCGCTGATTTAGGTCTTGTTGGCAATGTAAACGAAATAGTTCCTTTATTGATAGAAAAGCTGCAAAAAAGTAAATAAAATATCTCAGTATTAATAATCTAATAAAAGAGGGTTTTGCTATGCTCGTCATGACGTCCCCTCTATTTGACAGAGAGATCTAATTTAAGAAAGAGGCTCTTCAAAAAATTTTGAAGAGCCTCTTTCTTAAATTATAATACCCTTAAAAGATTTACTTATCCATATAAATGGTATGCTTACTTGTTGCCGGTGCAAAAAAAGTAGTAGGGTCAAAATTCCCCCTATTCATACCGCCGCCGCGAGGGCTATTATCTCCACCCATTGGGGGCATAGCTCCACCATCTCCAAACCTAAACTGCCTGAATCCTTCCGGTATTTCCGGCACATTAATCGTAGTTTCTAAAACAATTTGTTTAATTGAAGATGCCGAAAACTTAGGATCAGCAAAAATTTCCGTAAAAGGAATAGCTATTTCATAAACCATAGCACCCGCACTATCCCAATTCATTTTTACATTTACTTCGTTGGCATTATTTATCTGCTGAGTTCCATTTTTATTTATAAATCCGGAAAGATTCATAGTAGTCTGCATCGATAAGAACGCTTCTCCTATACGCTTTGCTTCCATTCTACCCCTATCTCTGCGAACTCTGCTACTGGTATCTTGAAACTGCTTATGCATATTGGTATCATACTTCTGAAGCTGTGCCTGACTTTGCATTTGCGTTCCCTGAAGAGTCGCATTTACAGGAGACAAATGCCTTACAGAATCCCCTCTTAATTCTTGTTGTTTCCCTTGTTTCAAAGTATCTCTTGTCCGCATATTATTTCCAAATCCCATAAGCATCCGCAAAGAATCAGCAGAGATATTTTTTTTCAAAGGATATTCAATGCCGACAGTTGCTTTTTTTGCTGCCTTAATGTTTAATGAAATAGACATTCCTGCCTGCATAATTTTCATTTGATTCATTCTATCCTCGCTTTGATAGCACAAATATAAGTATTTATCATCATAAGCAAACCCATATTTAAGCTTGGTATCTACATTATAAAGCACAAAAGGTTTTTCTCCCCAATCCTTCACATCTCCATCAACAACAATAGGCTGCGGTACTTTTTTCAAAGTTAGCTTCACATCCTGTGCTTTTAAACTAATTCCGGTTGAAACCAAAATTAATAAAACAAATATTTTTCTCATGACTTATACTATTAAATTAATTATTTCTTATATATAGTTCTTGTTATAAAACTCTTTCAGCTAATTTGCTTTCTTATCTTCTTTTATTTCAAAATTTTAGGATACTAATTTTATTACACTGAGAAACCACAGAGTTTTTTCTTGCCTCCCGTTACGCGTCACAAATTACAACATCACATCCGCGTTTTTAGTTTTAAACTGTCGGAAATTATAAGATAATGTAAGCAGATAATAACGCGATAATGCATTCGTTCTTGTATCTTGGTAATACGTTTCAGTTATGCTCCTGTTAAAAGTCTTGTTGCTATTGAGTAAGTCATAAGCCGTTAAACGTAATTCCAGATTTCTTTTAGAGCCGAACTTATATCCCAAAGAAGCATTCCATAAAAAATAATCCGATTTATAATTATCCGCAAAAGTAGAATAATATTGATACGTTGCCTCAGTCTGCAAGGTAAAACCCTTCCAAGGCATTAGATTTAAGCGGGCTCTCAGCATTTGATTCAAGTACTCAGAATTCAAATCCGTCTGCAAAGTGTTCTCTGCAAAATTCATAGTAGAATTAGAGGAAATCATAAAATCAACTTTTTCGCTGATATTACTACTTAGCACAATACCGATGCCGGCAGAAGTATTATTGGCATAATTGGTTTGATAATTAATCAAACTCGGAGTTTGAGAATAACCTCCGGAAACATTTACATTAAAATTAGTTTTCAAAGCCTTAATCGGCAGTCCGTAATTGGCAAACATCCTTACATTATAATAATTATCCAAATTTACAGGCATCGATAACTGCGTTCCCCGTTGCAAAAATATACCCTGCATGGTAGTATCATTATTTGCCATATAAACGCTGCTTCCTATATAATCTTGGGTATACGTTCCGCTTAAAGAAACAAAGAAGTTCGTCATTTTCTCCATTTGAGCATTTGAGAAACGCAAAGAAAGCGTATGTTGCGATGTTTGTTCCAAATGAGAATTTCCTGTTGATAGCTGCAAAGGATTCGAATTGTCAACCACATCTTGTAATTGATTAATAGAAGGCGCATTGTTCGATAAGCGGTAATTAATCCGTATATTTTTACGCGTTGAGAAACGATATTGGAATTCTGCCGAAGGCAATACACTATAAAAAGTCTTCTTCATATCATAGGTATACGGAAAAGTTCTGTCGTTAAATAAATTTGCTACCTGATAATTAATATTGGGCGTAAATGACCATTTTTCGCCATACAAACGCAAACCTGCCCCAGCATAATTGGTAAAATAATCATTTTCAAAAACATTAGAATAAGCCGTATCCAAAATATTATAAATCCGCTCCCCTTCGCTCAAAGTATCCGCATTGTAGGTGTGCTTATCCGAATTATTCTTATTATAATTCGTTCCGTAATTTACAAGCAATGACGCATATTTAGCCAAAGGTTCTGTATAAGAAATATTTCCTGATAAATTCAAGCCCTCTTTCTCCGATTTATATTGTTGATCGCGGGGAACAGCACTGGTTCCCGGGCTGGTATATTGGGTAAAAGAATATAGGGTTCCATCTCCGGAACTGGCATTATAGCCCGGAGTCATACTAATAGAGAATGTCCTTCCCCTTTTAACAAAAGAATGGCGATAAAAAATAGGAACCGACCAGTTGTATCCCGAATTATTAGAAGAATTATCATTTATCGTACGCCCTACGGTGTCCGTAATATTCCTATTTACACCAATTAACGAACTTGTTCCGTCATTGGTTTGGAAAGTAATCCGAGGCTGAAATGTGATAGAATTCATCGAATCTATATTATACTCTATCCGGAAATTTAATCTATGATTCTGGTTCACATTATCAGATTTACTTAATTCGGAATAAGTTAACCCCTGATTCGGATTGGTAATATATTGGCGGAAAGTTTCAGTAATAGAGCTATTATCCGAATAATTATAAAAATAACTACCCGTTAACTCAACTTTCTTCCACGAATCATTAAAATTTACCCCAAAAGAATGGGTTGTATTCAATCCGTCTTGTTGATTTACCATAAAATTCCGCATATCGCCGCCGCCCATTCCTCCTGCTAATCTCATATTACCATCTCCACCCATTCTTACAAACATACTGCGACCTCCACCGCCACCGCCTGTACTGCCCATCATTCCCATAATATCATCAACAGAAAAATTCTGTTCGTTAATGTTATTGCTATTAACCATCAATGATATACGTCGTTTCCCTTGAAAAATATTTACAATCCCGCCAGCTTTCCATTTACCTTCAGTTTCGAGTTTCGAATCAAAACCTCCCACACCTCCTCCGGCAAACAATCTTCCAAAAGCCCCGTTCCTATAATTAGATTTTGTAATCACATTCAGAGTTTTGGTCGTATTACCGTCGTCAAATCCGGTAAATTGGGATTGATCGCTCTTGGCATCGTAAATTTGTATTTTATCAACTACTTCGGCAGGCAGGTTTTTTAACGCAGCACTAGGGTCGTCTCCAAAAAATGGTTTTCCATCCACAATTACTTTTTTTACCTCTTCTCCTTGTGCCTGTATTTTTCCATTTTGTATAACTACTCCGGGCATTTTGCTTACTAAATCTTCCGTTGTTGCATCAGGATTAACTTTAAAAGCAGCTGCATTATATTCGGCAGTATCATTTTTCATTACCACAGGAGCTATTTGTTCTACAATTTCTACCGATTGCAGTTCCGATACTTTGTTACGCATCCGAATCGGGTCGACCTTTGTAGAAGATGCAATTTCCACACTTTTATAAACATCGGCATAACCCACATTGCTAACCTTGATTATGTAATTATTTGCCTGAATGTTTTCAAATTTATATTTCCCATTAATATCCGATATGGTGTTGCTGATAACTGCCGAATCTTGGCTTTTCAATAATGTTATACTTGCACTGATAACAGGATTATTACTTCTATCAAAAAGAGTTCCTTCTACGCTAAATTGAGCAAAAGTCGTATGGGCAATGCCCGAAAGTAATAATACAATAATAATTTTTAAGATTTTCATAAAAAGAAATTCAGAATTTGAATTTTATTTGATATTGGATACCCAAGCTGATTATATTTATCGCAAAATTATAGCTAATTTTAAAAGTGAATTATATTTTTTCACTGAAACGGAAATTTTCATACATGAAACAGAAAATTCCATCAATGAAAGCTTACACTATAATTCAAATTATTAATTTTCTCTAACCAAAGTTCAACATAAAAAATAGACCGCAGGTCTTAAAAATCAATAGAATCCTAAATTTATCTGATTTATATTATCTGTTAGGATATTAATACCCTAAAGAGCAATCAGAGCTTGGTGCAACCCATTTTTCCTATTGATATTATTTCCTTACAGGAAATAGTTTTTAAAATCAATGCTATATATTAAATTCTTATATCGAACTCAAGCTGCCTGATAAGAAATACAAAAACGAATAAATCTATTTTAGTTTTATTCGTTTTTGTCGGAGTAAAGCACTTCTATAATCTTAATCTCAAGAAAAATTTTCTTTCAAAAAAGTTATATAGTTAGTTACTATATTTGCTTTTTGCTTTTTTCAATTCCTCAAGCTGCTCTTTGGTTAAAATCGTAGCTATTTTCTTCCTGAAAGCAAGCATTTGTTTATCTAATTCCGCTTGCTGGGCTGCTATTTTATCTACTAAAGCATTCATTTCTTTTACATCATAATTTCCTTTTGCTTCCAATGCTTTTACCTTTTCTTTAAGGTCTTTTATCGCATCTTTTTGAGGACGAACCGTGCGGAAAAAATCGGCGGCTACGGCATCTAATTTCTCTTTTTGCTCGGGGGTAAGATTCGTTACTATTTTACTAATGTTTTCGGTAAATTTACCCTTATTGGGGTTAGTTTCTTGGCTATAGCCGAAAAAACCTGCAAAAACAAAGGCTATGATGCTTACAATTTTGATTAATTTCATGGTTTCAAATATATATTATAATCAAACTAAATGTTAATGTATTTCGGGAATTATTCCAGACTTAATAAAAAATCATCGCCCAATGCACTCTGGCTGGCATCAGCAGCGTATAATTCATGAAACATATCCGATATCTGCTGTTCCTGTCTTTGTGTCTCCGCATGCTGGAAAGAAATTACAGACCATATAATGGCTACACTTGCCGCTGCCGACATGGATGGAATTATAAATCTGTGGATATTCCTCATGCGTTTGCGGTGTTGTATTTTCTGCATGATTGATTTCGAAAAATCAACCTTTATATCCTCTTTTTGCTTGAGAATATCCAAATGCCCTTGCAAGTCATCAATTTTTTCTTGACAAACACTGCATTGTCCGCAATGTTGGGTTATTTCATCTGGTAAAACCGCCCAATCATTTTCTGCGACCCATATTAAAGTTTCTTGACAGTTCATTATTATTATGTTTTATTTTTTACAAGTGGAGTAATTGTTTTTTCAGATTACATTTGGCCCTGTGTATTAACGATTCGACAGCCGACAAACTCAAATTCATAGTTTCTCCTATTTCTTTGTACGACATATCTTCAAAATTATGCAGAACTAATGCTATCTTTTGGTTTTCAGGAAGTTTTTCTATTGCCGAATGCAGATTATTTTTTCGTTCTTCCTGTATCATTGTATGCTCGGCATTTGTACCCATGGTATTAAGATTATCAAAATATTCCGGTACAAATACCAACTTTTTATTTTTCCTATGCTTTTTCGACAGAACATTAATTGTAAGCCGATAAATAAAAGTACTTAACTGGGCTTCGAACCGAAATTTCGGCAATGATTCATAC
Organism: Bacteroidales bacterium; assembly: GCA_031548675.1. GTDB lineage: Bacteria > Bacteroidota > Bacteroidia > Bacteroidales > P3 > JAVBQU01. Next base: position 8,541 of record JAVBQU010000004.1, read on the forward strand.
AATTGTACAAATACCTCTTGTGTGGATTCTTCCGATTCTGAACGGCTTCCTGTTATTTTATAACATAAATGAAAAACATTCTGCTGATATTTTGAAATGATTTCGGAGAATAACTCCGGTTCCCCGTTTATAATTTTTTGAATAACCTCTTTTTCATTTACCATAAAATCACATCGTTGTTAGTATCGCGAAAAACCTAAAACTTGCACAAAAATAAAAAAATATTCCAAGGTATATATTATTTTTGATATACAATAATATATAAAAAGCCTTGTAAATAATCAACTTATTTACAAGGCTTTGATTTGAGTGGAGCATATCGGATTCGAACCGATCACCTCTTGACTGCCAGTCAAACGCTCTAGCCAAATGAGCTAATGCCCCAAAATGTGTGGCAAAGGTAGTTATTTTTCAGAAACAATCAAAAAAATATCGACACCGTAAAAATATCGTAAAGAAGCCTGATATTTTCTTACTCTGAATCTAAGCCCCATTCTCGTATCGTATTCAATTCCTGAGCGGAGAATAATCGGGCATCGTACAGGTTTTGATATTCTTCTGAAACGCTTTGATTAAAAATAGCAATATCATCCGAATTAATGGTAATCTTTACACCATTGTCGAATAAAATCCGTGCCGGATGCGTTTGCAGATTTTTGACCCGCCGAAGACGCACATTGCTCGTTGGGCAGACATTTAAAGTAATATCATTCTTTTCGAGCCACTGCATTACTCCTCTTGAATGAGCGGCAGCAATGCCGTGCTGAATGGCATCTAATTCCAAAATCTCTGCTGTGTAGCGTACACTTTCCGCATCTCCGAATTCTCCTGCATGGGCTTTGCATTTAATACCGCTTTGGCGGGCTTTGCGATAAATATTTTGAAAAACTTTGGCATCTTGTGCCAATTCATCATCATACAAATCAATACATTGAAAATAATGGCTCTCTATGAAAGGCTGTAATAAATACTCCATTTTTTCTACCGGCTCGGAACGGCTAAAGCCTACTTCGGGACGAAAGCAAATATGAGGTGCTATGCTTTGATGGGTATGTTGCAGAAAATGAATCAAGTCTTCCATTTTTTTATCATAGAAAAGCAAAAAATGACAATCCATACTCATCTCCAAAACCGTAACCCCATCTTTTACTGCTTGTTGAAATGCCAAAACGATAGATTTTTCGAAACCTTCGCGGCTCATTACATGTTTGAAAAATGCATGCAGATACCGATTCATTTCTGCAATATCGTTCATAAACGGAGGTGCGGATGGAATTGAAATACCAAAAGCGGTTTGCATATCTTGTAACTTGGAACCTAAAGCGGCATGGTTATGTAAATCGCTTTTCGGAACAGAGCAAAGCAAAGAAGAATCTTGAGTTTCTAAGGCTTTGATGAATTCTACCATTCGTCTGCTTTTTCTACTTTAGGATGCATGCCTTCTTTTAATTTATCGATGGTTTCTTCTATTTTTTCATTAATCTGCACCAAATATCCATCCCAATTGGTATTATACAATGATTCTTTTTTATTCATCCATCTTTCGACAGGAAAACGGGAAGCTTGGTCTTTATTGGTAAAATTATTGAAAGTATAACGGTAACGACCATCTCTGAATTCGAGCTGAAATTTATATTCTACCAAAGGACCTTTGGTTTTTTTACCGGTTTTAGGATCTAAAATATTATACACTTGTAAGCGGTGTTTGCCTTCTATCACACATTTTTCTGCATCGGTAGATTGTGTTACTTCTTCGGCATTTACAAAATAGGCTTTAACCCATGCCATGCCTCTATCGTATAATTCTTTTTTGTTTCCGGTTTCTTTAACGACTTCTTTATAGGTTATCAATTGGGTTTCATCGTCAATAGGAAGTAATGTGTTGAGATCTTGTTGCTGTGCAAAAATCGGCAGTGAGCAAAAGCTTAAAGCCCAAATAAAAAATAATTTCTTCATAATTGTAGTTTATTTATTTTTCTGATAAAAATGATTCTATTTGTTGGAAATGCTAATCTTATAAGTTACTTGCTGTTTATATATACAATAATATTAGGTAATCCTTTCAATATATATTTCGCAAATTTACATGGCTTTTTTTTAACGGACAAATCACAAGTTTATTTTGTACCAAATTACAAGCATATCTTTTGAAAAATCTGAAGATTTGTTTGTGAGAGCATCGAACTAAAAAAATTAACAACCTGAATATAATAGACTTGCATCTTTTTTCTCAAAATATCTTTTTACTCTTGTGATTTTTCTTCAATTTTGACAACTAATTAGGCATCGATAAATAAAAATAGATGCTGTAAATATAAATTTGAGATACTTGATTTATTAACCTTTTAAATACAATGAAAATGAAAAATTTACTTTTTTTCTTAGCAACATTCTGTCTGGCTGCAAATATGGTAAGCTGCAATGGACAAATGAAATCAGACGATACAAAGCAGATTGATTTAGAATCTGTATATAAGCAAAATATAAAAGATTCTATATTGGCAACCGGTTGGTATTATATTATGGATAGTAATAATGGATTTGAAAGACAACTTGATAAAACGGATGAAATCTATTTTATTGATCCAAAACCTATTTTGGTAAAGGCATATTTTGATAAAATAGAAATTTCTGAAGTCAAACCTCAAGGACAATATGAGGGTTATTTGGGACTTTCTATTCGGATAAACAAAAAGTATAGCAATATATGGGCAGAGGCAACTGAAAAATCAATAGGAAAACGTCTTGGATTAATCATTGATAATAAATTAGTGAATGCTCCTCTTGTTAATGCTAAAATTGAAGAAGGAATGTCATCTTTGAATCGAGGTATTTATGATAAAGGAGAACTGGAATCTTTTAAGAAACAATTAGAATAGCAACTATTTACAGCAATGAGTGACAAGTCTAAAGTATATAATTCTGTAGATTTATCATGTGCATAAATTTAAAAATATGAACCCTGTTATAGAGAAAGATTTTATAAAAATGATACAGCAGCATGAACGGATTATTTATAAAATAGCTTCGTTTTATGCATCTAATACACAACCTTTAAATGATTTGTATCAGGAAGTGGTGTTGAATCTTTGGAAATCGTTCCCGAATTTCAGAAACGAAAGCTTGCTTTCCACATGGGTTTATAAAGTTGCCCTTAATACCTGCATCGGATTTTTACGCAGGAAACAGGGGAAACCGCATTATGTGGAAATTCCTTGGGATTTTCCCTCCGAAACTACTTCGGATGAGCATATTAAAGAATTGTATGCTTTGATTGACAAATTAGGAAAATTAGAAAAAGCATTGATATTATTGTATTTAGAAGATAAATCGCAAAAAGAAATGGCTGAAATAACCGGACTTTCGGTTACAAACGTAGCTACAAAACTAAGCCGGATAAAAGAGAAATTAAAAAATATGTCGAATCAATAAAACACTAAAGGTTATGAATTTAGATCAAATAAAAGAATCGTGGAAAAAATTTGATGAGAATGGCGATAAAAAAGTCGTTAATGAAAGTATCATCCAACTGATGCTTCAAAATGTAAAAAATGGATCGTTTAGTAAATTGCTGTATTGGGAAAAATTAGGTGCTATTATTATGCTTCCTTCGGCTGCATTTGTTTGGTTTGCTCCCCGATATAAATTCAGGTTTTTTCCCGACGAAACTATTTTTTGGCTAAATATAGCTTTAGGTGTTTATGTAGTATTATGCATTGCTTTTTTTTTCTGGCAACTGTATAAATTCAAATTTTTAAAATCTATAGATTTAACACTAATGAATATTACTGAAACTGCAAAAAAGATGGCATTGTATGCAAAATATATTCATAATGAAATTATTTTTGGAATCATTTTTCTTATACTTTACTTTGCCTTTTATCCTCTCTTTTTTTCATTTAAAAGCGGATTTTCATTAGGGTTTATCATTTTTTCAGCTATCGTGATAATCTTCTCTATACTCATGATGTTATTTCTATATCGAAAAATATATCTCAATAATATTAATCAAATCAAAAAAACTTTAGAAGAAATAGAATCGTTTGAAGAGTAAAAAATCAATAATTCAATTTGTAAGAAACAATAGATTAAGCCTGAGTGAAATATCCTCTACTTTACATAAGATGGCGACAAATAAACCAAGAGATTAAAGGACTTGGTTTATATGCCCTTATTTTTGTAGTAATTATTGTAGGTTTAACTTTTGTATGTATTAAACAATTTGAACAAGGGCACAATGCAACAAAAGTCATTTTTATTTTGACAACATTATGTGCTGGAGTCCAATTTTTTAGAAAAGACAAATTATTTATACATAAAAATATAGTCAATCCTCATGTTCAAATATTTTTAGAGTATGTTGTTTTAACCTTACCATTTTCCATATCAAGCATTTTTACAAAAAGTTGGTTTTATTATCCCATACTGTTAATTATTTTGTTTCATATTCCTTTTATCAAAGGTCAATTTAAACAAAGAACTATTTTTAGAAATTTATCCTTTATTATTCGACCAAAGAATTTTGAATGGATAAGTGGAATCCGTCAATACTATTTTCTTCTTATTACCTTTTACCTGCTGGCATTAATTTTTTGTTGGCTAAAATTTTTCCCATTATTTTCATTATGGCTGTTAACGGTTTTTATTTCATTTTTTTATACTGAATGCGAATCTGTTTCGATGTTAAGGGAATATGGTAACAGTCCGACAAAATTTCTATTTGATAAATATAAATCGAGCATTATTTATATGGTTGTTTTATATCTTCCTGTATTGATTGCAAATAGTATTTGTAATGCAGATTTTATCTTTATAAATATGTCGTTTTTTGTTACCCAAATAGCTTTAATCTGCTTTACCATAGGGTTGAAATATAGTATGTATAAACCTAATGGTATTTTAAATATAAACATGATACCTTTGATAATAATAGCGTTATGTTCTCTTATTCCCTATTTTTTTCCTATTTCAATTATTCTCTCGCTTATTTATTTTTACAAAGCAAAAAACAATTTAAAACAATATCTTAATGATTAAGGTTCGCGATTTATCGGTTCGGTTTGGTGAAAATCAAGTTTTGGATAATATCAATATTGATTTTACCGAAGGTGAAATTCATGGAATTGTCGGATTAAATGGTTCGGGAAAAACTACCTTTTTTAATGTTTTGTCCAAAATATTAAAACCTGATATAGGATTAATTCAACGATGCGACATAGACCTGAGTTTGCAGGATATTTCGTACGTCGAAACGGTTAATTTCTTTTATTCAAAAATAACCGGAAAGGAATATCTGAAAATTTTCAAACAAACCAATTCCGATTTTAATTTGAGCGTTCTTCAAGAGTATTTTAAGTTGCCTTTGGACGAATTGATAGATAATTATTCGACAGGCATGAGAAAGAAACTTGCTTTATTGGGAATCCTGAAACAAGAAAAACCCGTAATTATTCTGGATGAACCATTTAATGGATTAGACCTTGAAACTAATAAAATATTAGAGATAATCATACAGACACTAAAAGAAAAAGGGAAAACAATTTTTATATCTTCTCATATTGTAGAGCCTTTGTTTTCCATTTGTAATAAAATTTACCTTCTGAAAAACGGGAACTTTTCCTATACATTTGAAAAAGACAATTTTGATAAAATTGATGAAGAACTTTTCGGAAAGTTGAAACAGGAAGCAAAAGAAATCATTTCAACAGCAATTTGAATATTAGACTTCAGTAAAGTCAAAAAGTCTATTTCCCTCCTACTATTTTTTTGATTTCGTTTAATTTCATCAAGGCTTCGACAGGAGTAAGAGTATTGATGTCGGTTTTAAGTATATCTTCTTTAATTTGCAATAGAGTAGGGTCGTCTAATTGGATAAAACTTAATTGGAAATTATCTTTGGTTTTGGAGGTCGTTTTAGTTTTGGAAGCTGTTGGTTTTTTATCTGATTTCTGGCTGTGCTTATCTTCCATCAATTCGAGTAAACTGTTGGCTCTTTCTACTACTTTATAGGGCATGCCTGCCATTTTGGCTACATGGATTCCAAAACTGTGTTCGCTTCCCCCGGGTAACATCTTACGCAGAAATATGACTTTATTACCCACTTCTTTTACGGAAACATGATAGTTTTTAATGCGTTTCATGGTTTCCGCCATATCAATCAACTCATGGTAATGGGTTGCAAATAATACTTTGGGGCGGCAATTGGGTTGCTCGTGCAAGTATTCGGCAATAGCCCACGCGATAGAAATTCCGTCATAAGTACTGGTTCCTCTGCCTATTTCATCTAACAAAACGAGACTCCGGTTCGAAATATTATTCAAAATACTAGCAGTTTCGTTCATTTCTACCATAAAGGTAGATTCGCCGGACGATATATTATCGGATGCTCCTACTCGGGTAAATATTTTATCTACAATGCCTATTTCCGCCATTTCGGCAGGGACAAAGCAGCCTATTTGTGCCATTAAAACTATCAAAGCGGTTTGACGCAGCAATACGGATTTACCCGACATATTGGGTCCGGTAATAATAATAATCTGCTGGGTTTCGGTATCGAGATACACATCGTTGGCAATAAATTTTTCGCCTAACGGAAGATGTTTTTCTATTACGGGATGCCGTCCGCTTTTGATTACCAATTTAGTAGTGTTGTTAATCTGTGGACGGGTATAAGCATTGGCTATGGAAATTGTAGCAAAAGACCATAGACAATCTAAACGGGCAATTTGTTTGGCATTTAGCTGTATGGGTTCTATATAATCGCTGATTTCGAGCAGAAGGTTTTCGAACAAACGGGTTTCGAGGGCTAGAATTTTTTCTTCTGCTCCCAGAATTTTTTCTTCGTACTGCTTCAGTTCTTCGGTTATATAGCGTTCTGCATTGGTAAGCGTTTGTTTACGCATCCAATCATCGGGAACTTTATTTTTATGGGTATTGGTTACTTCGAGATAATAACCGAACACATTGTTGAACGAAATTTTAAGCGAGGGTATTCCGGTACGTTCTGATTCGCGCTGCTGAATCTGTACCAGATAATCTTTACCGGAATTAGACAAATTGCGTAATTCATCTAATTCTTCAGAAACTCCGGCTGCAATGACATTGCCTTTGTTTACCATAACGGGAGGTTCGGGCATAAGCTCCTTACCGATACGGTTGCAGATGCTTGGGCAGGGATTGAGCTTCTCGGCAATCTTTTGTAGTGAGAAATCTTTAAGTTTTTCACCGATTTGCTTCACTTTTTCTATGGCTTCTAAGGCTCGTTTAATTTGCAGTACTTCCCGCGGATTGATACGACCCACAGCCACTTTGGAAATCAAACGTTCTAAATCTCCTATACATTTGATTTCTAAAGCAATTTCTTCTCTTATTTCTTCATTTTTTATTAAAAAGTCTACGGCATCTAAGCGTTCTTGTATGGGTTGTTCGTCCTTGAGAGGCATCACAATCCAGCGTTTAAGCAATCTGGAACCCATAGGAGATATGGTTTGGTCTAGCACATCAACCAAAGTAGAAGCATTTTCGTTGGGAGAATGTAAAAGCTCGAGATTTCGAACTGTAAAACGGTCTAACCAAACAAAATGATTTTCCTCGATACGGGAAATCTTGCAAATATGTTTGGTTTTATCGTGCTGGGTTTCGGATAAATAATGCAGACTTGCTCCGGCTGCAATAATACCCTGCTTCATATTCTCGATTCCAAAGCCTTTAAGGGAATTGGTTTCGAAATGTTTTAATAAAGTTTCGTTGGCAAAATCAAGGGTAAAAACCCAATCATCAAAGGTATTGGTATAAAATTTTTCTCCAAAATCTTCTTTGAATTGTTTTAGTTTTCCTTTTTGTACAATAACTTCTGTAGGCTTGAAACCTTGCAGCAGTTTATCCATGTAATCCAAAGAGCCTTCGGCAATCAGAAATTCGCCCGTAGAAACATCTAAAAAAGCAATTCCATTCATCTTCCCATCTAAATGAACGCTTGCTAAAAAATTATTCTCTTTAACCTCCAATACTTTATCGTTGTACGAAACACCGGGTGTTACCAGTTCTGTAATACCGCGTTTTACAATGCCTTTTACGGTTTTAGGGTCTTCGAGCTGTTCGCAAATTGCCACCCGCTGACCGGCTTTTACCAATTTAGGCAGATATGTTTCTAAGGAATGATAAGGAAATCCGGCTAATTCGATTCCTGAACGGCTGGTAAGTACAATTCCTAAAATATTTGACGCTTTAATGGCATCGTCTCCGAAAGTTTCATAGAAATCGCCTACACGAAACAGCAGCAAAGCATCGGGATATTTAGCTTTTACCGAATAATACTGTTTCATCAAAGGTGTTTCGGAGCTTTGTTTAGCCATGAACTTGGTATTGTTGTTTTTTGATAAACAAAGTTATTACAAATACTTGAAACAGCCGACTTTGTTGGTATTTTGTGGATAATAAGTAAAGCATCCGGTTCTTTGCTAAATGGTGAATCCCTGCTTAGTTTATGCTAAGCTTGAATTTGTTCATAGACAAATTCAACTTTATCATACCTATATTAAAATAGTATCGAAAAAAGATTGTACCTTTGTCAATGTTATATTCGATTTTTATATTACTTACCAATAATCAGGGCTAAATGAAACTGCATATTACTCTGCTTGTATTATTCATAAGTTTTTTATCGGGTTCTTTATGGGCTCAAAATGCAACCATTAAAGGGCTTGTAACAGAGGATCGTACAGGAGAGCCTGTGCCTTTTGCCAATGTAACCTTAAAGGGTACTGATATAGGTACTACTACTGATGTGCATGGATTATTTATATTTTCCAAATTAGCCAAAGGCAAATATGAAGTCCTCATACGTTATGTAAGTTTTGAAACCGAATCGAAGCAAGTCGAAATAACCGGAGAAGAACAGATTGTACAACTCAAATTCACCCTTAAAAAATCTGCCTTAATGCTAAAAGGAGTTGATGTTGTTGGGGATAAGGAAGACAGACTGAATGAAACCAATACTTCTGTCACTAAAATTACACCTAAACAAATACAGCAAATTCCAACCGTTGGAGGTCAAGCGGATATAGCCCAATATATGCAGGTGATTCCGGGTATCATTTTTACAGGCGACCAAGGGGGGCAGCTTTATATCAGGGGTGGTTCTCCTATTCAAAACAAAGTATTGCTGGATGGTATGGTTATATATAATCCTTTTCATTCGATAGGGCTTTTTTCTGTATTTGAAACTGATATTTTAAAGAATGTGGATGTTTATACCGGCGGATTTAATGCTGAGTATGGTGGACGTATTTCTTCTATTATGGATATTTCCACCCGCGACGGCAACAAGCGGAGATTATCTGGTAAAGTTGGCGGCAGTTTATTTGGGGCAACAGCTTTGCTTGAGGGTCCCTTGAGCAAGCCTAAAGAAAATGCAACCGGAAATTCTTCTTTTATCTTGTCTTTTAAGGATTCTTATCTGCAACAAACCTCTCCTGTTTTTTATAAGTATGCTAATGAGGACGGACTGCCATTCAATTTTACGGATTTATATGGAAAACTTTCTTTTAATGCTGATAATGGGAGTAAATTTAATGTATTTGGCTTTAATTTTAATGACAAAGTAACCGGTTACGAGTCTTTAGCGGATTATTCTTGGAATAATGTAGGCGGTGGATTTAATTTTGTTGTGGTTCCTTCAAGCATACCCATGATTATGGAAGGCGTGGTAGCGTATTCGGATTATAATATTACTTTAGAGGATCAATCGGGACTGCCTAAAAACAGTGAAATAAGCAATACAAACATCGATTTGAATTTTACTTATTTTATTGGTAAAAACACTATTAAATACGGGGTTGATTTTCAAGCTATGAAAACAGATATCGAATTTTATAATTCTGCTAAAAAACTGATTTCATTACCTGATAATACTTCTGACCTAAGCTTGTTTGGTAAATTTAAATGGAACATTAACAGTAAAGTAATTTTAGAACCGGGTATAAGAGGCATATATTACGCATCGCTTGGTTTATTTTCGCCGGAACCGCGTTTGGCTTTTAAATACAATTTCAAGCCTGATCTCCGGTTTAAAGCTGCAGCGGGTTTATATTCTCAAAATTTAGTGGATTCTCGTTCAGACAAAGATATTGTTAATCTTTTTACCGGTTTTATTTCGAGTCCAGAACCCATTCCTTCTACATTTAAAGGAGCCACTGTGTCTAATAATTTACAAAAGGCTCAGCATCTCATAGCGGGTGTAGAGAAAGATATATTTGAACACATTACGCTAAATCTTGAAGCGTATTATAAAAATTTCAGCCAGCTTATTAATGTAAACCGAGATAAGATTTATGATGATAATGCTTTTTTTGCGGATAAGCCTGATTATTTGAAAACTGATTTTATTATTGAAAAAGGAAATGCTTATGGTTTGGATTTCAGTTTTAAATATGATTATAACCGTTTGTATATTTGGACTGTCTATTCTCTTGGTTTTGTAAATAGAGAGGATGAAATTCGCACCTACCCTACTTCGTTCGACCGGAGGCACAATGTAAATATACTTGCTTCTTATACCTTTGGGGAGCATTTCGACTGGCAGGTTGATGTACGTTGGAATTACGGCAGCGGATTTCCTTTTACACAATTGCAAGGAGCTTATGAGAAGAATCCTTTTACAGGCGGAATTACTACCGACTATCTGATAAATAATGGAAATATTGCTTATATCTATGCCGAGATTAATCAGGGAAGGCTGCCCGATTACCACCGCTTGGATGTGAGTGTAAAAAAGAAATGGTTTTTTAAAGGTAATACCGTACTTGAAGCTGTTGCCAGCGTAACCAATGTTTATAATAGGAAAAATATCTTTTACTATGATGTAGAGGATGCCAAAATTATTTATCAATTACCTATTATGCCAAGCTTAGGACTGTATTTGAAGTTTTAATTGATAGAATATTTGCTTTTTTGAATCCGAATCAAAAAAAATTTGTAAGGAAAATAAAAAGCTTATATATTTGCAAAACTAAAGGTTCGCTGTTTTGTTTTATTTGTTTTCAAAGTTCGAGCCATACTAATTATCCTTCTAAAAATTAATACATACAAGATTATCGGAAAGACTACTATGCTTTTTTAACCTAAAGTTTAGTCTATGTCAATAAGAAAGTGGTGCGACAGCGACCTTATTGCTGCGTATGCAACCGGTAATCATGATTGCTTGAAAGAGCTTATTACCCGCTACCAAAGCAAAATCTTTTCTTACATTATTCTTACGGTCAAAGATAAAGCTTTGGCTGAAGATATTTTTCAAGATACTTTTTTCAAAATTATCAATACCCTACGTTCCGGAAATTATAAAGATGAAGGGAAGTTCGTGTATTGGGCTATGCGTATTTCTCATAATCTGATTATGGATCATTTCCGCAAGGCAGGAAGAATGACCAAAGTTGAACCGGTTGAGGGAGGTGATGTTTTTGATCAT
>JAVBQU010000006.1:0-4230 GCA_031548675.1 Bacteroidales bacterium
TTTAGCCGTACCATTCAGGAATTGAGTAAAATACAGCAGCCGTTTTTTACGACTTTATTTACTTTAAGTTCTCATAGTCCTTACGATCAGCCTATGCAGAAAATCTTGAACTGGAATGTACCTCAAATAGAGTATATTAATTCGGTTCATTATGCTGATAAATGTTTGGGGGATTTTATTAGGGAAGCTAAAAAGCAGCCTTGGTTCGATAATACGCTTTTTATTTTTATGGCAGATCATAGCCATCCTTCACAAAAAGAGAGAGATTTGTTATCTGATGATTATCACCATGTACCGATGCTTTGGTATGGAAATGTTTTAAAGCCGGAATATAAAGGAACTAAGCATGAACAATTAGCCTCTCATGTAGATATAGCCGCTACGGTGCTAAATCAATTAAATCTTTCGAGCAAAAAATTTACATGGAGCAGAAACCTGATGAATCCTTATAGCAGGCATTTTATATATTTTGCAGAGCATGATAATTTTGGGTGGAAAAACGCAGACGGATATTTCTCTTTTAATGTAATTACAGGGCAATATTCTATAAATAATCTCCCTGATAATAAAAAAGAGCAGGCTGCTAAAGACGGCAAGTCGTATATGCAGGTTCTGGCTAAAAAATTTACAGCTTTGTAAACTATTGCAGCTCATATAAAGAATACCCCTTATAGGTTTTATAAAACCTATAAGGGGTATTCTTTATTAAATAAATTCTATGGTTCAATTACATTTTTTGACCATAATCGTAGTTTACCATCCAAAGCATGCCGAATTTATCTACAAACATGCCGAACAAGGCATTCCAAAATGTTTTTTCTAAAGGCATGGTAATTTTTCCTCCTGCCGATAAACCATTGAAAATACGTTTAGCTTCGTCTTCGCTTTCTGTATTGATTGATAAAGTAATGTTATCGCCAAACGTTAGTTTTTGTCCGAACATTTCTGACATATCGGCTCCAAATAATGATGTTTCTTTGCTTATAGGCAAAGAGATATGCATGATTTTGTTTTGTTCCGATGTAGGAATAGGTTGATTGGGGTCGGCGGGCATATCTTTGTAACGACCTATATAGGTAAAATCTCCGCCGAATACGGATTTGTAAAAGTTGAAGGCTTCTTCACAAGTACCATTAAATGTTAAATAAGGGTTTACTACTGACATAATTTTTTATTTGGTTTAATTGTTAATGAATAGAATTAAGTTGTCTATAAAAAGGCGATGCAGCTAATTGATACATCATCGCAAAACAAGTGATAACCATATTTACAGCGATGTACCAATTACAACTACATCGATTAATTGACATGACTTATCCCTTAAACGAAATCATATATCCTATTGTTCAAAAAAGGATTCGAATTCCAAGATTTTTTCTTGAACCCTTTCCTCTGTTTTTTTATTCGGCTGCTTGAAATAGTTAGTTTCTACAGTAGGTTTATTTTTCTGGGTAACTTTTCGCCACAATCCGATTGCAATTCCGTTTTCTATAATAACCGGACGAAATATACCATTGCTCGACACCGCTTTACTATGATTTTCTGTAGGTAAAACTGCCGAACGGTCTCTGTAGCTTATAATATATTCATCAAAAGCGGGGAGGAGATGAACGCTTTCTTGATGGGCAGCTTGTAGATTTTTATCAATCCAATAGGTTTTTCCGTCAATAGTTTCAGAATATAATTGTGGTTGATTCATCTCTATGCTTTTTCTGGCATCAGCTTTCGATAAGCCCGACCACCAAGTAAAATCATCGATAGTTGCAGGGCTGTGGCTCGAAAAATAGTTATACGCTATTTGTTTCAAGGCTTCGTCGATTGTAAGTATTTTTTGAACAGGAACTCTTTCATCGATTAATGCATACGTTTGTTTCTTCCTTTTGATTGCACCATTGCAAATAACAGCATCCAATTCTGCACGCATTATGATATGCGTAAGCTGATAGGGATTGGTAGGAATTCCTGCATTTTCCAAAGCATACGACAATTCCTCTTTAGTCAAATGTTTATTCCCCGATAATGCTTGAGCAATAATCATGTTACTCTTTTCAAAAGTATTTTCCGTTAGACCTAAATTGCGGTCGCGCGATTGAACAGCACTCTTTATTTTAGGAGCAGTTAGAGCCAGCATCCAGCGGATATTTTGAGGAGCAACCAAATGCCAGGTAGGACGCATAACATGGGTTCGTAAAACCTCTCCGTTGTTAATAGCCGTTTCCGCATCCTTATCTTTAATCCCCTGTAAGCGTATGCCAATTGCCCATTTTACCATATTATAATCCTGAGCCTGCATAGCTCCCATATAAACCACTAAATCTTTGATAGAACAATTTTGCACAGGTAATAGTCTGTGAGAAGCTAGGCGTAAAGCCGGAATAGAAATATTTTGAGGCATATATTTTTAAATTTCAGGTTTCAGAATTGTTGAAAGTTTAATGCTTATTGTTTTTTATGCAATTAGCAAAATTTCTTGTCACTAGCTACGCGTCACTCGTTACAGAATTAAAACTCATTTTTTAAAAATAAAATATACTGCTAAAATTAAGAATCCAAAGCCGATGGCATGGTTCAGGCGAAAAGCTTCGTTTCTAAAAACCAATGTAGTAAAAATGGTAAAGACAGATAAAGTTATAACTTCCTGTATAACTTTGAGCTGCCAAAGGTTGAATGCACCACCATTACCGCTGAACCCCAAACGGTTTGCCGGAACCTGAAAACAATATTCAAAAAAGGCAATTCCCCAGCTCAGCAAGATAATCATAGGCAGTCCCAGTTGGCTGAACCAGCTCATATCTTTAAATTTTAAATGACCATACCATGCAAAGGTCATAAATATATTAGAAACAACTAAAAGTCCGATAGGTGCTAATACTTTCATTATATAATATTGGTAATAAATTGGTTTTAATTTTGAAGCATGAAATGCGGGATATATTTTTATAAAGCTTTGCTTATCTCAGCTTGCTGTTCTTGAATTTCTATACCTCGTTTACTTGTTAATGTGTTTACTAGTTTACTTACTTCTCTGCCTGAACAAATCAATTGATTTAAAACCCAGCTGTAAAATATCTGCCATTTCAGCAAAGCGTTTTTGAATAGTAGTCTCGCTCTGTGCACTAAAAACATATCTTGCCCAGCCGCGTTGATAACCCGGTGTAAGATTATTGAATAATTCCAAAGCCGGTTTATTTCCGGCTAATTGTTGCTGTACTTCAGGAATACGAGTTTCATAATCAGCTACGCACTGGCTGGGTTTAGAAGATGTAACCTTACGTTTAGGTATGTTTTTTAAACCTATCACCGTAAAAACCTCATCAAAAGCCACCATTTTGTTGAATTTAATGTCGCTATTACCCACATAGCCCTCATTATCCATATTTACAGCAGGCATAAAATCATCCCTGCCGATATATTCCTTATAAATTTTATTTCCCTTTTTAGGATAAGCAAAATATACATATCCATTTACGTTTAAAAGATTTTGCCGGATAATTTTTTCTACCAAATCCGTAAAGTCTTTAAGTTGAAAAATAAAAGCCATGATGCAATCATAGGATTTATTTTTAAAATCAGATTCATACGAAAACTCCTTAAAATCTTGCACATATTCAGGCTTGTTCAAAACCAAAAGTGTTTGAGTTTTATCAATTTTGAGTTTGTTTATAGCAGGGTTCATATTAAGGTTTTTATCAGATATTATTATATGAATTGATATAAGTAATATGAAGGTGCAAAGATAATATTTTTATAAGTTGGTTTTTATGAATCTATTTGTAATTTGTATACGATTTTATAACATTAAAATTGAATTATATATGTCCATGAATAGGTATTCATAATTCTTAAAAAAATGATAGATTGATATTGTAGATTATCTCTTTTATTACATTTGTATTTTTCGTACTTTTGCACAAAAATAGAATTATAAGATGTTTGAGAATTTAAGTGAAAAATTTGACAGGGCGTTTAAAGTCCTGAAAGGACACGGACAGATTACAGAAATCAATGTAGCAGAAACTCTTAAAGAGGTTCGTAAAGCCCTTTTAGATGCCGATGTTAGCTATAAAGTTGCCAAGCAGTTTACCGATCAGGTAAAAGAAAAAGCGATGGGAATGAATGTACTCACATCCATTTCCCCCGGTCAGTTGATGGTAAAAATCGTGCATGATGAGTTAGCCGTTTTAATGGGAGAAAAACAGGAGGACATCAACATTAAAGGAAATCCGTCTG
>JAVBQU010000214.1:0-8512 GCA_031548675.1 Bacteroidales bacterium
CATTAGCAGAAGTTAGTTTTTGCATGGCTTTCAAAGCATTGGGTCCTTGTACGGCTAACTGAGCCCAATCTTCACTTTCGTTGATAAAATCTTCGCCTAGTTTTAAACCCATTTCAGCAGCTATTTTGCTCATCCAAGCCCAATCTTTATCAATATTGGCAGCATTCGGAACCATAAAGTAATGGTCGTCGGCAATACGGTAAACCAGCATATCATCTACAATACCGCCTTTTCCATTAGGCAGACAGGTATATTGTACTTTTCCATCCGATAAAGTATTGATATCGTTTACAGTTACTCTTTGCATAAAAGCTTTTGCATTAGCTCCTTTAGCTCTAAATTCGCCCATGTGCGATACATCGAATACGCCTACATTATTTCTAACATTCAAATGTTCTGCAATCAAGCCTTCGTATTGAATAGGCATATTGTATCCTGCAAATGGAGCCATTTTAGCTCCTAAATCTATATGTAGTTGGGTAAAAGGGGTTTGTTTTTCCATTATTTTTATTTTATGTATTTATAATTCTGATATTTATTTTCAAAAAGTAATTTTATACGGGTTTAAAACGGGAAACCTAAAAAGTTATTGTATTATTTATACCGCCACATTAAAATCCCTCAAGGCGTCATTCAGTGAAGTTTTTAAATTGGTAGATTCCTTACGCTGTCCGATTATTAAAGCACAAGGCACTTGATACTCCCCTGCCGGAAACTGCTTGGTATAACTACCCGGAATCACCACCGAACGCGGAGGTACATAGCCTTTGTATTCCTTAGGTTCTGTTCCTGTTACATCTATAATTTTAGTAGATTGGGTAATTACCACATTGGCTCCTAAAACAGCTTCTTGGGCAACATGTACGCCTTCCACCACTATACAGCGCGAACCGATAAAACAATCGTCTTCTATAATTACCGGAGCCGCCTGCACAGGTTCTAATACGCCGCCTATGCCTACGCCTCCGCTCAAATGTACATTTTTACCGATTTGGGCACATGAACCTACCGTAGCCCAAGTATCTACCATCGTACCGCTATCTACATAAGCACCGATATTCACATATGAGGGCATCATTACCACGCCTTTTGCTAAAAAAGCACCGTAACGAGCTACGGCATGCGGAACTACCCTTACACCTTGTTCGGCATAATGCGTTTTCAACGGTATTTTATCATGAAATTCAAAAGGAGGCAGTTCCATAGTCTGCATTTGTGCAATAGGGAAATACAAGATAACCGCTTTTTTGATCCATTCGTTTACCTGCCATGCCCCGTCTTTAGGCTCTGCCACCCGAAGCATTCCTTTATCCAAATGCTCAATCACTTCACAGATACTTGCTTTTACAGCTTTGTCTGCCAGCAATTCCCGATCATCCCACGCTGCTTCAATATGTTTTCTTTGAATATCCATGTAACTTAAATAATCACTGTCATTCCGACTGGAATGAGGAACGAGTGAAATGGAAGAATCTGTTCTATTTGTGAATAAATTTAGGTGTTGCAATAATACATTATATCGTTACTGCTTTTAGGCTTTCTGAACGATAACCACCCGAATCTAATTTGCTTTTAATAGTTGAGAATGTTTCTAATGTATACTGAACATCCTCCAAACTATGTACAGCAGTAGGTATTAAGCGGAAAATAATCATTCCTTTGGGAACTACGGGATAAATAACCGTAGAACAGAAAATATTATAAGTTTCGCGCAAATCGTAAGCCAGATGTGTTGCTTCGGCAGTATCTCCGTTCAAAACCACAGGAGTTACAGGCGATTGGGTAATGCCGATATTAAAACCTCTTTCTTTTAATCCGCTTTGCAAAGCATGAACTATCGTCCAAAGTTTTTCTCTGTATTCAGGATGCTTGCGTATCAAATCTAAGCGTTTCAGAGAACCTATAACCATAGGCATAGGCAATGATTTTGCATAGATTTGCGAACGTAAGTTATATTGCAAATAACGAATAATTCCTTTTTCGCCGGCAACAAATCCGCCGATACCAGCCATCGATTTGGCAAATGTACCGAAGTACAAGTCGATATCGTCCATCACATTGAAATGTTCGTGCGTTCCACGTCCGTTTGATCCCATTGTGCCGAAGCCGTGGGCATCGTCTATCATCAACCGGAATTTATATTTCTTTTTTAAGGCAGCAATAGCAGGCAGATTACCTAAACTTCCGGTCATGCCGTAAACACCTTCGGTAACTACCAAAATAGCACCCAGATTTCCGCCTTCTTCCAGTAATTTGGTGGCACGCTGCAATTGTTTTTCTAATTTTTCGATATCGTTATGCGGATACGAAAAACTTTGACCGATATGCAAACGTTTTCCATCTATAATGCAAGCATGAGCTTCTGAATCGTAAATCAGAATATCTCTTCTATCCAGCAAAGCATCTATAATAGAAACCATAGCCGGATAACCGAAATTGGCTAAGTAAGCCGATTCTTTGCCTACAAATTCTGCCAATTCGCGTTCCAACTGTTCGTGATATTTGGTTTGTCCCGACATCATACGGGCTCCCATAGGAGCTGCCAAGCCGAATTGTTTGGCTCCTTCGGCATCTGCCTCACGGACTTCGGGATGGTTTGCCAAGCCCAAATAATTATTTAAACTCCAAACTAAACGTTCTTTGCCGTTGAAAACCATCCGAGAGCCTATTTCGCCCTCTAAACGGGGAAACATATAATAACCTTCTGCTTCGTCGGCATATTTTCCTAATTCACCGAAGTTCTGTTTTCTTTTTTCAAATAAATCCATGCTGCTATATATATTAAAAGATGAATATTCTTATTTAAGACATCTCTAAAAACGTCAATTTCTGCGTTACGCTTCAAAAAAAAATTCTCATTTACAATAGTAAACTCCGCTTTTATTTTCTTGCAAGCCTTGTACTTGACATTTTTAGAGATGTCTCTTATTTTATAATTGCAAATTTACTTATTTTTATAAGAATAGAAAAATATAGTTTTACAATTTGATTTTTAACGCAATAGTATTTATCTTTGTAAGCATATTCCTTAAAAACAAGATTATGAAAAAGATATTCATACTTTGTTTGATTTTTTCAGCAATACATTTTGCTGGAGTTTCCCAAAATAGTTCTATTTATGGAACTATTACAGAAAAAGATACAAATGAAACTATACCGTCTGCCAATATTCTTTTAGAAAAAGACAGTGTGAAAATTGCTCAAACTATTTCTAATATTGATGGTTATTATGCTTTTTATGATTTGAAAGCTGGTATTTATTCTCTAAAAGTTAGTTGCATGGGATGTAAAACAATTACCATGGATAATATTAAACTTGAAGTAGGTAAAGATAAAAAATTAAATTTTCAAATGATTGAAAAGTTTATTACACATGGAGACCCAGACCCCATTAATACACGACCTATAATTGATATATACAAAATGGAAACAGAAACGACTCTTAAAGCAGAACAGATAATGAGGATACCAACGGAAAGGTAGCGCTTTACTACGGATAGAACAACATTAATACATTAAAAAATGAAAGGTTTTGCAAGCGATAATAATTCGGGAGTGCATTCGGCAATTTTGGATGCAATTTTACAGGCTAATCAAGGGCATGCGTTGGCTTATGGAGAAGATCCGGTTACAGCAAAAGCTGTATATGAATTGAAAAAACAGTTTGGGCAAAACTCGGAAGTGTTTTTTGTTTTTAATGGAACCGGAGCCAATGTGTTAAGTATATCAGCGGCATGCCGCCCTTATCATGCAGTTATTTGTGCTGAAACAGCCCACATTCAAACAGATGAATGCGGAGCACCGGAACATTTTACCGGTTGCAAACTCTTAACCGTTCCTTCTTCGAATGGTAAATTAACGGTCGAAAGCATGAAACATTATTTGCATGCTTTGGGCGTTGAGCATCATTCGCAGCCGCATCTGATTTCTATTTCGCAAACTACCGAAATGGGAACTATATATACACCTTTAGAAATTCAATCTATAGCCGATTTTGCTCATCAAAATAATATGCTGCTGCATATCGACGGTGCACGCTTGAGCAATGCGGCGGCGGCTTTAGGCTGTAGCTTGGCTGATATTACGGTAAATGCAGGGGCTGATATGTTATCATTTGGTGGAACTAAAAATGGGTTGATGTATGGCGAAGCTATCATTTTTTTCAGGAAAGCATTGGCTCATGATTTTTCATATATCCGAAAACAAGGTATGCAGTTGGCGTCTAAAATGCGGTATATTGCCGCTCAGTTTATTGCCTATTTAGAAAACGAGCAATGGAGGCAAACAGCTTTGCATGCCAATAGTATGGCTCATCTTTTAGCTTCGGAAGTCGGTAAAATTCCGGCAATACAAATTACCCAGAAAACGGAAGCCAATGGTGTGTTTGCCCTTGTGCCGAAGAATATTATACCACGCCTGCAAGAGAAATACTTTTTTTATACATGGGACGAAACTACCTCTGAAGTGCGATGGATGACATCGTGGGATACTACCGAGCAAGAGGTCATGGATTTTGTACAACTGATAAAATCGGCAATTGACAAGGCTTAAGAAATTCTGTAATTAACTTAACTCAATTTGAAAATCTAGGAATAAACCATGTTATGTAATTAATTGTTGTATGAAAACGGTACAAGTGCTTACATGCAGCAAGAAAAACAGCAAAAACCTGTGTATTTATATGCAAACAACCTATTATGATTTTCAATTAATATTCAAGAAATATGTTTAATAATAACGATACCATTTGTGCCATAGCCACTCCGCAGGGTACGGGAGCTATTGCCGTAATTCGTATTTCGGGCAATAAATCATTTGAAGTAATACATCAAATATTCAAACCTAAAAATGAAAATATCAATTTATTAGATTTAGAACCTTATAAGGTTTACTATGGGGAAATCTATGATAAAAATCAATTGATAGATGATGTATTAATTTCTGTTTTTAAAGCTCCCCACTCCTACACCGGCGAACATAGTTTGGAAATATCATGTCATGGTTCTCCCTATATTCAACGGCTTATATTGGAATTGCTGGTAAGCAAAGGTATTCGTTTAGCTGAAGCCGGAGAATTTACTCTGCGGGCTTTTTTGAATGGGAAAATGGATTTAACCCAAGCCGAAGCTGTTGCAGATTTGATTGCTTCCCAATCTAAAACCATGCACGAATTGGCTTTGAAACAAATGCGAGGTGGTTTTTCGAATAAAATAACCGAACTAAGAAAACAACTTTTGGATTTTGCATCGCTTATCGAATTGGAATTGGATTTTAGCGAGGAAGATGTAGAATTTGCAGATAGAACTCAATTATTTGCTTTATTGGCAAATTTAAAAGAGGAAGTAAACCGTCTTTTGGAATCTTTCAAATTAGGAAATGCTATTAAAAATGGTATTCCGGTTGCCATTATCGGCAAACCCAATGCCGGAAAATCTACTTTATTGAATGCCCTGTTGAACGAAGAAAAAGCCATTGTTTCTGAAATTCCGGGTACTACACGCGATACCATCGAAGATACCATAATGCTGCGTGGTACGGCTTTTCGTTTTATCGATACAGCAGGCTTGCGTACCAGCGATAATCCTATCGAAAATATCGGCATTGAACGCACACATTCTACTATCGAAAAATCATTTATAATTCTTTACTTAATAGATATTTGCAATTCATCTGTAGAAGAAATACTTGAAGAGGTAAAACTGATAAAAACGCAATTTTCCAATCTTGATAAGCATGTGGTTATTTTGGCAAATAAAACCGATATGCTGGAAGAATCGCCCAAAGAATTAGCCAAATTATTAGAGCAGGAAACTATTTTTATATCTGCCAAACGCAAGGAAAATATCAATTTAATAACGGAAGCTTTACTCAAAGTTGCCAAATGGGATGAGCTTTCGGAGCAGTTGATTATGCTGAATGTACGGCATTATGCAGTTCTGCTGGAAGTACAGCAGAGTATTGCCAATATAGAAAAAGCCTTTGCCGATAAGCTATCTTCTGAACTTATAGCTATTGATATAAAAAATATCTTACACTATCTTGGCGAGATTACGGGAGAAATAACTAACGATGAAATTTTAGGTAATATTTTCGGACATTTTTGTATAGGAAAGTAACTTTACCAAAATTACAGCATTTATTTTTTACATTCCAACCACTTTGAAATTATATGTTTAAATCCGGCTATATTGCTTAGGGTTCATCCCTATATGTTCGTTAAAAACTTTTGCAAAATGGCTTAGGTTGGTAAATCCCAGCTTATATCCCACATCTGATACGGAATATTTTTCTTCTTTCAGCAAACGGGCAGCTTCCTGCATCCTAAGTTCTTGATAATAGCTAAAAATACTGTTACCGAAAATCTGCTTGAATAAACGTTTCAACTTGGAAGGACTCATGTGGGCAGAATCAGACAATTCTCTAATGATAGGCGGAGTTTCGAGCTGTCCTATCATCTGTTCTTTCACTCTGTAAATGGTTTGTATATCATGTATGTTTAAAGCATAAAGCTGTTTTTCATCTCGTTTTTCCAGCTCTATCAATAGTCTGCAAATAAGTTCTTCTGCCTTTATCCTCAAAAAAAACAGTTCGAAAGTTTTACCAACCGATTCGTTAATAATTTCATCTACGATTTTTTGTAATGAAGGATAAATTATTTGCTCGAATAGCAAGGGCTGTGTATTCTGCAGCAGACTTTGCAAAACCGGAGATTTTTCGAGAAAATCAAACAGCTTGTTTAAATAATCTGCATCTACTTCTATATTGACAGTTGCTGTATTTGTGTGGATTGAAATAACTTCATCGGTATTTACACGGCTGGTTCCTATTAAAACCGAAGGCATGGCTTCTAATTGTGTTTTTACCCATAATGTTTCTGCTTTGGGAAAAATATTTTGAAACTTAAAAAATATCATTTTCTTTGAAGCATCGGCTTCAGGATTTTTAAATGCTATATCTTCTTTTAGTTCATAATTACTGATAAGCATTCGGATATGTTCATTAAGAATAAAACCGGAGCAATAGCCTTTACCAAATTTTTCAGGAATTTCTAATCTTCTGTCTTTTACTTCTGTGCCTAGTAAATGGGCAAGTTTTATCAGAATATGGGATACTTCTTGTGTATGGTCTTTTTTCATAACAGGTCTTTTACGACTATTTTTAGAACAAATATAGTTATTTTATCTCTAAAAACCCATATAATTTTGCATTATCAATTTTATTAAAATATTTTTCACCGATAATTGTCTTCTATAAGTAGAAGATATAAAATCAATTCAAAAAATCATTTATGAACAAAGAGAAAAATCAAAAGAAAGCCTTGTGGATTGTAATAGCTATTGTCTTATTAAACTCAATAGGAATGACCATTGTTCTGCCTTTATTACCATTTTTAGTAGGACAATATCTTCCTGAATCGCAAGTAGTGGTGGGCATGGGTGCCTTGATGTCGGTATTTGCGGCATGTACATTTTTTGCAGCCCCTGTTTTGGGTGCATTAAGCGACCGGTATGGACGCAAAAAGATTTTAATAGCCAGTCTGCTGGGTTCAATGGCAGGGTATATTCTTTTTGGTATTGGAGGGGCATTGTGGGTGTTGTTCCTTGGCAGAATTATTGACGGACTCACTGCCGGAAATATCAGTGCATTGTTTGCCTATATTGCAGATTCTACAAAACCGGAAGAGCGGACAAAATGGTTTGGCTATATTGGTGCGGCAACGGGTATCGGATTTATGGGCGGACCTGCTTTAGGCGGATGGCTGGGCAGTTTATCTATCTCCCTGCCCTTTTTTACAACAGCTTTTCTGATTTTTTTATCGGCATTGTGTACTTTACTTTTCTTACCTGAATCGCTTACTGTTGAAAACCGGACCAAGGAAGTCTCTCTGAAAGGGATGAACATGATAGCCAATTTCAAAGATATTTTTTCTTTAAAAGAAGTACAACGCCTGCTTGTGCTGGGTGCTTTTTTTGCCATTAGCATAGGTATTTACCAAAATAATGCAACCATATTTTTGAAAGACATTTACCATTGGGGTCCTGCATTGATAGGCAGCATACTGGCATGGGTAGGTGCATGCGATATTCTTTCGCGCGCTGTACTTTTACCTTTGATGCTCAAAAAATTTAGTGAACGAACTGTGGGCATTATAGGTCTTATCGGATTATCGTTAGGTCTCAGCGTGATTTTTTTAAGTGCCTATTTCCCTTCAACTTATTTAATTATCGCGGCAGTGGTTTTTATTACCCTAGGCGAAGGATTGTTCGACCCTTCGTTCAACGGAAATTTATCGAAATCTGTAGATGACAGCCGGCAAGGAAAATTGCAAGGGGTTAACCAATCACTTCAATCAATCTACCGTGTGCTGATACCCTTAGCTGTTGCCGCTATTTATATGTACAGTCCGGCTCTGCTTTATGTGGTTGCTACAATTATTGCATTGGGCGCATTATTCCTGTTTGCAAGGTTAAAGTTATCTCCGAAATTGTCTTCATTAGACTAATTTTCAGGA
>JAVBQU010000120.1:0-5158 GCA_031548675.1 Bacteroidales bacterium
CCACTCGTGCCGATGGTACTGCATTCGTGTGGGAGAGTAGGTAACTGCCAAATCTTTTAAATAGCGTTCTTACCAAAGTGGGAACGCTATTTTTGTAATATAAAAATCCGCAATAAATATGAAATCAGGTAGTTAAGATGATTTTTTTTATTTATTTAGAGTAAAATAAAATTATTTTATGGATAAATAGTACTACCTTTGCACGTCGTTAAAGATATATTATTAACAAGCTAATTCATTAAATTTTTAATTAAAAAAATCAGAAAAACATGACTGAAAATCAGACTAATGGAATTCCAGTTTTTAAAAATGAACCTATTGTAGTATTGCTTTTGGGATTTATTACATGCGGACTTTACTTAATCTATTGGAATATTAAAGCTGCTCAAGTATTGAATGCCGCAGCAGGAAAAGAAGTAATTTCTCAACCAATCGCTATTTTTGCAGGATGTCTTATGCCTGTGAATCTTTATTTTTACTATCTTGCTGGAAAAGATGCATTACCTGCACTTTATAAAAGAGTAGGAGAAGAAGGTAAAGATCAATCAACTTTGTTGATGGTTTTAGGCTTTATTTTTCCTTATGTAGCTGCAATGATTGTTCAAGGTGATATCAATAAATTATACAGCAACAACCAATAAGCGAGTTTTTCGTAAATTAATAGGAATTGCCGGAATGTTTGTTATTCTGGCATTTCCTTTTTTTATATTGCATACCAATTCCCATTTTGAGCATTCACAATCATTCTGTCCTTTCAAGATGCTTACGGGACTTCCTTGTCCGGGTTGTGGAATTACCAAATCTTTAGTTGCTATTTATCAAGGTGAATTTCTGAAAAGCTTACAATTTCATATTTTTGGCATATTGGTTATGGCTTTGTGCTGGATAGGAATAGGAACTTTAACCACTGAAATTATAACAAAGAAAGAATATTTTAATCATATCTTATACAGTAAGAAAATTGCCTATACTTTAGCTGTTATTCTTATTATATATCATATAGTTCGCTTATCTTTTTTTATTTACCAAAATTCATTTAGTCAAATATTGCAGGAATCTATTTGGAGATAGCTTATCTGAATAATAGATACATGGTTTATTGAGTAAAAATCGGTATTATTTGATTTATGTGCAGTAAAATAATTATTCATTAAATAAGAGTATGGAGAGAAAAAATTTACTAAGTTTTAAAGGTACAGGAAGTACATTGTTTGGGCTCACAATTGTAAATACTATCTTAACGGTAATTACTTTGGGTTTATATTATCCTTGGGCTAAAGTACAGTACTTAAAGTATTATTATCAGAATTTGCATTTTTCGGGAGACCATTTTACTTTTCATGGAACTGGAAAAGAAATATTTAAAGGGTTTATAAAGGGATTTATCTTTATTATAGTTGTTGTTGCTATTTATTTCATTTTTATTAAAATAGGAACTCCTATCGTTGGCGCATTGCTTTATTTGATAGGGTTATTGTTGTTATTACCGATTGCGATGCATGGTTCTTATCGTTATCGTTTAGCTAAAACTTCTTGGCGTTCTATTCATTTTGGCTATAGGGGAAATCTTACCGAATTGATAAAATTATGTTTGAAAGGGTTTGGTTTAACGATTATCACATTGGGCATTTATGCTCCTTGGTTTGAAGTAAAATTGAAAAACTATATTTATAGGCATGTTCGTTTGGGAGACTTGAAATTTAATTTTAAAGGTGACGGGACAAAGTATTTTTTCTTGCGATTGGCAGGAGGGGCAATTACATACATAACATTAGGAATTTACTTTTTTTGGTTTGCTGCTGATCTGTATAGGTTTCATGTCGAAAATACAACGATAGAGCATAATGGTCAAGAGTATCATTTAAGTTCTGATGTTTCCGGAAAAAAGGTTTTTAAATTATATTTTATCAATGCACTCATTATTGTTTTTACGCTTGGGCTGGGTTTTGCTTGGGCTAGGGTGCGTGAAATGCAATTTTTTGCAGATAATACAATAATACCGGAGGAAATAGATACGGACAACATTGTGCAAACCGAAGAGGATTATAGCGATGCTGCCGGCGATAGCGCATTAGATTTCTTAGATTTTAATATTATATTCTAAGTTTTGAAAGCAGAATTTATAGGGAAATATTATAATGGCATGTCTTCCAAACCTTATCCTTGTGAGATAAGGTTTGAGGAGCATGTTGTTGTTGTTTTAGTAATAGATGATTTGGGAGGCATTGCAGAAACGATTACTTGGGAACTGCAAAAGATATCGAAAAGTGATAGCGAAATAGGAGATAGAATCCGCTTGAAATATGGTGATTTTCCATATCAAACGATTGAAGTTCATGACAAGGAATTTGCAGTTTCGCTAAATAAATTATATCCTTATTATGCTTTTGCTAAACGCGATGTTGTAGCGGCTGCTTCGCGGACATGGAAATATATTATAGGTCTGCTTTTGCTTCTGATAGGCTTAGGGGTATTTGCATTTAAGGTAATAATTCCAAGTGCTGCAGAATATGCTGCGACCAAAGTACCTTTATCTATTGAAAAACAAATCGGGGAATCGGCATATAATCAACTAACTTCGCTAACAACAGAGGATGACAAGAAAAGCCGTTTGGTTCAGGAGTTTTTCGATGTCATGGAGCTTGAAGGAAAATATTCTTGTACGATTTCGGTTTTGAATTCGGAAACGGTGAATGCATTTGCTGTTCCAGGAGGAAGGATAGCGGTTTATTCGGGAATTATTGATGAAATGGAATCTTCGGAAGAGTTGGCTGCTTTGCTGGCTCATGAAAGTTCTCATGTGGAATTGCAGCATTCTTTAAAAAGCATCTTCCGCTCACTTTCCGGCTATTTTGTTATTTCGTTATTGTTTGGCGATACGGGAGGATTAACGGCTGTTGTTTTTGAAAATCTTTATGTATTTCAAAATCTGCAATATTCTAGAAGTATGGAAAAGGAAGCGGATATTAGGGGTTTGGAATGTATGCAGAAAGCCAAAATTAATCCGAAAGGAATGATAAATTTATTTCATGTATTGGAAAAGCACTCTTCAAAAATGATGGAAGAGCATGATGTGTCGGAGTTTATGAGTACGCATCCGCTGACGAAACACCGTATAAAGTATATTCAAGAATATGTGAATGCCGATTCACATAAATATTCGAACAATCCTAAATTAGATTCTTTGTTTACTTTAATTAAAGAATAAAGTTTAGGTTAGGAAAGCATTTCTATAAAGTGTATTACCTCAGGTTTAACCTGCATTTAATATTCGGGTTTAGGCACAGCCTAAACCCGAAGAAGATTGTTAGACGTTCGTTTATTTTTCTTTCTTTAACCATTCGCCAAATTTCTCAAACTTCTCACTGTTTTCTTTTAGCCATTTTTTCGCATTTTCATTCGAGGATTGACTGATATAATAACAATAAACATCCATATATTCGGACTGTGCTAGTTTATAGAAAAAAGGGATGTACATATTCCACCAAATATTTTTTTTCGATTCTTTTTCTCCAAGTTCTCCCATCATTGTAAAAAATGACTTAGTATTATCAATGAATAGTTCTTCAGGTGTTTTGTCTTTGTTTTCCTCTAATGAATTTGATGCTTCAAGCATTGAAATCATTAATTCGGCAGACGAAAATTCAGAATTTGCATTATCAGGATTTATAAAGATGTTTATATTATTGGGATTGTCTTTGTCTTTTTGAACATTTCCACCAAATTGTTTTCGCAATAAACTATATGCTGTTTCTGCCCTTTTTGAAGAAGGCTCTAATAACAGGAAATAGTATAAACTCAATAAACTTTGTACTCGTTGATTATTATCTTTTTCTGTAAGTGCTAATCCATAATGACTGCTTGCGTGGTTTGGATTATTTGCAATTGCATTGATAAAAGCCGATTCTGCTTTTTTTGAATCTGGTACTCTTGAATAGGAAATACCAAGATTATAATACAAAAGATAATTGTCGCCAAATTTTTTAATTGCCTCGTTATATAATTTAATCGCTTGTTTTATTTCTCCTAAGTTGCTTAGAGAAGACCCTTTTGTGATATAGGCAGGTAATAGTAAATCTTTTTTTTGTTTAATAACAACATCACTATATTTAATTGCTTTTTCGTAATCGCCCGAATACATATATGTCATAGATAATTCATAGTTTACTAATGGAGATTTCGGGTCAATTTCTAATGCTTCATTGTAAATCTCTATTGCTTTTGCATAATTACCTTTGTCGTGATACTGTGTTCCAACCTGAACTAAACTATCAATTTTACTTTGTCCAAAAGACACGGAAATTGCAAGTAACGAACCGAATGTCAATAAAAATCTTTTCATACTTTTTTAATTTTAATGGTTAATGTGTGACCGCTTTCTTAAATGATGGCTAACTCCTAAATATCCGCATGCTTCACATGCATTCAGAATGCAAATATAATCATAAAAAAGACTTATATGTCTTTTATCAGCTCAAAAACGTACTATGGAAAGATTTCAGATTTCTAAAACCATAGGGTTTAGAAGCTCTGCAACAAAGATTGTTTAATTTTGTTACCCTACAAAATATTAAATCCTTTCAGGAGAATAATAAAAGGAAAAACTAGAAGAATCTTTGCAAATATATACTATGAAAAACCCTAAAAAAGAATTGTCTTTAGAACAACGCAGCGAGTTATTGAAGATATTGAAAGCCCGTTTTGAGAAAAATACCATCCGGCATCCAAACCTCAAATGGGAAAAAGTGCAAGCAAAACTGGAAGCAGATGCAGGAAAATTGTGGTCGCTCAACGAAATGGAAAATACCGGAGGCGAACCCGATGTAATTGGCTATGACAATAAAACAGACGAATATATCTTTTGTGATTGTTCGGCAGAAAGCCCTAAAAGCCGCAGAAGCATCTGTTACGATACAGAAGCACTCGAAGCAAGAAAAGAAAATAAACCCGAAAACACTGCTTTGAGTATGGCAGAAGCTATGGGAATTGAGATTTTAACGGAAGAGCAATACCGCGAGCTACAGAAATTCGGAAGCTTTGATGCCAAAACTTCGAGCTGGATACAAACACCTGCCGCGATAAGAAAACTGGGCGGCGCTATTTTTGCCGACCGCCGGTACGACCATGTCTTTGTGTATCATAATGGAGCAGACTCTTA
>JAVBQU010000117.1:0-9090 GCA_031548675.1 Bacteroidales bacterium
ACCTCTCCATACAAGATTTTTCCAACTACGCGCAATATATAAACAGCTGTGATAACAATAGATGCACATGCTATAATGGTAAATACTCGATGGAATGTATCTGCATTTTGGAATGCACCAAAGAAAATAGTCATTTCAGCAGCAAAACCGCTTAATCCGGGCAAGCCTAACGATGCCAAACCGGCAAGCACATAGCAAACTGAAAGAAAAGGCATAATTTTCATCAAACCTTGCAATTCGCGAATATCTCGTGTGTGTGTACGTCCATAAATCATACCAATCAAGGCAAAGAAAAGGGCTGTCATTAAACCATGTGAAACCATTTGAAGCACTGCTCCAGTCATCGCTGTTTGATTCAACATCAAAATGGCAAATAATACCAATCCACAGTGGCTAACTGACGAGTAGGCATTGATATATTTCAAGTCGGTTTGAACAATAGCACCAAATGCACCATAAACCACACTGATACCTGTCAATATCAAGAAAATCCAAGAAAGTTCATGAGCAGCCTCTGGCATTAAGAAAATAGCAACACGGAAACATCCGTAACCTCCTAATTTCATCAAAACGCCGGCATGCAGCATAGAAACAGCCGTTGGTGCTGATGCGTGACCGTCAGGTGACCATGTATGAAATGGAAATAATGCACCCAAAACTCCAAATCCCAAAAATGTTAACGGGAAAAAGATTTTTTGCATATCAACAGGAATATGACGTTGAGCTATTTCTAAAATGTTCATGCTTGCAGGCAAGCCATCTACGGCAGAATTAAAATAAATTCCCAAAATTCCTACTAAAAGGAAAGCTGAACCGCCCATCAGCATCAAAGTCAACTTCATGGCTGAATATTCTTTTCTTCCGGTTCCCCAAACACCAATAAGTAAATACATCGGAATCAGTGCCACTTCGTAGAACATAAACATGGTAAACAAATCTATACTGATAAAAAATCCGAATACACCAATGGAAAGTACCATTAACCATATAAAAAATTCTTTACTTAATGGATTGATATTCCATGAAGCAAAAACACCTGTAAATACGATAACTGATGATAGTAAAATCATGGCAACCGAAATACCGTCAACGCCCACAGCATAATGGATATTAAGTGGCGCATACCAAACAGTACTTGCAGTAAAAAGCATCTCAGCAGTATTGCCGGCACTCCTTTCTGATAAATAGGCAAATAATAAGCCTACTGCTGCTAAAATCAGTAATGATGAACCTGTTACCATTACTGCACGAATTTGTTTCATATTGCGGCAAGGCAGCAATATCAACGCCATTAATAAAGGCAGAAATACAAATAGTGAAAGAATATTCATTTTTTATTATTTGTTTATTCGTTAATGTCTTTTTTATACAAATATCACCAAAGCGGCAATAACAATCACACTCATGGCAAATACAAATGCATATTGCTGAACTTGACCTGATTGCAACCCTTTAATGCCTGATGAAACTTTATATGACCAATAGGCTAGAAAATTCATAAATCCATCTACTACATGGCGGTCAAACCAAGCGATAGGTTTTGAAATGTGTTTGAAAATAATATTTTTAGTTACAAACATGTATATTTCATCAAAATAGAATTTGTTGTAAGCCCATTTATAGAATAACTTAATGCTTGAAACCACTTTATCGGAACTGGTATTGGCTTTGCGATACATTAAAGTTGCTGTTCCAATTCCTACCAAAGCTATCAAAATAGACGGTATTGCAACCGACCATTGAATATGATGTCCAAAAGCAGCACCATCTGAAGTAACTAAGTGTGAAAAAGGAACAAATCCGGTTACCAAAGTCAGTACAGCCAAAAATATCAAAGGAAAAGTCATTTTTCCATCAGCTTCGTGAGGTGGGTGATGATAATCTGTTTTCTTTCCCCAGAAAATATTATAATACAAACGGAACATGTAAAAAGCAGTTAATCCGGCAACAATAAACTGGCAAACAAAAACGGCTTTATTAGCATGTAAAGCTGCTACCATAATTTCATCTTTACTGAAAAAGCCTGAAAATGGTGGAATTCCAGCAATAGCCAAACAGGCAATCAAAAATGTGATGTGTGTGATAGGTAAATATTTGCGAAGATTCCCCATATCTTTCATTTCATTGCTATGAACAGCATGAATAACTGCACCCGCCCCTAAAAATAGCAAGGCTTTGAAGAAAGCGTGTGTAAACAAATGGAACATGGATGCCATATAGCCTAAACCTTCATGATCTCCATATTTGGAAACACCTAAAGCTACCATCATATATGCAATTTGTGAAATGGTTGAAAATGCCAACACCCGTTTAATATCGGTTTGCGTACAGGCAATAATAGCTGCAAACA
Organism: Bacteroidales bacterium; assembly: GCA_031548675.1. Classification (GTDB taxonomy): domain Bacteria; phylum Bacteroidota; class Bacteroidia; order Bacteroidales; family P3; genus JAVBQU01. The sequence goes on from JAVBQU010000117.1 coordinate 2,351, forward strand.
ATGAAGTTGCAGCACCGATGTAAGCAATACCTTCCAATACTTCGGGAGTAACGAAAAAGTAAACAGGAAATAAACGAGCTACTAAATAAACTCCTGCAACAACCATAGTTGCAGCATGAATAAGAGCCGAAACAGGCGTTGGACCTTCCATTGCATCTGGTAACCAAATGTGCAAAGGCAACATTGCCGATTTTCCTGCACCCCCCATAAAGATTAATGCCATAGCCCAAGTAAATACCGAAGCACCTAAAAAAGTAGCACCAGCAGCACCTGTCACAATAGCAGCATTATTAGCAGTCAATGTCGCAAAATCAAAAGTACCTGTGTAATAAGATAAAATTAAAATCCCAATCAAAAAACCTAAGTCAGCAAAGCGAGTAACAATAAATGCTTTTTTGGAAGCGGCAATTGCCGAAGGTTTGGTATAGTAAAATCCAATCAAAGAGTATGAAGAAACCCCCACTAATTCCCAAAAAATGTACATTTGGAAAATGTTAGTAGCTACCACTAAGCCTAACATAGAGAAAGTAAACAATGATAACAGGGCATAATAGCGATGATAGCCTTTTTCGCCATGCATATAGCTTGTGCTATATAAATGCACCATCAACGAAACAGTTGTGATAACTACCAGCATCATTACTGAAATCGGGTCAAGCAAAATACCCAAGTTCACTTTTAGTGTCGGCGAAAATTGCATCCATGTGTGACTGAAGGCTTCTATTTTTTGATAAATGCCTGCAGTATCTTTACCATAAACGAAGAAATATTCGTATGCCGTAAAATAGGAAATAAGAGCAATAGAAAGCAGCCCGGCTGTTCCCAACCAACCTGCAATTTCCGGTTTCATTTTGTTACCAAAAAGTCCCAACACAAGGAACATTAGTAATGGAATAGCAAGAATTAATACTAAATAAGTCATAATTTTTTCAATTGAGAATTGAGAATTGAAAATTGAAAATTGAGTTGCATATAACCTCTACTCTTCAATTTTCTACTCAATTAGTGTTTCATTTTATCTAAATTCTTAATTTGAATGTTTTGCAAGTTCCTGTAGATATTGATAATAATAGCAATAGCTACAGCTGTTTCGGCTGCTGCAATGGCAATGGCAAAAATGGCAAAGAACATTCCTTCCATTTGCCCAGGATATAAAAAGCGGTTGAAAACCACAAAATTAATATCAACTGCATTAAGCATCAATTCTAACGAAATTAAAATTGCAAGCATATTTTTACGGGTAAGAAAGCCGTAAATTCCTGCAAAAAACATGACAGCACCTGCTATCAAATACAATTCCATTGGTACATCCATAATTTTTTAATTGAAAATTAAAATTGAAAACTGAAATGATGATTCAGATTTTCTATTTCAATGTATTAATATATTTCTTTTTAGTCTTTTTATTTTCTGTTTGCCAAATAACCAATGGGGTTAAGTGGTTTATTTTCTTCTTCTTTTTTTGCTGCCAGTTCAGTTAACGCTTGATAAATATCATTGAACTGCATATTGGTTTCTATCATAAAATTTTCAAGCCTTTGATTTAGTTCTGCATAACCTGTTGCTAATTCACACATGAGAACAAAAGCCCTCATAATGGAAATATTGATTTTTACAGCAGTTTCACTTTTCAATACACTTGACAATATAGCAACACCTTGCTCTGTAAATACAGATGGCTGATAACGAGAGCCTCCCCAACTTGAGGTCACAAATTGTGACCTCAAGTTTTTCCATTCACTTTCTGATAATTCGAACATAAAATCAGAAGGAAAACGAATTAAATTTCTTTTTACCGCTTGCTTCAATACCTTTGTTTCTATTCCATACATCACAGCAAGGTCAAAGTCGAACATAACCCTGCATCCGCGTACTTCATAGATTTTACTTTGAATAAGCTGTAATTCCATTTTTTATAGTATCACTCATATTTGATATTCAATTTTGGAATATCAAGATTTCAAGGTCACAAATTGTGACCTTGAAATCTTACTTACTTTTCCGTGCAATCAAAATTCCCCCGATAATACAAGCCAAAAGCAAAATACTAATAGCTTCAAAAGGAAGCAAGTATTGATATTTTCCTGTTCCCATTAAAGCAGCTCCCAATACTTTCATATCTATTTCGCCACCACTGATGGTTTCAACTGCTTTCAAGCCACTTCTTAAGATTACAAAAATACAAAGAGCTCCACCTGCCAAAGCTGTCAGTAAACCGGGAACGCGCCGTTTTAATTCTACTTTATCTACTTTATCACCGACATGGCTAGTAAGGAAAATGGAAAAAATAAGCAGCACAAGCACACCTCCTGCATAAACAGTGATTTGCACTGCTGCCAAAAAATGATAATCCAACAAAAAGTATAATCCTGCTGTAGCAAATAATACAAACATTAAGAATGTAGCTGCCCGCAACATACGTCGTGTAGTTACCGTCAATATTGAAAATACAACGATAATTACCGATAAAATTCCAAAAATAACTTGTGATGCTGTAATATCCATATCTTTTAACTATGAGTTATGAATGATAAATGATGAACTTTTTCATTCGTCGTTTTGCATTCATTATTTATTTGTTACTTAAATTTTCCCTATTTATTTTCTGTTAAATATTTGTACAACGCTGTACAATATAGTTCATCATTACTCGCTTACCTTTTCTTCTTTTACCTTCTCTTCGAGTTTTGATCCTTCGTTGTTTAGTTTCTTCAATAATTTGCTGTGTGTAAACATACTTTGCTCGAAATCTTGATTAAATTCAATGGCATCGGAAGGACATGATAATACACAAAGGTTGCAAAATGAGCATTTTCCTAAATCATATTCATGACATTCTAAAATCTTTTTCTTTTTTCCGTCTTCGGTTTCTTCTGTATAGCTTGTAATGGTTATTGTTCCATTCGGGCAGTTCATCTGGCATATTCCACAAGCTGTACATTTATGCTCGTTCTTAGCATTGTGAGGCATTGTCAAAACAGATTTATAACGATCTGACATTTGCAAAGTAGCTCTGTTTTCGGGATAGCATTCCGTAATTTTAGGACGAAAAAAGTTTCTTAATGAGATTTTCATTCCGGTTGCCAAAGAAGCTAAGGCAACAAACCATGATTTCATGTATTTTACAAATCCTTTCATGTGCGTTTTATTTTTCCCGCAGAACTTACTGAATTCGCGGATTTTTCTTTATAAATTATTTGCCTATAATTTGCTATTTTGCTTCCCGCAGAACTCGCTGATTTTGCAGAATTTTGCTTTGCAAAATATTTTGTTGTATTATAAGTTATTTACTTTTCTATAAATTGATTTATCAATATCGCTTGTATTAAAATTTACCAATATTCCTAACTTCAAGCCTGTTAATTTCAAATATGTAAGAAGTTGTTTATGATGTACATCATGAATTTCTTCAACAGATTTTATTTCAATAATTACTTTGTTGTTAACAATTAGGTCTGCCCGAAATCCAAATTCTTGTTTTATATCATCATAAACCACTGATATTGGACATTGCGTTTTAACCTCTAAACCTTCTTTCTTCAATTCATATGCAAGAATATTTTCATAAACAGATTCTAATAATCCTGGTCCAAGTGCCTTATAAATTTTAAATATAGCACCTCGTGTTTTATATGAAATATCATTTTCAGTCATTTCTTATTCCGCGTTTTCAGCGAGTTCAGCGGGAAATACTAAAAATGAAGCCCAAAAGCTACAATTATTGCCATTAATAAAATGTTTACTAAATTCAATGGTAATAAATATTTCCATTCTAATTTCAAAAGTTGATCAACCCTGAGGCGTGGGAATGTCCAGCGAACCCAAAGTTGTAAGAAAACTACAAAAAATGCTTTTCCAAAAAACCAAACAAATGATGGAATGTAATCCATTATGTGATTAAATCCATCAAAACCCGGAATATGCAAAGGCTGCCAGCCTCCTAAAAATATGGTAGCAGCGATTGCCGAAACAATAAACATGTTCAAATACTCAGCTAAGTAGAAGAATCCAAATTGAATACCGGAATATTCGGTATGATAACCGGCGGGAAGTTCCGATTCTGCTTCAGGTAAATCAAAAGGTCCACGATTGGTTTCAGCATGTCCGGCAACTACATACACCACAAAAGCGATGATTGCAGGAATGTGTCCTTTAAAAATGAACCACATATCGGCTTGTCCTTCAACAATAGAAGATATTTGCATACTTCCTGCAAAAATCACCATTGTTAGTAATGATAAACCTACGGAAAGCTCATAACTAATCATTTGCGCACCACTTCGCATGGCTCCAATCATGGAAAATTTGTTGTTACTTGACCATCCTGCCAGTAAAATCCCTAAAATTCCAATCGAAGAAACGGCAATAATATAAAACACTCCAATGTTAAAATCTACAGCATGCAAACCTTTGGCAAAGGGAATGGCAGCAAATGCGAGCATAGAACCCATTACCATTACAAATGGTGCAAGGTAAAATAAAAATTTGTCATTGTTATTGATTGGAATAATCTCTTTTAATAACATTTTCAATGCATCAGCAATACTTTGCAAAATTCCGAAAGGTCCTACTCGGTTTGGTCCCAAGCGGCATTGAAACCATGCACATATTTTACGTTCGACATATATTAATATCAACGCTAATACGGCATAAGCCAATAGCAAAGCAACACCCACCAAAACGAATTCGATAGCCAATGCCCAAAAGTTAGGCAAAACCGACCGTAAACCTTCGTCAATCCATTGAGTTAAAGTAGTAAAATCAAACATGTTTTTTAACTATGAGTTATGAACTATAAACTATGAATGGCTAATGCACTAAAATCCAAAGCTCATTATTTATTGTTCATCGTTATTTATTAATTTTTCTTTTCTTTGTTATTATTGAACTTCTTAGCATTTTCAAAATTTCTTCTGCGTCTTGGTAAATGCTTTTGAACATCATTTCATCTAAAAAATCGGTAGCTTTCAGCAATTCTAACCAATAAAGTGTTTCATCACATTCTTTCTGTGCGATACCAAGCTTATGAATAAAATCCATATCGCTTTCAGCATTTTTTGATTCTCGGATATTGGCACCTATTGATGTCCCTGAACGCAACAATTGTTTACTTATTACAAATTCTTTTTTATTACCAACTAAATACTTATATAAATTCACACAACGAACAGCAAATACAAATGATTTATCCTTCAAAACATCTTGTCCCACTTTAGGCTTTTCTTTTTCTTCGCAAAGTTCATCATTCATATTTTATAGTTCATAGTTTTTATCGGTCTATATCTGGAACCACATAATCCAATGAACCTCCGATAGCAATTAAATCCGCAATTTTTTCATTGCGTGAAATGGGATCAACTACGGAAACCAAACTTAAATTAGGTGAACGGAACTTCACACGGTACGGATTTTTATCGCCTTTACTTGAAATATATACGCCGAAAATACCACGGGCTGCTTCTGCCATTTGATAGTATTCTCCTTCGGGCAAACGAATAATCGCTTTTTGTTTTACAAAGTGGCTGCCTTCCGGAATATTATCCACCAATTGTTCTAAAATACGTAATGATTGTTCTATTTCATCTAAACGAACCATATAGCGGGCAAATGAATCGCCTTCGGTACGCATTACTTCTTCAAATTGTACCTTGTCGTAAGCGGCATAAGGATAGTGTTTACGAATATCGCAACTAAAGCCTGATGCTCTGCCTGATGGACCGGTTACAGCATAGGAAACAGCTTGTTCTTTTGAAAGGATTCCTACACCAACCATACGTTCTTTGGCAATTACATTTCCGGTAAATATTTGGTGATATTCCTTCATCATCTTACGCATGTAAGGAATAAATTCTTTGACTTGCTTTTGGAAATCGGGTTTAATGTCATACATCACACCGCCGATTACATTATAGTTCATAATCAAACGTCCGCCACAATTTTCTTCAAATATTTTGATGATTTTTTCGCGGTCACGCATTCCATAAATGAAAGCGGTTAAAGCTCCCATATCCATACACATACAAGCCCATCCTAACAAGTGAGACGCTACCCGAGCCAATTCGTCCATCATGGTACGAATATATTGGGCACGTTCGGTAATTTCAACTTGTGTAGCTTTTTCAATACACATACAAAGAGCATGACGGTTGATATGTGCTGAAAGGTAATCTAAGCGGTCGGTTAAATGTAAGGTTTGGGGATAAGTCATGCTTTCGCACATTTTCTCTACCCCACGGTGGATATATCCTAAATTTACATCTATCTTATTGATAATTTCACCATCTAACGAAACACGGAAGTGTAAAACACCGTGTGTTGCAGGGTGTTGGGGTCCAATATTTACTACATATTCTTCTTTCCCAAAAAGTTCTTTGGCTTCTTCCTGAACGCCTTTTTCCATCGAAAAGGTAAGATGAGTCAATTTATCACTCATTTCTTCACTTTTCAAATTCAACGGATTTTTTTCAGGGTCAGCATCGTAATCTTTACGGAAAGGATAACCGTTCCAGCTTTCGTTCAAGAACAGTTTACGCATATCGGGATGATTGATAAACTTAATCCCAAACATGGCATATACTTCCCGTTCGTTTAAATTGGCTGTTTCGAAAATATCACTTATTGTAAAAAGCTGCGGATTAACTCTATCTGCTGTAGAAGTTTTCAAAACCAACAACTTATCTAAAGCGGTTGAAGGTGAAATATAATACAAAACTCCAAGGCTTTCTCCCCAATCCATACCG
>JAVBQU010000176.1:0-8659 GCA_031548675.1 Bacteroidales bacterium
AAGCTGGCTACAATCCCGATACCGTACATCTGTATGTACCCTCCGATCCTAAATCGCTGAAACCATCCTATAACGTAGAAAACGAATTAGGTGCAGGCTTACGCTTAAAACCTATCCAAAATATGACCCTATCCGCTTTGGTATTGTTTGATTTGAATAAATTTGATTTACGCCCCGAAGCTAAATCAGAAATAGACCAAATCATACCTATGCTCAAAGAAAATCCGCAGATAAGACTGGAAGTAGGCGGGCATACCGACTCAAGAGGCTCGGCAAAATACAATCAGACTTTATCACAAAACAGAGCTAACAGCGTTAGAGAATATATCATATCTCAAGGAATCGATGCCGGACGAATCAAAGCCAAAGGCTACGGATATACCCAATTGATTAATCAATGTAAACCGGGTGTAAAATGCAGTGAAGAAGAACATCAGGAAAACCGCAGGGTAGAATTTATATTTACAGAGGTTCCACAGCATATTACACCTAAACAAAAGAAAACGGCTTCGGCTGCATCCGGTACCCAAGCTCCTGCTTCGCAAACAAGCCCTAAAGCTGAACCTACAGCATCGAAGCCGGCAGGCACAGCGGGTACTCCCGTGCCTAGCCAACACACACAAGCTAAGCCAGAACCTACAGTACTCGAAATTCCGGTGCAAAAATCTGCATCAGCTAAAAAAGAAACCACCAAAACCGGAGCTGTTTCTACACCCGCTGCTGTTCTTACTCCAAGCCAACAAACACAGGCTAAAGCTGAATTAACTACATCCAAACAAACAGGTGTAACCGCTTCTGTTCCCATGCCTGTAAAGCAGGCATCAGCTAAAACCGAAGCAAACAGTAAGGCTGTAACTCAGACAAACGCATCAGCAGAAGCTCAATACCGGGTTCAGATATCCGCCTCGTGCAAACAAGATGCCGATAATAAGTTGTTTAAAAAGATTGAGAAAATAACCCCATATCAAATTACAGAAGAACATAACGATGATGGTCTCTACCATTACTATATCGGCGATTCTTTCAATAAAGCACAAGCACAAGCGATACACAAGAAGCTTAACAACTCAGGTATCAAAACCTATGTAAAAAAAGTACTTCCCTAAGGAAATAATTTTGTCCCTAAAACTCCTGACTGAGATTCATATCCGGTTAGGAGTTTTTTTATATATACAACCGGAGTTCGATAAAAGAATGGAATGTATTGCTTCGGTTTTATAAACCATTTTCCGTAGGAAAATAATATCCATAGAAAAAATCCGGCGTACCTGTGAGTGGGACGGGCTGTCGCAAGCTGCAGGAACAAACCCTCCAAAGAGGGCGGACTGCTGCAAGCTGCAGGAACAAACCCTCCAAAGAGGGCGGACTGCTGCAAGCTGCAGGAACAAACCCTCTAAAGAGGGCGGACTGCCGCAAGCTGCAGGAACAAAAAACGCTTGTTTAGCAGATTACAATTATGTAAAATCAATATTAATTTATGTCCGGATGGACAAAAAAAAGAAAAGATTAAATATATTTCTATTGATATCAATGCCCGATGGGCAATAAATTTGTTCGTTAGAACTTATACATCAATAGAAAAATAGATAAAAATGTGTGCAATTGCCCCTTGTTTAGCGGAAAATTCTAAAGTAAAATAATGTACAGTTAAGCGACAAATGTTTTGCCGCTTGGGACACAGCCGGATTTTAAATTTGGGAAAAAGAGAGCAGAATTGAAATTCGGCGAAGCCAATTTAATTTCAGCTCAACATAAGATGTCTCGACTACGTTGCACTTCGCTCGACATGACGGCAATAACCGGAAGACAAAGAAGTCATTCCGACTGGAGCGAGGAACGAGTGAAATGGAGGAATCTCAGCCCTGCAAAGGCAAGTTCAGCAAAGCTAATGACGAAAGGCAAGTAATGACAAAATAAAAACACCCAGCCGATATTTTATCCGGCTGGGTGTTTTTTATATCAAACCCTATGAATATTCATAGTTCATTGTTTATCATTCATAGTTCTTTAACTCTTGCTGGCTCGCGTTCTATCTATTTCATCTAAAAGGATTTTGCGGATACGCAGCGATTTGGGCGTTACTTCCAGATATTCATCTTCCCCTATATATTCCATCGCTTTTTCTAATGAGAATTTTACGGCAGGAATAATCATAACCTTATCATCCGAACCTGAAGCCCGCATATTGGTTAGTTTTTTTCCTTGCGTAACATTGATTACAATATCATCGGGGCGGATATGCTCGCCTATAACTTGTCCCGCATACACATCTTCGTTAGGGTCTACAAAAAACTTACCCCTGTCCTGTAGCTTATCAATAGAATAAGCGGTAGTAGTTCCATTCTCTTTAGCAATAAGCGAACCCATGCGGCGGCCGTCTATCTCCCCTTTCCAAGGTTCGAAACCCGTTAAGCGGTGAGCCATAATAGCCTCTCCCTCCGACAAAGTCATGATGTTGCTCCGCAAGCCGATAATACCGCGCGAAGGAATTGCAAACTCTATCAAAATACGGTCGGATTTAGTTTCTATCGAAACAATCTCTCCCTTACGCTGTGTTACTATTTCAATAATTTTTCCAGAAAAAGCTTCAGGAACCAATACCGTAAGCTGTTCTATAGGTTCACATTTCACGCCGTCTATCTCTTTTACAATAACCGTAGGCTGTCCTACCTGAAGTTCATAACCCTCGCGGCGCATGGTTTCTATCAAAACCGAAAGGTGCAGAATCCCCCGTCCGAATACAATAAACGAATCAGGACTATCAGATTCCTCCACCCTTAGCGCAAGATTCTTTTCAAGTTCCTTATAAAGCCTGTCGCGTAAATGGCGAGAAGTTACAAATTTACCCTCTTTCCCAAAAAACGGAGAGTTGTTGATGGTAAACTGCATGCTCATCGTAGGGTCGTCTACTTTAATAGGCGTAAGAGCTTCGGGAACCTCAATATCCGCAATAGTATCGCCTATGTCGAAATTATCCAAACCCAGCACGGCACATATCTCACCCGGATATACCGGATTCTTCATTTTCTCTTTAGCCAAACCCTCAAATACATACAATTCCTTAACCTTCGATTTTACAGTACTTCCGTCACGCTTTACCAGCATCACATCCTGCCCCCATGTCAGCGTTCCACGATGCAGACGCCCTACGGCAATCCGTCCCACATAAGAAGAATAATCCAAAGAAGAAATCATCATCTGCAAGGAACCCTCCTCATAAGTAGGAGCAGGCACTTCGTCAATAATCACATCCAGCAGGTGGGCAAAGTCCGAAGTAGGATTTTTCCAGTCAGGTCCCATCCAGCCCTGTTTCGAAGAACCGAATATAGTCGGAAAATCCATTTGTTCCTCGCTTGCCTGCAGGTTAAACATCAAATCGAATACAGCTTCCTGCGTTTCGTCGGGCGTACAGTTGGGTTTATCAACTTTATTAACTACCAAAATAATTTTCAGTTTCAGTTCGATAGCCTTTTGCAGTACAAAACGGGTTTGGGGCATAGGACCCTCAAAGGCATCTACGAGCAAAATAGCTCCATCCGCCATGTTTAACACCCGTTCCACTTCCCCTCCGAAATCGCTGTGACCGGGAGTATCTATAATATTAATTTTGTGTTCTCTGTATCGTACCGAAACATTTTTAGACAAAATGGTAATGCCCCTCTCGCGTTCCAAATCGTTGTTATCTAATATTAAATCGCCGGTTTCTTGGTTTTCTCTGAAAAGGTTGGCTTGGTGTAGGATTTTGTCGACCAATGTAGTTTTGCCGTGGTCAACGTGGGCAATAATCGCAATGTTGCGAATTTTATCATTTTGCATAAGTACTTTTTTAGGAGTGCAAAGGTACGAAAAGATTTCAAAACTTCAGTTCCTTGATTTATCGCAACATTCGTTCATAAAATAATCTTTCCCAAATTGAGAATATTGTATTTCATTATTTATCTACAAGCTCCAAATAGAGGACTAAAGGCAGCTCCCTACAGATATAGCAAAGGCAATTTATTTTAACAATAATTTGTTGTATTTCGATTTTTAGGTTACCTTTGCAGGGTATAGTAAGAATGGAATTGAACATTATTAAAATATATTGGATATTGTTCCAATATAGATATTCGAACTAAACATGAGTATATTTATGAACTGTGAGCAAAAGCAAGCAACGGTGTTTCAGAATTAGAAAGTTTAAAAATCAATTAATAATAAAATTTATGGATTTCAAAGACCAGATTAAGCAACTTGGTGATAGAGGAGCAAAGTTGAAAGACCAAATTGCAACAGAAGAAGCAACAAAAAATGCTTTTATTATGCCATTCATACAAGTGTTAGGCTATGATGTATTTAATCCGTTAGAAGTTGTACCCGAATTTGTCTCGGACATTGGATTAAAAAAAGGCGAGAAAATTGATTACGCAATTTTCAAAGACAATGAACCTACAATTTTGGTTGAGTGTAAGCATTGGAAAGAAAATTTAAATTTACACGATGGGCAATTATTGCGTTATTTTCATGTATCCAAAGCAAAATTTGGCCTTTTGACAAACGGAATAAATTACCGTTTCTATTCAGATTTGGTTGAAGCCAATAAAATGGATGAGAAACCATTCTTAGAGTTTAATATTACCGAAATCAAAGACAATCAAATTGAAGAATTGAAAAAATTCCACAAGACAGTTTTTGATGCAGAGAATATTGCCAATACAGCAAGTGAACTTAAATACATGAATGAGTTGAGAAGTTTATTGCATCAAGAACTGTCAAGCCCAAGTGTTGATTTTGTAAAACATTTTGCACGACAAGTATATCCAAGCGTTGTAACAGCAAAAGTTTTGGAGCAGTTTACCAATCTAACAAAGAAATCTATCCAGCAACACATTAGTGACCTTATTGCTGAAAGATTACAAACCGCACTGAAACAAGAAAACGAAGCCGCAAAAAAGCAAGAATCCGCACAAACAGGACAAACCAAAGCAGAAGAAAACAAAATTGTCACAACAGAAGAAGAATTAGAAGGTTTTATGATTATAAAAACTATACTTCGTCAAAAGATAAGTGCAACAAGAGTTGCATATCGTGATGCTCAGTCTTATTTTGCAATTTTACTGGATGATAATAACCGTAAAACAATTTGTCGTTTATATTTGAATGGAGCGAAAAAATATCTTGCTACATTTGATGAACAAAAGAAAGAAGTGCGAAATGAAATTAATTCACTAGATGACATCTTTAATTATTCCGAACTGCTGTGGAAAACTGTTGAAAATTATGATAAAACAAAAGAAATAGAATAAGAGTCCTGATGTTAAGCGTAATTTGTAATTACGCTTTCTGTTTCGAGCAGTAAACATTTACCGCTCAACATCTTATTATGTTACTCTGTTCAGCAAAATATTCGTTTCTCTTAGCAATGGTATACTTCGTCGCTTCTTTGCCGTTCCAAAAATCAACCGTACTTTTGTAATCCAAACTAAGGTATCGGCAAAACGTAATATATCAAGAGAAGAAAGCATGAAAAAAGCCATAATTATTTTATCTGCCGTTGCATTAGGTGCAATATCGGCAAAAACAATTACAATCCCCCAAACAATTATTGAGGACAATAAGCTATGCAGGATAATAAAACCGAAAAATAATAAGCCTCTAAGTCCGAGAGAAATTACCATATTAGATGGAACTGTTGTTTTAGAAATGAGCAAAGGCGAAGATTTTCCCTGCATTGGCTTACGTCTTTCCGACAAAAGCAAAAATAGTGGTTTGGGAACTTACTTAGAAATAAAAAAGAGAGGAGAATTCTATCTTGTAGAATCCGAAAATAAAAAATACCGCAATCTCGACCAAGGAATAGAAGACTATTTGAAAAATCTTTTCGACGGGTTTTACGATAACAAAAAGGACAGTAAAAAAGTATGGTCGGCATTTGTAAAAGAAGGCGGCTTACAATTATTCATCGATATAACCAAAAAGTTTATCGACGACGAATTTCTTAATTCCCCTTTCAACGAAACATACGGGTAGTCTTGGCTTATCGCTGACAACAAACTTTTAAAAACAAATTAATATATCCTCCCATTATTTCTCTTTCTGGAAAAACCCTTGATGTTAAGTGTAATTTGTAATTACGCTCTGTGATTTATCTAAGGTAAATCATTATTTGTTGAGAGTTCGCATAAACTTTGACTTATATAATTCTTCATCGTAAATCAGATTGGGATTTTGTTTCATTTCCTCTTTAAGAGGTCTTAACCCTATCTTTCTACGTAGCCTTTTCATTTGTTTCCAATCTGCTATGGGGACTATGATTCTTTTTTCTGTTGTCGTAGTATTAGGCATGAATATTCGTCTTTCTCCCTCCAAAGGAATAGTAGCTGTAACATAAATTTGTGTATCAAAATAGTGTACAGAATCAATAAAAACAGGTTTATTACCCATGCAGTTGTAATCTATAATTCCTGCGATTTCGATAGGAGGAAAATCCCCTGCAATTGCCTGTTTTACCATGATTGGATACAAATATTCAATGGTTGCAGGATCTGCGGAGCCCAAATGTCTTAAAATAATTATTATTTGCAGCATTCCTGCAGAGCCTATTTCTTTTTCGGAAGGTAATTTTCCATACTGCCAAACTATTTTTATAAGTTCTTGCTGATTGGCAGAATCTATTTCTTTAATCTTACGCCAGCTTTCTTTCTCTGTTTCTTCAATTGGCACAGTACCCCATTTCTTACGAAATGATTGATCTAACATGTGTATATTTTCAACCTTTTTAGATAGCAATTTATTCTTTACTTCATTCCCGGGTTTAAAAGAAAAATAACGCTTTTTCTCAATAACAGGGTATTTCCCATAATAGGAATTATTAATAAATTTCTGATAGTCATCAGGGTTATAGCCGGAATATAATAACCTAACAAAACAGTCAGCTATTTCTGCAGAATCACTTATAGAATTGTTATTTTCAACCCTACAGCTATCCTTACTCATAGCTTCTGTAGTTTCGCACAAAACATCCACAGGATTAAGAATAATCAGGCAAAGCGAAAATAAAATAATAAAATACTTTTTCATTAGATTTAGTTAGATTAGGCTTTGTATATATTCCCTTATTATGTAAAGTTTCTTTGGTCATTCACAACCCTCAAGCAATAACGTTTTGTTTTCAAAGATAGGAATTTTACAATTAATATCCTCAAAAGAAAAGACAAAAGGAGGATGCCCAAACAGAAAAGACAGATGGGTTCGGCAATTTTTAAAAGATTCCATGTTTACAAGAACACCATACCGAGCTTTAAAAACATGATTCTATAGCAAATCGCTGTAATTTACCTCTCTTAGTATTTGAAACACGTACAAATAATTTGTACATTTGCAAAAACAATATCTCTATGTCCGATACCATAATCAAACTCTCTGATGTTTCCATTTACCAACATCAGACGCTTATCTTGAAAAGCATTTCGTTAGAAGTAAACCGAGGCGATTTTTTCTATTTAGTCGGCAAAACAGGCACAGGCAAAAGCACACTGCTCAAAGCCCTGTATGGCGAAAACAAAATATACAGCGGCGAAGCCGAAGTTGCAGGCTACGATTTATGCAAGATTAAAAATAAAGAAATCCCTTTCTTACGACGAAAATTAGGCATTATCTTTCAGGATTATCAGCTTTTGATGGATAGGAATGTAGAAGATAATTTATTGTTTGTACTAAAAGCTACCGGCTGGAAAGATAAAATGCTGATGCAGCAGCGTATCGAAAAAGTTCTGGAAATGGTGGGCTTAGAATCGAAAATGAAAAGCATGCCACATAAGCTTTCGGGCGGAGAACAGCAAAGAGTGGTAATTGCACGGGCATTGCTCAACGACCCTGAGCTTATACTTGCCGACGAACCTACGGGAGACCTCGACCCCATTACTTCAGAAGAAATTATTTCTATACTGATGAATATTGCTAAAGAAAGAAATACTGCTGTAATTGCCGCCAGCCACGATTTTATGATGATTAATAAATTTCCTGCTAAAATTTGGAGCTGTCAGAACAATACCATTACCTTAATGGACTAAGGATTCGGTAATCTCTGAATAATTGTTTAAAAATAGAATTCAAAACTAAATATGATTACTTTGTTGTTATCCCTTATCACAAGGATTGGCATAGTAAAAAATGCGTTAAAAAAAAACTAACTTTGAAGCGTTAAAAACAAAAAACAAACTATAGGCTCAATCAGAAACACAGAAATCGGCATGTACCTCAAAGTATATTAAAGCAAATGATTTCAACCTTTTTTTGTTTAGTGTAAAAGAAAGTTTTTTAGCCATTTTTTATTCAGCCTTGACTTTTTGTTACTTTTGGGTCAAGCCAAAAGTAAAGGAGCAATAATCAATCAAATATATCATAAATAACATAGTGAATCAATCTCCTTTAAATATACAATCCTTAATTATTAGGTTAGAAAATAAAATTTAAACGATTATTGAATCCGGTACAGGAAATGCTGCTGATGAAATCGTAAAATTATGATGCCTCAAAAAAAAGTTTTAATTATTTGCGATGCGTTTCCTCCGGCTTTTGCCCCGAGAATGGGATATTTGTGTAAACACCTTGCCGGTTTAGGCTGGCAAGCCGTTATTGTAACAGAACACATCAACCAAAATTTATTTCAAGAATTAGC
>JAVBQU010000018.1:0-14657 GCA_031548675.1 Bacteroidales bacterium
GACCAAGCTAACCAACCTTTGATTTTGTCTGTATTAATCAGAACTCATGATACTACAAGTAAAACTTGGAAATGGGATACTATTTCTTCTACATTAAAAAGAGATATCGCTACCAATGTTTCATCTCCTGTTTATCATGAACTTTTCAATGTAACTAACTTTATAAAAGGAAAAGACTCTTTGCAAATTCAATTTTCTTGGAAAAACGGCAGCCATTATTATTGGATGATCGATGATGTTACATTACGTAATGCCAATGCTAAAGAAATTGCTCAAACAGCTGTTTTTAGAGTTAAATATCCTTATACCATAATTCCTAAAGGACAAAATGTGCCCTTTACCGCTACTACTACAATTCAAAATGTAGGTACTGATACTCTTGATGTTGCTTTAGTCTCCCAAGTAGAAGGAAAACCTGCTAATACTGTTAGCAAGAAATTATCCCCTCTTCAAAACCAACAGTATGAAAATACTTTCTATACTGTTGATGGTACTGAAGGAAACTATACTTACTATTCAAGAGTAGCAGGAAATGGTATATCTTCTATTAATTCTGATACATTAAGTTTTATCGTACAGAATTTAGATACAAATGCTCCTTATGGTAAAGATCTTAATTACTACATTGGTACTAATAAGCTTGATCCTACCACTATGAGTTCAAGCATCCCTGCAACTCACTCTTTTGGTGCTACATTCAACTTCTTCCCCGATCAAGAATACAAAGACAAATATGGAGATAATGTTGCATTATATGGTGTTCAATTTTTACCGGCAGAAGGTACTCAAGCAGGTTCTTATGTTGATATATTTGCAGGCGTATTAAGTTCTGATGGACATAGCCTTGGCACATATAATTTATCTGATTTAGGAGCAGAAGCTGCTATCAAGAATGTTAATATAGTAAAGACAGGAACAGCAGAAAATCCAAACAGAAGTCCTCTTTTATTTAATATTTCTACACTTAGCGAAACCGGTCTTCCCATCGGATTAAAACTTTCGGATACAAGCCAAATGGTTTTCGGATATACTGTAACCAATGGAAAAGTAGTGTGTGGAGTTACCTCTCGTAGAGGTACTGAGCAAGAAATATCAGGCATTGTTAGTTATGGTAATAGTTTCACACATATTGATCCTACTATCACTCCAATGATCCGTTTCTTAACTAAACCAGCAAGACCTAATCCTACCGAACCACCTGTTGATGCTATAGGAAATACGGATATGATTGTATCTGATATTTATTGCTACCCAAATCCTGCTTCTACAGATTTGAAAGTAAGCTATACTATTACTAAAAATGCTAATGTAAACATTACAGTTTCTGATATGTATGGACGTACAGTTGCTGCTAAAAATGAAGGTAAAATGGGACAAGGCTCTTTCTTAGCCACTATTCCTGTTTCTGATTTAGCTAATGGAACTTATGTTGTTACTGTTAACGCAGACAATACTGTTAAAACAAGTAAATTGGTTATCAGAAAATAATAATCATTTATACTTAACAAAAAAAGCCATCAAGTATTTGATGGCTTTTTTTTGTATCCCTGCTTTTCCTAAAGTTTTTCGTATATTTGCAGAAAAATTACTAACCAATAATCAATATGAAAAAAATACTGTTTTTAATTGCCATATCCTGTTTCGGATTAAATACCATGGTAAAAGCCGATGAGGGGAAGTGGCTATTGATGCTTTTGAATAAAAATGAAAGCGAAATGAAAAAATTAGGTTGCAAACTTACAGCGAAAGACATCTACGATGTAAATAAATCTTCTCTGAAGGATGCAATCGTTCAATTTGGACCCGGATGTACCGGAGAAATTATATCTGAAGAAGGTTTGTTATTAACCAACCATCACTGCGGGTATCCTTCCATTCAACAACAATCAAGTGTAGAACACGATTATTTAACGAATGGATTCTGGGCTTACGATAAAAGTCAAGAACTTCCTTGTGAAGGATTAACTGTAAAATTTCTAGTCCGTATGGATGATGTTACAGCCAAAGTTAAAGCAGCTTTAAAAGATGGGATGTCAGAACAAGACCGTAACAAAGCCATTGCAGAAATATCTAAAAAATTGGAAACCGAAGCTACACAAGGAACACATTATACTGCTAATGTAAAAAGCTTTTTTGATGGTAATGAATTTTATATTTTCATTTATGAAATATATGAAGATATCCGTATGGTTGGAGCTCCCCCTTCATCAATTGGAAAGTATGGTGCTGATGCAGATAACTGGATGTGGCCTCGCCACACCGGAGATTTCTCTATGTTTCGTATCTATATGTCGCCTGATGGAAAACCGGCAAAATATGCTAAAGAAAATGTACCTTTTAAACCTAAACGTTCATTAACCATCTCTTTGGCTGGTGTAAAAAAGAACGATTATTCCATGATTTTGGGTTATCCGGGCTCTACTGACCGTTTCTTAACCTCTTATGGTATAGAATCTGCATTAAAAGACAAAAACCCTACGATTGTAAAAATCCGTAGAGCCAAATTGGATGTAATGCAAGAATATATGAATGCAGATCCTGCTACCCGTATACAATATGCTTCGAAATATGCTCAAACAGCTAATTATTGGAAATATTTTATAGGACAAAGCACAGGATTGAAAAACCTGAATGTATATCAAAAGAAAAAAGATTTGGAAGATGCTTTTGTTAAATGGGCAAATCAAACTCCGGAAAATAAAGCTAAATACGGAAATGTTATAAACGATATTAGCTCTGCTTACGCACAGCTAAATGACTATGAAGTATGGAAATGGTACTTTATGGAAGATATTCGCAGAGGTGCTGAAATTTTTACCATTACATCTGCATTGAACGGATTGACTGCTGAACTGAAAAAATCAACTCCCGACCAACAAAAAATAAAAGAAGCTGTTGCTAATATCCGTACGGTTTTAGAACCTTTATTTAAGAATTACAATGTGGATGTAGATAAAAAATTATTAAGTACTACTTTAGATATGTATTTCCGTAATGTTCCGATTGAACAACAGCCTAAAGATTTTCTTACAATGTCATTCCAAAACAGCTATAACTATACAGCTATTGCCAATGACATCTTTAAAAACTCTATGTTCTGCGACTTGGCTAAAATCAATAACTTTTTAAATAAGCCCAATCTGCAAACCATAGAAAACGATCCTGCCTATAAGCTTAATGCTATTTTCATGAACAACTATATGGAAATAAATAAAAATTTGGCTCCGGCAAATGAAAAATTAGCTCAAGCTACTCGTTTGTTTGTAGAAGGTATAAGAGAAATGGATAAGAACAAAAACTATTCTCCAAATGCTAATTCTACTATGCGTTTAACTTATGGTCAAATACTAGACTATAAACCTAAGGATGCGGTATTGTACGATTACAAAACTACCCTTACAGGTGCCATGCAAAAAGAAGATCCGAACAATCCTGATTTTAATGTACCTGCTAAATTAAAAGAATTGTACAATAAAAAAGATTTTGGCAGATATGCCGAAAATGGAGATATTCCGGTTTGTTTTATTTCTAATAATGATATTACCGGAGGAAACTCAGGCAGCCCTATGTTGAACGGAAAAGGCGAATTGATCGGATGTGCTTTTGATGGAAACTGGGAAGCTATGAGCGGTGATATCGCTTTTGAACCCAATCTACAACGCACTATTGGTGTTGATATCCGCTATGTATTATTTATCATTGATAAATATGCAAACGCTACCAACCTGATTAAAGAAATGAAAATTGTAGGGAAATAAATAAGAATTTAATTTTAAAAATAAAGGCTGTTCAATGAACAGCCTTTATTTTTTTTAGAATTCAGCCTTAAGGCTTAAATCTAAACTTTGAATATGATGGGTAAGAGCTCCTATTGAAATATAATCAACTCCTGTTTCTGCATATTCTCTCACAGTATCTAAAGTTATACCGCCTGATGCTTCAGTTTCATAACGTCCGGCAATTATTTTAACAGCCTTTCTCATCTCTTCAACTGCAAAATTATCAAGCATAATGCGGTCTACCCCTCCATAATCTAAAACCTGCTGTAATTCATCCAAATTACGAACTTCAATTTCTATTTTGAGATTTAAATTATTATAGGTTAAGTATTTTTGAACATTTTGAATTGCAGGTACAATTCCTCCTGAAAAATCAATATGATTATCTTTAATCATAATCATATCATAAAGTCCAAACCTATGATTTATCCCTCCGCCTGCCTTTACAGCCTCTTTTTGTAAAAAACGCAAGTTAGGGGTTGTTTTTCGTGTATCTAAAATTCGAGTTTTTAAGCCGTTTAAACAATTTACAATGATGTTTGTATAAGTTGCTATTCCGCTTAAATGCTGCATAAAATTTAAGGCTAAACGCTCTCCTGTAAGTATAGATATACATCTACCTTCTAATAATAAAACCTTATCCCCTTTTTTTACATTCATCCCATCTTTTAGAATTAATGTTACCTTTAGTGTACTGTCAACTTTTTGAAACACTTGAGATGCAACATTTAACCCTGCAATAATTCCGGCTTCTTTTGCTATTATATAGGCTTTCCCTGTTTTACCTTGAGGAATACAAGCTAAAGAGGTATGATCTCCAGATCCAATATCTTCAGCTAATGCTTTTTCTATAATTTCATCTAAATTCATATCACCATATTATTAAAAAAGACTGTTTGGCAACAGTCTTTATACAAATTCTTAAATTCCGGCTTTAACGAGCCGCCCTTTGAAAGAGCCTGTTAAAGTATAAGGAGCAGAACCACTCAGCAATGCTTCTAATGCTTGGGAAGAAAGTCCCTCTGCTTGACTTTTACGTAAAGCCGAAGCAGTAAATGTACCTGCTACAGGTTCTCCAGTAGCACCATATTCACTAACATGAATTGAGCCTTTATAGGCAATAAACATATCGTCTCCACTGATTCCATTACTTAATACAATCATACATTGACCGGAAACACTGTCGATACTTCCTAATCCAATAAAACTTAAAAGATTAGCAGGATCTACGTTAATATTATAGTTTCCCGAAGTAAACCCATTAAAACTGGTAGCAAGCATTAACGAATCTTTCTTGGATACAGACACCGTCATGTTTTTTAAAGTATAGGATGTAGCAACGTTATTAGAAAAACTGTATTGTGTACTATCGCCCGATGTATTATCAACAACAGTAACTTTGGCAGAACCTACTAATTCTTCTACCGCTTCTTTAGTTTTTTCAGGATCGCAGGCTGTAAAAAGCAGACCGCAAACAATCATTAAAAGTCCTAATCTCGTTTTCATAATATCATTTTAAATAATTGATTAGTTGTATATAAATCAAAAGCATCCCTTTTATAACAGAGATGCTTTTGATATGTTTAGAAACAAATTCTTATTTTTGAACTTTTACATCAATAGTTACAGATCCGCTTTCACCTGTTGTTAATGCAGAAATATGAATCAAACCTTGTTTGCCTGCTGCATTTTTAAACACATAAACTTTTCCATTCTCAAGAGATGTAACTTTATCAGCTGTAGGTGCAGTTTGTGCAGTAATTTCTGTATCATCAGTAATAGCTGCAAATTCAGTAGCAGTCATAGTCGTAGCTGCAAAAGCTGTAGCGGTAGCTCCGGTTATAGCAGTAAAGCCATTTGTACCTCTTTTATCAGGAGAAATAAAAGAAGAACCACCTGTTCCTAATACACCATAAGTAATATCTATTGTAGCTGCATTAGCATTAGCTTCAGATTGTTTGTAAACATTACCACTAACACTTGCAAATAAACTACCAGCTGTAGCATTTTGAGCTCCTAATAATTTAGCTGTCCAAGAATTAATTTCACCTCCTGTAGAAACAGGTACTACTGTAAATGTAAGGGTTTTTGAAATAGATTCGCCAGCTTTGTCTTTCAATGTAAATGTAAGAGTAAAGTTAGCTGTACCTGCTGTAACAGGAACGATAATTTTTACAGATTTACCTTTAATAGTAGAATCTAAAATAGTTGCAGGAACATTATTAGATGTTTGAACTACAGTAAATTTAGTTAATTCTGAACCAGATTCGCTATTTGAAGATAATTGAGCAGCGATATCAAATACTTCACCTTCTTCTACAGTAGCATTGGCAACATAATCACCATCTGTAGTAAATGCAATACTTGGAGTTTTAGGATTTTCAGGATCAGTATTATCATCTCCACCGCAAGAAGCAAATCCCACTAAAGTTGCAGCAGCAACCATCAATAAAAATCTGAATTTTTTCATTTTTGTTTTGTTTAAATTAATAATAAATTATTGGTTTGTAATAAAGTCAATGAATGACATTTTTTTTAAATTGAGTTGCAAAGGTACACCTTTTCAAACTGAAAATTATAATTCGAATATCTTAAAAAAAGTAAAGCATCAATAATTTTCAAGTAGTTCAATCGTCAAAAGATTTACCTAACGCTTTATAAAACAAACATAGAAACAAATAGTTTTAAGACCGCCCTTCTTCTACTAAAACAGAGCTATGATGTTTAACCGTTCTCAGTACTAATACCGCTAACACAAAAAAACCGGCTACATATACAGAAATTTGGTTAAAGTTCATCGGAAGTTCATTTACCAGATTATAAAAGAACTGGCGTAACAAATCGACAAACATAAAGCTAAGGGCAGTAGATGCCATGCTTGAATATTCTCTACGCAATACCGACTTGAAAGAAAAAGGAATATCTGCTTTTTTGTATTTACTAAAAGCAGGGATAAATGCCGGAGCTTGCAATGACCAATTTAAATATTCTTCTCCAAATTTTTTCTCCAAAAAGCGTTCTTCTGCAAACATGATTCTTTCATAATACAACCAATATAAAAGAGAAAAAATAATGAAGAAATACAGATTGAATGTAAAAATTACAATTCCTGCCCAAATCAAGTAATTACCTAAATACAGGGGATGACGCAGCATTGAATAAATTCCTGTACTATTAAGCGTTTTGGCTACTTGCTTATCGGTATTTCTGCCTGATGTACCTTCAGGTGTGGTTCCAATGGTATAACACCTAATAAATTCGCCCAATACTGCTAATGCCACACTGATAATGGTTAATATCAGCTTTAGCATAGGATTGCCCAAATAGGTCATTTCCGATACATAAAGTACCGGAATAGCAATAATAAATAGAACCAAAGGAATTTGTCCGCGATATTTAAAAAGAACATTCCCGCTTTTTTCAAATGAATGTAGTAGAGCCATTATTTTGTTTAATTTGTTGAGTTGTTGAACTGTTTATTAGGGTGTTACTTATATTTATAAAGAATGTCTTTATTTTTAAAAATCTATGAAATTAAAAAAACTTGTCTACTTGTTTACTCGTTTACTATCTATCTAATTTCTATTTTTCGATTCTGATACGGGCATCAACAGCAATTACCATTTTGGCAGAACCCAACAATGGGTTCAAGTCCATTTCGGCAATTTCGGGAGCCGCTTGCACTAATGCCGATACGCGTGCTATTTGCTCGGCATAAATTTCTTCGTTTACAGGTTCTTGTCCGCGAACGCCTTTGATAATGCCATAGCTTTTCAAATTCTTTATCATATTGGCAGCTTCAGTTTTTCCGATTGGAGCTAAAGCAGATTGAACATCTTTTAGAACTTCAATAAAAATACCGCCTAAACCGCACAATAATTGGTGTCCGAATTTCTCTTCGCGCATAGCACCGATAAATACTTCGGTTCCAAAGCACATTTGTCCCATTTGTACAGCATAAGTATCTTTGATTTTCATCAAACGGTCGAATTCGCGTTTTACAGTTTCTTCGTCTTTCACATTAAGAACTACACCGCCGACATCCGATTTATGAACAGGTCCCACCACTTTCATAACGGCAGGATAACCATTTGCACGGACAAAAGCCAATGCATCTTCTACTTTATCCACTACAGCTTCTTTCGCACGGCAGATTCCAGCAGCATCTAATAATTCGCCTACTAATTCCGGGCTTATATATCCATTTTCGCATTTAGCAATCGCAGCACGAATTTTGGCTGTATCTATTTGTGGGACATCTGTCGGATTTACCGATGGTTTCTGGGTTTTATAAATCCTGCTTAATGCCGAACCAAAAACTACTTCATCAGGAAAACTTACATTGCCTTTACCTTGAAATTCGGCTACTTCGTCAGCAGCTACCAAACGCGAAGGCAAAATAGGGTAAATCGGTTTTTTCGACGTTTTCATCTTTTCATGCAGCAGATTGTAAACATCGTACAAGGGGAATAATCCCGGTGTACCAAAAATTACTGCCATAGCATCAATGTTATCAAAATGGTCGTTACAATAGTCTATGATTTTTCCTAATTGCTCTGCAGTTCCTGTTGCTAAAAAGTCGATAGGATTAGCCACAGATGAGCCGGCAAACAAATGGTCTTTCAATAATTCGTCAGCTTTCGCTCCTTCAATATGCGGAATTTCCAAACCTCCTTTTGATAAAGCATCTGTCAACATAACAGCAGGACCTCCGGCATGGGTAATAATAGCTATTCTTTTTCCTTTTAATTCGGGAAGTGTAAAAATAGAAGCTACCGTTGCCAAATCCTGACGTCCGTAGCAGCGGACAATTCCTGCTTTGCGGAATAATGCATCTACAGCTACATCTGAAGTTGCCAAAGCACCGGTATGCGATGAAGCAGCACGGCTTCCGGCTTCGGAATCGCCGGATTTGATGGCTGCAATTCTACAGCCTTTTGCCACCAATGATGAGGCATGTTTCAATAGCTTTTTAGGATTGTTGATATTTTCAACATACAATAGTTTTACTTTTGAACTGGTTGCAGGGTCAAAAGTATTATCTAGGTATTCCAAAATTTCTTCCACACCCAATTGGGCAGAATTTCCAACCGTAAAAACATTAGCAAAACGCAATCCGGTTTGAATTCCGGCATCCATAATAAATACGCCTGTTGCACCCGATCCGGTAATAAAGTCACAACCTTGTTCATCCAAAGTAGGAATTGGCAATGTGAAAATACTGTGGTGGTTAGGCGTTAGAATACCGGTACAATTTGGTCCGATTAAGCATGCACCAGCATCATTGATAAGTTTTACAACTTGGTCTTCAATTAATTTTCCCTCATGGCTTTCTTCGCTAAAACCGGCAGAAATAATAATAAATGCTTTGGTATTTTTTTGTTTGGTAAGAACCTCAACGGTTTCTATGCAAAATTTGGCAGCAATGGCAATTACAGCCAAATCAACCTGAGGCAAATCATTAACATTTTGATAGCATTTAATACCTTGTATTTCGGGTTCTTTGGGATTTACCACATACAAACCGCCTTTAAATTTACCGTCGATAATGTTTTTTAGAATTTTACCACCGGGTTTTTGAATATCATTAGAAGCACCTACAACAACTATGCTTTTGGGATTGATAAGTTCTTTGGTTACCATATTATTATGTGTTATATTTACGAATGGATTTAATTTAAAAAGAAAAAGAGCCGTGCATTACTGCATGGCTCTTTTGATGATTTTGTATTGTCGGGGTGAGAAGACTCGAACTTCCGACCACTTGTACCCCATACAAGTACGCTAGCCACCTGCGCCACACCCCGATTAGAAAATCGTTTGCAAAGTTACAATTTTCTTTTGGAAGTTCCCAATTTTGCTTCGTGATTTTCTGTTATATTGAAAGCATACTTTATCAAAAAGGCTATCAAACAATTGTTTGATAGCCTTTTTGAATTTCATAGTGCTATATTACTTGACAATATTTATTTTTCTCACATAATTTGCATTATCTGATAAGATTTTTATAAAATAAATACCTTGTGGTAATTTGGATAAATCCATTTTTTGAGATTGATTTTGTAAGCAGCTAATTCCATTTTTTTGATAAACCACCTCTCCTGTTGCATTAACAACAGTTACATCAGCTTTTTTCATAATATTTTGAGAAAAAGCCAGTGTAATTATACCGTTAGTCGGATTCGGATACACTTCAAAAATATCAGTATTTTCTACTAACTCTATTCCTGTATAAGGCGTACGAACCACAACGCTTACTGTATCTGAAATAGTGCCAGGGCAAATACCATTCTGAACTCTTACCCTGTAGGTATAAGTTCCCACACTTTTCAGGGTATCCACAAAAATATCTAATGGGCTGGTGGAAACATTAGAGAAAATTACTTTATCAGTACTCCTCTGCCAATTTTTAATATCTCCGTGATAATTCACTAATTTTATAACCGCAATCCCAACTACGGTAGAATCCGGAGATTTTTCTACAGCTACTACACCTCCCATTGATGGAGTGGTTACATTTATTAAACTGATATTGCTGGTATCTGTTAATGCACCTGAAACTGCAACACGACGGAAATATGTAGGAGATACTATCGCTGTTGGGATATAGTACATGTTTGATGCCGTATTCGGAGCTATGTTCCATTCTACTTGATCATTACTTTGCAGCCATTGATAAGTAAATGTTCCGGAACCGCCCGTAGGTTTACTTCCCTTAATAGTATCGGGAACTTTGCCCGCACATATCATAGTGTCTTTTGCAATAATTATATTGCTTGTAATAGGCAAACCATTGGTATAAAATGTTATGATATTTCCATAGCTTGTTCCTTCATTATTTTTGGCAAATGCCCTTACATAATACAAAGTACTTGGTGATAAATTAGTTAAAGATCCTGTAAAACTATCATTAACATATACATTAGTAACATTGCTGTCGGAAATAGTAGGTAAGCTATTTGTTTTACTCCAGCAGAAACCAGCATTGGTAGGTGTAGAATTTCCATGTTTTGTTATAATAGCATTTCCGGTGGCTTTCGCTGTATCTATATTAATAATTTCGATGGTATTAACAATAGGAGTTCCTGCTTTATTCGTACTAAATTTCAATGTAGCACCATATCCATACTGAGTTCCATATGCTGTAGAAGCATAAGTACATACATTATATGTAGTTTCAGGCATTAAACCAAAAAGCGCACATGTTATAGCACTTGTATCTGCATTTGGTAGTAAATGATTATTGCTAGTGGTTGAGGATGCTCCTACTCTGGGTACTGTGGGATATAATGCCCAGCATATTCCTTTATCCAAAATTCCTCCTGTTCCATAATTAAGAAACTTTCCTGAGCAAATAGCACTATCAGAAGATATATCGCTTACCATATCTGTGGTAACAGTTGGTTCTCCTTTAAAATAAAATTTGATAACTCCGTTAGTTTCTGAAATATTTGTAATAGGACTATTTGAGGGTTTCCCACTTATGCTTAAAGCATTAGGCGTTGTATTGTCTGTAAATGATGTTTTTCCACTAGTCCCCGGAAATGGATCTCCGGCTGTTGCTACTGAAGGTTGTGAACGAGGAACCGCTGATTCTATGTAGAAGCTTCTTTTAGTAGGATCAATATTTACTTTATTATTTGTCCAGCCTACATTGTTTTTATCCACATGATAAATAAGCATCCCATGACCCGGTAAACCATAGCCCCATTTATCTGTTTGCTGTCTGTTTTCTAAAAAGAAATATTCATTTAGCACTGCTGATTCGAAATAATATCCGATCGTATCTTCGCCGCAAGACTTCATAGTAACTTCCTGTGAAGAATTTAAACGGGTCCATGTACACCATTTTTGGGTTGAACGGGAATACATATCCCAATATGGAGGAGTTTTTCCACCATTATTATATGAACCCTGAGACATTACATTCCATGAACCGGGGTGATCACTTGTACCACCGCTTCCCTCATAATCTGTATCATAATAATCAAGCAATCCTAAAGTATGTCCGAATTCATGGCAAATAGTTCCAATGGGGGTTAAAATTGAACCAAAGTTACCAACTAATTCAGAAGCACAAAAATAATTATTTAAATTTACACCATCAAATCTCAACTGAGGAAGATTTCCTTGATGAGGCCATATTGTATAAGCAGGTCCGCCTTGTGCTTGCGCATAGCCCGCATAAATAATACATATTCCATCAACATAACCATCTTTGTCATTATCATAATCCTGATAATTTACATCGGCATTTGCATAGGTAACCGCTTCTGAAATAAGCTCTTTAACATATATGTCTTTCCAATCTCCTTGGTCTTGTCCATAGTATTGAATAGATTTTTTTGCAGTATATGGACCCACCACATCTACATGCAGATCGAATTTACCAAATGAGCTGGCTTCATAATAATCATGCACACTTCCTGTTGCTCCGGCTACACTATAACCCGGCTGATTCATTAAACTGTCAAAATCATCATGGGTTTTTGTAAATGGTTTGTCGGGAAAACCAATTAAAATACACAAAAGTTTTCTTTTACCTATTCCCGGAAATGCAGTAGCTTCTGTTGCTTGGTTTGTCGATTTCCAAGTATTTTTAATAGTTTCTTTTTGTTCTGCACTGTATTGCAACTTAGGAGTTATCACGCTCAAAAAAGATTGTTCTATGGAAGAACGATTTTCAGGATTATGAGCTAAAAATGAAGAAGTAATAAGTTTTTTTTCTGTATTTTGAGTTGCATATACATATCCTTTTTGAGAATCTGAATACAGGATAGTATAACCATCTTGAGTTTCTGCCCAACTAATTCTTTCATCACCTTTCAGGTAAACGGTTAAGTCGGTTTGATCCGGTTGTTTAAAAATAAACGGTTTAGGATCTGCAGGTACAGCTTTTGCTAAAACTGCAAAAAGTAAGAAGCTAGCCATAAGTAAGCTTCTTTTACATTGCAATAATTTTTTCATGGGTAGATTTATTTAAAACTTAAGTTATAAAAAACAGGTATAATAAGACCTACCTTATTATACCTGTCGCATTGAATTATTATTATTGAACTATAATAAATTTAGCAGTCGCAGTTTGCTGAGGAGCATTCATTTCAATGGTATAAGCTCCTTTTACAAGATTAGAAGTTTCAAAATTAAATTTATTTAAACCAGCATTTCTATGTCCTACATTTAATTGTTTTACGACTCTACCTGTAACATCATATATTTTTAAGGTAACATTTCCTTGGCTTGCCAAAGTAAATTCAGCAGTTGCGTTAGTAGATACAGGATTGGGATAAATATCCAATGTCGCTTTCCCTGCTGTTTGATATGGTCTGTCTGAAATACTTGTTTTTTGATAGTCAGATATTTCAAAAATACCTTTTCCAAAAGAAGCGGCATATATTACACCCCAGTTAGAAGTTCCTGAATGAACAAATACAGATGTATCGCTAGTACCCAAAAATCTTTGTACATAATTTTTTTCAGGAATATCTAATATCTGTTGTTTTAATTGGAAAACCGGAACAGTATTTATAGGGAATGTTTCTACAACGGCACCTGTTCTGTCTTTTTCAGATGCAGAGGCAATTGAGGTCCATGTAGGGGCTGCATTGGTTGTAAAATTTGCATTATCGGTAACATAAAGTCCATTTTCTGTTCCTAAAAAGACAACATTATTATTACTCATCTCTATCAAAGATGCATAAACAGGCATAGCAGGTAAGCTTCCTTGAATATTATTAAAAGTAACAGAAGCTTGTGTTGCATTATTTGATTGATATACATTGTCAGGATATCCATAACCACCTAATGTTACTATTACATTATCAGGATTGCGAGGATCTACTGCTATTGAGTTAATTACCCTGCCTCCAAAATGCTTAATTGAATCTATGGTTGTGGGTCTGCCTGCATTGCTATATGCCAATGAATCTCTATCACCTGAAAGTAAACCTGATATTCTATATAATTGGCTGGATGAGGTTGCAAAATACAAATGGTTTCCATCCTTTGAAATAGCCATCTTAGTAATCTTAGCTGAAGTATCAGCAGTGCTATTAAGATCAAATAAACTTACCCAATAAGGAGCATTCGGATCCATCGGATTAGAGGTCATCCATATACTATATGTTGTTCCAACAAACATTCTGGAAATTACAGGACTTTGTACTTTTATTTTATCTCCCATATTTACATCGAATGGCAGAGTATAATCAAATGGATATTGATTTTGCTTAGATTGTATGGTAACACGGTCTCCTGCAAATAACGTATCTGTCATTGTCCAAGTTACAGAATCCGGAATTGAAGTATTTGTTATAGTTTCCCATAGCAGCATAGGAGCTACAAAAGCACATGTTGACATTTCATTTATCATATTTCCATTTACAAATGAATTACTACTTCCCTGAACAGGATAAAGCCATGCTTTTGTATCATAGGTTCTTGCTATATAAGCATGCGATCCTGCGGGAAATAAATATTGTCTGTCAAAAGGTTTTACCATTTTAAATTTAGAAATAGCCGCATCAACACCGTCTGTTGTTTGAGAATTTGTAGTAAAACTTAGTAATGTTTGTGCATCTTGTGGTGCAGCAAAATAGGATTCTCTTGCAAAATACAAAGATGAATTACCGGATGATCCTGCTAAAACCGCTCCTGTTACCCCTGCATCTAAGCCGAATATTTGGGCTGAATTTACATTTCTTGTAACCGGATTGAATACAAATATAGTTTTTGAAAGTGCAGATACAGAAATTCCTCCATCATTTCCAATAATAAAAATATTGGGATTTTTCGGATTAAATGCAATGGCATGAATACCTTTATGGATATAGAAACTGTTTCCTGCTACAAGGTTTTCATTAGGTCCTCCATCATATG
>JAVBQU010000150.1:0-9175 GCA_031548675.1 Bacteroidales bacterium
GTTTGTTTTTCTGTAAAGCATAGTAATTATAAGAAGCTCTAAATTGGTCGGCTTTTACATGGTGTTTGGCAAAAAGGCTGTCATAAGTACTGACTGTTTCAGGTACAATTTCCAAAGGATTAGAGTTTTGACTTCGAAGTGAGGCTTCTGTTAATTGAATATCAACCAATATGCTTACCATTTGCTTTTCAGATAGCAAATCGTCGGGCTTAGACTGCTTACTGCCTTTATGGGAACAAGCGGTTAATAGCACAATGGATAATAATATAAGGGAAAACTTCTTCATAAATGCAGGTTTGTTATTTTTGCTATTTTCTAAAAACGCCATGCAAAAGTAAGATTTATTTGATGAGCAGGAGATTGCAATCTGGCATCATCAATATTAACAGTTGTATTCCCTAATAATTTGTAACTTAAGCCAAGCACACAGCGTTTTTCGACATCTAATGCCAAGCCTACATTAACACCATAGCTTAATGCAAATTTTTGTTTTTTTTGATTTGAAGGTGCATTTTCAACATTGGGGGTAAACGAATTACGTGCCGATAAAGAAGTAAAGCCGAGTGATGGTCCTGTATAAATATGAAAGTTTGATGTAACGTTAAACACATAATCCCAAGATAATAAAACAGGTATGGCTCTCCAATTTCGAGTTACTGATCCATCATATTTTACTTCTTTTTTCCCATTACTATATTCGATAGTATATATAAAATTACCCACATGTTCACCTTCGTGGATGGTCATACTTCCATCCAAGATTAACATGCTCTTAGGACTGGTATAAAATCCCAAATTTAATGTAAAGCCTATAAAATCCTGCAAGTTTGGTTTATTAAACGAAAAGATATTGCCTGATAAACCTCCGCCTGCAAATCCGATTTTTCCTACCTTAGTCTGAGCCGGCAATAAATTTGCCAATAATACTAAAAAGAATAAAGATATTATTTGTTTCATGTATTCGGTTTTAATTTCCCAAATAATAAAATAGTTACTTGAAATTTATTCAGAGAGCAAGGATTAATAATTAGTTTTCTGCCAAATATTTTGAAAAACAAATTAGCACATTAATCGAATAAACTGCCTTGAACTCCTTCGGTAATTTCGGTTAATCCTAATTCGGAATCTAAATACAATTTTACTTCAGCATCACTTTCTTCCGGTGCGGGTTCTTCAACAGCTACAGGCTCAAGTAAAATAATATTTTTTACAAAATGGGTCGTCAGCCGTTTTCCTTTAGCTTTGTAGCCTTTTACACCAATAAAATCTTCCAACTCTACAATTTCGTTTTCGATATTCCGGCGGTTAAATTCTTTGTCAAAAACGATTTCAATACGAGGTTTCCAATCGGTTGAAAAAGTTTCCATGTAAGTATCAGGATGTTCGTCGAGCACATTTACCTTTTTTTCTTCTTCATCAAGTGTGAAACGTTTGGCATAAAATTTCTGATTTTCACCATCGAAATATATAACGGAAATAGGTTTTTGCGGATTAAATTTTTCGATTGAAATTAAATCATCATCAAAATGATTCGATAAATCAAAATTATATAAACGGAAATTTCCTGATTTGGTTATCGTTAAAATCTTATCCTTTTCTTTAAACTCTCCCAAGTATATACCTCTGTTTTCCGCATTCAAACGGTGTACGCTATCGTCGTACCAAATTTTTCGCGCACTGAGCGTAGATACACCTTCGCCTTTCATGGTTATTTTTCGGACAGGATTGCGGGTAAGAATATTTCCCATAGAAGAACGCCCTTTTATGGCAATTTCTTTAAAATCAAAATCAAACGATAATTTTTTGAGCTTGGGTTTAGGTTTATGGTAAACCGTAATCGTTTCAGCTTCGCCGTTTGGATTGGCGGTAAAGTACAAAATTCTGCTGCCTTTTGTACCTTTAGTCAGGTTATATTCCTTATCGCGGGTAATGCCTGTTACGGCAAAACGCTTAATGTAAATATGCCCATTAGGTCCATCAGCATACACCATATTGTAAATTGTCCGTTCATCGTTGCGGTGGAATACATCAATATGGCGGATATCTTTGCCCACAAAGCCTTTTTCCTGTACTTTGGTTACAATAAATGTTCCATCGTTGCGGAAAGCAATAATATCATCTATATCCGAGCAATCGCAAACATAATCATTTTGTTTTAAGCCATTTCCGTAACCAACAAAACCTTCTTCTTTGTTTACATAAAGTTTTACATTGGCTACAGCTACACGTGTAGCTTCAATATTTTCGAAGTTCCGCAGTTCGGTTTTACGTTCACGGTCTTTGCCATATTTTTGCTTAATCCGTTCGAAATAAGCAATGGTGTAGTTTACAATATGATCCAAATCAAACTGTACCTGTTTAATATCATCCTCTATAGCCAGAAGCAGATCAGTTGCTTTATCCGAATTATATTTTGAGATACGATCAATCGGAATTTTCCGCAATTTAAGAATATCTTCCAATGTTACCGGACGAATCAATTGTTTGACAAACGGCTGTAAACCTTTATCAATCGTAGTATTGATTTCATCATCAGTGGTACATTTTTTGATCAGTTCATATACTTCCTTTTCAATAAAAATTCTTTCCAACGAAATCCAGTTCCATTTTTCATTCAACTCAAAAAGTTGGATTTCAAGCTCTTTTTGTAATAATGAAAGCGTGTTTTGAGTAGAAATACGTAATATTTCGCTAACACCGACAAAGCGAGGCTTTTCATTTTCAATAACACAAGCATTGGGCGAAATGGGTATTTCGCAATCAGTAAAAGCATATAATGCATCTATGGTTTGGTCTGGCGATACTCCGGCTGCCAAATGGATAACGATTTCTACATTCTGAGCTGTGTTATCATCAATTTTACGAATTTTAATTTTGCCTTTTTCCGTTGCCTTCAAAATACTTTCGATAACCGAAGAGGTTGTGGTTCCGTAAGGTATTTCGTTAATAACCAAACTCTTTTTATCCAGTTCTTTAATTCTTGCCCGCAAGCGGACTTTTCCGCCACGTAATCCATCATTATATTTGGAACAATCAGCTAATCCGCCTGTAGGAAAATCGGGTAATATTTCAAATTCTTCGTTTTTCAGGATTTTGATAGAAGCATCAATCAATTCATTGAAATTATGAGGCAGCATTTTTGAAGCCAAGCCTACCGCAATTCCTTCAACCCCTTGGGCTAATAGCAAAGGAAATTTTACAGGAAGCGTAATGGGTTCCTTGTTACGTCCATCATAAGAAGCTTTCCATTCTGTGGTTTTCGGATTAAAAACAACTTCCAGAGCAAACTTAGATAAACGGGCTTCTATGTAACGGGGTGCCGCCGCTCCGTCTCCGGTTAAAATATTTCCCCAGTTTCCTTGGCAGTCAATTAGTAAATCTTTTTGTCCCAATTGAACCAAAGCATCGCCGATAGAAGCATCACCATGAGGGTGGTACTTCATGGTATGCCCGATTACATTGGCAACCTTGTTGTAGCGTCCGTCATCCAATTCTTTCATGGCATGCAGAATACGGCGCTGAACCGGTTTTAATCCGTCAATCACCTCAGGAACAGCACGCTCCAATATTACATAAGAAGCATAATCCAAAAACCAATCCTTGTACATTCCGGTAAGGTTGATGGTTTTATGCACAGCCTTTTCCTCATGTACAGGAGTAGATTCCGGTAGAATATCATTTGCTTTTTCTTCGCTCATTTGTACTCAAAAATCTTTAATCCTAAGAAATTACAAAGTTACATGATTTTCGGATAAAAAGGAAGGCAATTGCCAATGTATATTTGAATGTTTTAAACTTTAAACAGACAGGAATCTGAGTTGTCTAACTTATTCCTTTTGCGTATCTTTGCGAATATATAGCGGATTCATAAAAACATTTTATTGATTACCGGATTAAACTACTTAACTCCTTATATGGAAGCTTCTTTATTAACAGGAATCGAAATATTTTTAGCATTTATTTTTTTACTTTTGTCAGCGATAGTTGCTGCTGCTGATGTAGCTTTTTTCTCGTTTACCAAGAAAGATGTAAATCAGATGAGAAGAAGCGAAGATCGGAAAATCCGCAAAATTTCAAAATTATTCGATAATCCGAATCGGCTTTTAACGACCATATTATGTGCCGATATTTTGATGAATCTTTCATTTGTAGCAGTTTCAGTAATCATGATTCATCGGTTTTGTGCAGGATGGATTAGTCCTTTCATATTGCTTCCGGCAGAAATTATATTGCTGGGAGCTGTCGTATTTATTTTAGGAGAAATTATTCCCAAAATTTATGCTGTTAAGCATTTAGATAAAACCATCCGAAGGTCGGCTCCGATTGTTTGGTTTTTTATGCAGATATTGAGACCCATTACTTCTGTTTTATTGAAATCTACACATTATGTGGAAGAAAAAATCCATATTAAAATGCAATCGTTTTCTATTAATGAATATTCAGATGTAATTAATCCGGCAGAGGGTGAATTTCAGGACGAAGCACAATTTATGAAAGGCATTGCCCATTTTCGCGATAAAGATGTGAAACAGATTATGAAATCGCGTATGGATGTAGTGGCAGTGGAGGCGGCAACACCTTTACCCGAACTGATAGATATAATTAAAAAACACGGCTATTCTCGTATTCCTGTTTATAAGGATAATTTTGAAGAAATAGAGGGGATATTGTATGTAAAAGATTTATTACCCTACATTAGCAAGCAAAGCCATTTCGATTTGCTTAAGATTCTGCATAAGCCTTTTTATATTCCCGAATCAAAATTAATTGGGGATTTATTATCTGATTTTAAAGCAAAAAAAATACATTTTGCCGTTGTAGTAGATGAGTATGGTGTACTTTCGGGTATTGTAACATTGGAAGATATTATAGAGGAAATTGTAGGCGATATTAAAGATGAATTTGATAGCTTAAATATGTCTCCGGAATATGTAAAAGTAAATGATACAACATATTTATTTCCCGGAAAATTTCCGCTTACCGATTTTGCCAGAATTATGGATATTGAAGAAGATTTCTTTGACGAAATAAAAGGCGAAAATGATACTTTGGCTGGATTACTGATTGAATACATGGAAGATATTCCCGAAAAAGGAGAAGTGATAAATATTGATCCTTTTGTATTTACCATCGAAGATGCCGACCAGCAGCGGATTAAAGAAATACGGGCTTCATACATGCCTAAATCGGAAATGGATGTGTAGCATTTTTTTGGTTTGAAACATAAAATAAACCCCATATTAATGAAAAAACTTTTGTTTTTGTTACTAATCATTTGCGGATTTCTATCTGCTTGCGAAGATAAAACCTATACGCCTAAGCCCAAAGTATATATGCGGATGGAGTTTCCTGTCAAAAGCTACCAAACCTTGGATACATCGGCATATCCGTTTACTTTTCGGTATCCTGCCTATGCTCAAATAGAGCCTTATACGCAAAAGGATGAAAAATATTGGTTTGATGTGGATTTTCCGACATTGGGAGCTACTATCAATATGACATACAAAGAAATAAAACATGATTCGAATCTGGTTGGATATATAAATGATTGTCATAGATTTATCAATGCACAGTTGACGCAGGCTTCATCCGTAAAAACGAGGGAGTACCGCGACGAAGAAAATCATATTTGGGCAAGAATTTTTAATATTGACGGAGCCAATGTGCCTTCGACCTGCCAATTTTTTATAACGGATAGTCTGCATCATTTTCTCAGAGGCTCTTTGTATTTTAATACAGCACCCAATAACGATTCGCTCGCTCCGGCAATTAACTATATAAAAATAGACATCGACAGTTTGGTTACAAGCTTTAGATGGAAGAAATAATTTTCAAAATTTCAGGTTTCAGAATTTCAAGATTATGGGAAAAATAAATAGATTTGAAGATTTGGAAGTATGGAAATTAGCACGTTGTTTTGCGATAAATATTTATAAAATAACGACTAAAGAGCGTTTTTCAAATGATTTTCGTTTTCGCGACCAAATAAGAAGTTCGGCAAGTTCTATTATGGATAATATTGCAGAGGGATTTGAACGGGATGGGAAAAAAGAATTTATTCAATTTTTATATGTAGCAAAAGGTTCTTGCGGAGAAACTCGGAGTCAGCTTTATCGAGCACTTGATGTTGGATATATTGAAAAAGAAATTTTCGAATCATTATTTCAAGAAGCTGAATTAATATCAAAATCATTATCAAACTTTATTAAATACCTTAAACAATCAGACATAGATGGAAATAAATACAAATCCTGAAATCTGAAATTTTGAAATCTGAAATCATGAAACATTTACTACTTACTACTTTATTTATCATTGCCGGCTGGACTTTGCAGGCACAAAAAACGATACATGTTGTTACCCATAAACAAGAATTGGTCAATACCGATCCGTCTACAGGGATGAAATATTTTCCCAAATGGGGAGTGTTTCCATCAAAAAATACAGACGTTCGCAGAATACTATTAAAAGTAACCTTAGGAACTCCTTTGCAGGATAGTATGCGTTGTGCCGATTGGGATTATATTGATGCAATTTGGATACGCAAAGCAGGAGGAAAGCAAGGAAAAGAGTATAATTACGAATTTGCTCGTATGCTTACGCCTTATGGCGGAGCTTTTCGCAAAGGATGGTCGTTTCAGTGGGAAATCGACGTTACCGATTTTGCCTTATTATTACGAGATAGCGTGGAAATAGATTATGCCCATAGCGGTTACGAACCCGGAAATGATAGAGGCTGGGCTGTAACTGTAGATTTTGAAATAGAGCTGGGAAAACCTTTGGTAACTCCGATTGCCATTCATCCGCTTTATGTAGGCTCTTTTCGCTATGGAGATTCTACACGGAGTATAGAAAATGATTTAGTGCCTAAAACCTTTACATTCAGTAAAGAATCCGATTTGGCAAAAGTTTATATGATACAAACCGGACATGGAATGGATAAAACAGACAATTGTTCCGAATTTTGTTCCAAATACCGTGATATTTATTGGGATGGAAAATTTGCAAACAGAACCCAACTTTGGCGTAAGTGCGGAAATAATCCTCTGTATCCACAGGCAGGTACATGGATTTTCGACCGTGCCAATTGGTGTCCCGGTTATTTGGTTGATCCTGATATTCTGGTTTTCCCCATTCAACCCGGCACTACGCATACCGTAGATATGAATATGGAGCCTTACGTTTGCGAAAAACCCTCTGCCCAGCAATCGATGTCTACCTTTGTTATGGAATATAAAATCAATACAACTAAAAATGATGTGGCATTGCGGGATATAAAAGTTCCATCGACTAAAGATTTGTATGGACGTTTAAATCCTTGTAGTGGAAATCCTATCATTTTGGTAAAAAATAATACACCCGAACCTGTATATAGCCTGCAAATAGAATATGGAGCTAACGGATCGAAAAATCAGGATAGATGGACAGGAATTATTCAACCTTATCAAACGATAGAAATAACACTTTCAAAACCATTTACGCAGAAAAATAAGGATAATTGGTTTGAAGCCGATATTAAGAAAGTAAATGACCAAAAGGATGTATATCCGGCTGATAATAAACTTAAAGTTCCCTTTAATCCGCTTCCGCTTTACAAAGGAGATTTGATTGTAGTGCTGGAAACCAACAACCGCTCTCATGACGAAAATGATTTATATATCCAATCAGGAAATACTAAAATATTAAATCATCCTTTGGGGTCATTAGATTCGGCAAGTGTTTACCGCGATACTTTACATCTGAAAAGCGGAGATTATTATTTTCACGTAGGCGATACTGCCCGCGATGGATTGGATTTTTGGTTTTTAGCTGAAGCAGGAACAGGGAAATGTTATTTAACTAATCTGAAAGGGGAAATCCTTAAATATTTCAATCCCGATTTCGGGGCTTCGATTGATTATCATTTTAGAGTAGATAATAGTTTAAAAAATGAAATATTAGATTCTATTACAGCTGTAAATGTGTATCCGGCATTTACACAAGGGAAATTTGCAGTCAGTATCTTAAGTAATAAAAAAGATAGCCTTGAAATAACCATTACTGACGAAACTAAAAAAATTATTCAAGAAATTAAAACAACTTTTCCAAAAGAAAATATCTTAAAATTTGATATCTCCGACCAGAAAGATGGTCGTTACTTTATCGAAATCAAACAAAATAAAAATACTTACCGAAAACGGGTTCAAAAGAAATCGGATTTGAAGGATTAAAATTTATGTGGTCGAAACTTTTAGACGATGCAATTAATGAAATAGCAAAACTACCCGGAATAGGTAGGAAAACTGCTATGCGGTTAGCTTTACATTTACTTAAACAAGAAACATCTCAAGTAGAGGCGTTTACCTCTGCTATATCGCGCTTACGCAGTCAAACCCAGTATTGCAAGCACTGCCATGCTGTTTCCGATACCGATATTTGTGCAATATGTGCCAACCCTTTACGCGACCCTACCTGTATCTGTGTGGTAGAAGATATTCGCGATGTGATGGCAATTGAAAATACCGCACAATACAAAGGACACTATCATGTTTTAAATGGAATTATCTCTCCTATGGAAGGCATAGGCATTCATGATTTGAATATTCAAACCTTATTGGATAAGGTGCAGCAGGGTAATATCAGGGAAGTTATTATGGCATTGCCTACCACTATGGAAGGTGACACTACAAATTACTACATTTATAAGCATATTAAAGAGCATCCTGTCGTTGTTACTGCGATTGCCCGTGGTATTGCGGTGGGAGATAATCTCGAATATACGGATGAGATAACTTTGGGACGTTCAATTATTAACAGAACTCCTTACGAACAAGTTTTTAAATTATAAAACACCTCTTAAAGGCTTCGACTTTTGTAGCTGTGCAACAGCTACGACTGTTGTATGCAGGCAGTTTATTTTGGATAGTATTTTTTAATTCTGCCAAATCCTATTATTATTTTATCTTCCGTTGCCATAACAAGTCATTCAAACCAATTATGTTACTGCCTTTACTCTCATAATAATGAAGCATTTCATCAATTTTCCTTTTATCGTAACTCGTAATGCAATCTGATAAGACGTTAACGTTATAATTTGCTTTAGTCAGGTTATAACAAGTTGATTTAACACAAGCAACAGCATCTGCTCCTGCAATGTAGAAATCACATATTTCATTTTCACTAATAAAAGCTGTGA
>JAVBQU010000165.1:0-6737 GCA_031548675.1 Bacteroidales bacterium
TTTATCATGAAAATAGAAATCGGGTATCCTAATGTAGATGAAGAGGCTAAAATTGTGGAATTGGTTCGTAATGAAAATAAAGGTGATACAAAAAGAATTAACCCCATAGACCCCAAAGTAATTTTTGACTCCCGCAAAGAAATAAATGATATAGAAGTAACCCAAGCTGCCCAAAAATACATGGTCGATTTGGTATCGGCAACACGATATCCTGATAAATTTGATAAAGACCTTGCACGCTGGATAAGCTATGGAGGAAGTCCGCGGGCAACCATTGCTTTAGACAAATGTTCACGGGTAGTTGCATGGCTAGACGGACGTACAAGTGTTACTCCCGACGATATCCGGTACATTGTTCACGATGTGCTGAGGCATCGTTTAATTTTATCTTACGAAGCCAATGCGGACAGGGTAAATGCCAATAAGGTAATTGATACGATTTTAAAAAATGTGGCAGTAATGTAGTGAATAAAAAAGTTTATAAAGTTATAATGTTTATAAGGTTGTAAAATTCAAAATATTGAAGAAATACATATTTATAGATTGTATATTCTTTAAATATTTTCATCATTTAGCCATGTAAACTTTAAAACTTTATGGACTTTAGAAACTTTAAAAACAAAAATGACCTATCCAGCTAAAATAGTAACTACTTTGGATGACCTGATGCGTTTTGAATATATAGCGCAGGGAGGAATATTATTGCCCAAACGAAATATTTATTCGATACTTGCCGGACAGCATGCTGCTAAAATGCGTGGACGCGGGCTTGATTTTGAAGAAGTACGCCAATATGTTGCCGGAGATGATATCCGAAATATCCATTGGCGTGTAACCGCCCGCACTAATGATACTTATTCCAAAGTTTTCAATGAAGAGAAAGAACGTCCGGCATTTGTGCTTTTAGACCAAACCGCCTCCATGTTTTTCGGTTCACAGGAATATGTAAAATCTGTAACCGCAGCGCATATTGCGGCATTAATCGCATTTTTTATTCTTAAACGTGGTGACCGCTTTGGCGGATTGGTTTTCGACGACAATGGTTCCGATTTTATTGTACCTAAACGCAGTAAATCTCTGATAGAACATTTTCTGCAATTGGTTGCAGCACGAAATGCTGCTTTACCTACACGTCGAAATGTAAAAAATAATACAGGATTACTTACAAAAATGCTT
Organism: Bacteroidales bacterium; assembly: GCA_031548675.1. GTDB lineage: Bacteria > Bacteroidota > Bacteroidia > Bacteroidales > P3 > JAVBQU01. The sequence continues at coordinate 1,177 of JAVBQU010000165.1, forward strand.
GACCGTACGCGTCTTGCTGTTACACATGACTATGTGGTAGCAATTATTTCCGACCTTGCTAAGTTGAACGAAGAAGATAAGCGCCATATACGAAATATGGCTGCTCATAATGATGTAATTCTGGTTCATATCGAAGACCCGATGGATGCAAAATTACCTGATGGTAAATTGGTATTAACCAACGGAGACCGCCAGATTTCGTGGAATAACGACAAAAACCAATGGGGTAAAAAATACGAATCGGCTTATGCACAATGGCTTTTGCAACTCAAAGAAGAATTTAAACATTATAAAATTCCCGTGTCTGTAATTTCAACCTCCCGACCTGTAGAAGACCAAATACGTGAACGCATGGGAAAGTATTAAAAGCATAAAAATCAACAACTAGAAAGTTTCAAATTATCGGTCAACTTGTTTGTTAACTATAAGAATATGAATGACTCTATTCCCTCATTAGGACAATTTATGGAACCTTTGCCGGTTACTTTTACTTTAGGAGCACCGGGCTGGTATGTTTTAACTGTTCTGTTGGTACTATGCGTATCGGTTTTAATTGTGTGGAGATGGGTACATTTTAGAAAAAACCGTTATCGCCGAGAAGCACTCAAACGTATTGATGCTGAACAACAAAAACTATTGCCTGAAGCAGAATACGGCAACTTTATTTATTTTGTAAATATGCTGATGAAACAAATAAATATGTTGCACTATGGACGTAAAAAAGTTGCTTCATTGCAGGGAAAACAGTGGATTGATCATCTTAACAGTTGTTGTAAGAAACCTATTTTTAATACACAAGATGAAACCCTATTAACCGCTTTATACCTTTCCGGCAATATTGAACAACAAACCCAAATAGAAGCCTTTGCCGATAAAGCCAGGCAATGGATAAAAAATCATCGCTATGTTACCCGAAATCGCTCATAACATGAATTTCGAGATAGCCCACAAATGGGTTTTCTTCCTACTGCCTTTGCCGTTGCTGGTGTATTGGCTGCTACCGGCTTTACGCAAACGCCGCTCAGCATTATTGGCTCCATTTTTTAGTCGTGCCGTAAACGTTTCCGCCCAACATCCGAAGCGTAATGCATGGATTTCGCGTAAAAATATTTTCTCATGGACAGTACTTATACTCTGTTGGCTATGCTTATTAGCAGCGGCTTCATCTCCACAATTGGTAGGTCATCCTGGTAAGCGTACACGCACAGTACGCAGTTTTTTAGTGGCAGCCGATATCTCTTTCAGTATGGCACAGACAGACTGGGCAGTAAACGGCAAAACGATGTCGAGGTGGGGGGCGGTAAAATATCTAATGAAAGACTTTATTAAAGAACGTAAAAGCGATCAGGTGGGACTTGAAATGTTTGCTACACATGCTTATCTGCAAGCACCTCTTACCACTGACCTGCAAACCATAGATTGGCTGCTAGATGAAACTGAAGTAGGCATGGCAGGACAAATGACCAGTATAGGCGAAGCGATTGCTTTTGGTATTAAAATATTCAGGCAAGACACCATTAAACAACGTGTTATGCTTTTGATGACTGATGGCGTGGATGGCGGAACGGATATTTTGCCTCTTGATGCTGCAGCGGCTGCTAAACGTGACAGCATTACAATTTACACGCTTGGAATCGGTAATAGTACTAGCGGTGGTTATGCCATTGACGAAAAGTTGCTGACTCAAATTGCTGAAATAACAGGTGGAAAATATTTTCGTGCCGACAGCCAAAAAGAAATGCAGGCTGTGTATGCCGAACTCAACAAACTGCACCCTATAGTGTATGAAGAAGAATCGTATAAACCTGTAGTACTCCTATATATGTACCCATTAGGTATAGCCATTGTATCAGCATTGGTTTTTTATTTTGTAAGCGGTATTTTAAGTCTGTTTAAAGGAATAAGGAAAAGCAATAATTAAGAATTAACAAACATGATGTTATTATCCAACATTTTTTCGGGCTTTAATATCCATGCCTTTCATTTCTTGAGACCGTGGGCATTGTGGATTTTTATCCCTTTAGTCCTAGTCTTGCTTATTTTAATAATAGGCAATAGGGGAAAAATGAAATGGAAGAATATTATAGCTCCCCATCTGCGTCCATACATGTTTAGCAAAAGCAGTAAAAGAGCTATTATATTACCTGTAATATTTTTGGTATTAGGGTTTTCTTGCATGATTTTGGCTTTGGCAGGTCCTACTTGGAAAAAACGTAACATTCCGGGTGAGAAAATTCCGGCAGTAGTTCTTATTACACTTGATTTATCGAAGTCCATGACAGCAACAGACATAGAACCTTCACGACTAGAACGGGCTAAAATGAAAATATCCGATTTTTTGGATGCTAATCCGCGTGCACGTGCCGGACTTATCGCTTTTGCCGGAACACCGCATACGGTAATTCCTTTTACACCTGATTATAAACTGATAAAATTTCAAAGTGCAAGTCTTTACAATAGTTCTATGCCTGTGCAAGGAACTAATTTGGGGCTTACCATTCAATTGATTGATACTTTGATGAGCCGTGTAGAAGCACCCAGTACTATTTTATTGATGACTGATGTGATAGATAATACAGAAGCTGCAATGTTATCTGACCATATTAATAATTCGAAACACAGATTGGAAATCTTGCTATTTTCCACACCCAGCGGAGCTCCCGTTCCGGGTGAAGACGGTGTAATCTCAAAGCCATTTCCTGCGGTTTTGAGTAATCTTAAACAAAACGATAAAATCAATATTACTACTATTACTTTGGATAAATCGGATGTAGAAAGCATTGCTAAACGCATAAGCGATAAATTGGTTTTTGAAAAAGATAAAAAACAAGACGCTCAGGAATGGGATGATATGGGTTGGTTGCTACTTATTCCGGCTCTTATTATTGCACTGCTGGGATTTCGAAAAGGCTGGGTAGTACAATGGTGTATGGTGCCATTTATCATCATGCTACTTCCTTCATGCAGCACCGATAGTAGGCATGCCGATTGGTGGTATACAGATAATTACCGTGCAGAAAAATTGTATGAAAAAGGTAAATATGAAGAAGCTGCAGAATTGTTTACTGATAATGCACACAAAGCGGCAGCTTATTTCAAAAAAGGAGATTATCAAAGTGTTGCCGAACTGCTTGCGGATGATACAACGGCTTTTGGACGGTATAATTATGGTTTGGCTTTAGCTAAATTAGGTTATTATGATGAAGCTATCTCTTCTTTTCAAAGTGCAGGCAAGCAAGATGCATCGCTTCAAAAACAGGTTCGTAGCAGTATTGATGCTGCCAAGCTGATGAAAGACCAAGCCCAAAGTGCCATGCGTTTTAATCCTCAAGCAAGTCCGCTTGACAGTATTTTGAATAAAACGGAAAAAGGGAAATTAAAAGAACGGAAAGCTACATCGGAGGATGAACAACTTTCGTCGGATACGGAAGTAAAAAAACTACCAACGAAAGGCGACCGTTTGTCGGATGAGGTAGCAAGCGATATTCATCGGGCAAAAGAACAAAAATTTCCACCGAAAGACTTTAAAATAGATGAACAAGTACCTGTGGAAACTAAAGTTTTGATGCAGAAAACCAATGCCGACCCAAGCGAATTTTTGCATCGCCGTTTTGAAATACAAAAGCAAAAATACTACCCGAATGTAAAAACTTTGAATAATGAATGATTATTAGATGCAAGAGGACTAGTAAATAAGACATAAACTAATGAAATTACAAGTAAACAAGAATAGACTCAAAGCAGAAATTATAACCCTATAAACATTTGAACTTTACAAATAAACATGAAGCCTATACTTAAATATATATTATCCAGTTTCTTTTTATTTTTCTTGTTAGCAGGCAAAAATGCGGAGGCACAAGTATCGGCAAGTGTTGACTTAAGCCGTAGCTCTGTATACGTACAACAGCCTTTTCGAGTAAATATTACTGTTTATACCCAAACATGGTTTACAGCGCCTTTGGAGTTTATCAACCTTCAAATCCCCAATGCTTTTATTGTTCCTTTTGATAAAACACAACCCGGCATGTTTACCGTTGGTGGTAAGCAATATCCCGGCATACAATTCTATTACATTGTATTTCCATATAAAACAGGAGAATTTAGTGTTCCATCTTTAGAAATTACCGCCCAAAGCCCCCCTGAAGGCAGTTCTACTTCCCGAAAAATAGTTATCCATACTGCTGAACAAAAATTTACAGTAAAAGATATTCCTCAAAGTGCAAAAAACGGTACTTGGTTTGTAGCTGAAGATATTACGCTTACCGAAAAATGGAATGTTGGCTTGGATAATCTTAAAGTCGGCGATGTTATTGAACGTACCATTACTATTGATGCCCAAGAAACTTTGCCGCAGTTTATTCCCAATATTGCGGAACAGCAACAAACTAATTGGGCTAGCATTTATCCTAAAGACCCGATATTAAGCGATTCAAAAGCAAGCGGGGATGTAAATGGACAAAGTTTACAAAAAACCACTTATTTATTAGAAAAATCAGGAAATGTTACTCTGCCTGCTATACATCTTTCTTTTTGGAATCCTTACACAAGTAAAATGCAGGAACGTATTTTACCTGAAAAGACACTACATATAAAAGAAAATGCAAACTTGGGAATTTTAACCACCTTGAGAGACAGTTTAGCGGGTGCAAATCAGGGAAAAAACCCAAACACAGCCAAAATTCCTTTTTTAATTTGGGGCTTTACTTGGTATGAATTTACAGGTATTGTAATTATGGGCTTAGGAATGCTATATCTGATTGTTCATTTTGGCATACGTTTTTATAAAAAATGGAAAGTTCGTCGCAAAGCCTATAAACAAAGTGAAAAATATCTTTTCAGCCAATTTCTTAAAAGCGATGATAAACACATAATAACTGCTCTCTATAAATGGTGGGATGTTCTGGAAAACAGACCTTCTGCTTCGGTTAGGTTTTCTATGCTTAATCTGAAAACCGAATCAGATGAAAATCTTTTGAAAACCTACATCGAGAAATATTTTAAGGATGAAAAGACCAGCGATATTATAATCTTCAAAAAAACCATCCAAAACCTAAGAAAGCAAATCTTAAACACTTCTCAAGTAAGTAAGGTTATTAATGAAGAACAAAGAGTGTGGTAGAGGGCTGGTATATGATATAATTCATTTTTGATTTATTTATCACACAGCTTAGTTACTTAGAGACTGCATAAACTTCTTGTTAATTTACAATACTTAAATTATTATTTTCTTCAAATCTTATTTGGGCTTATTCATTTTAAGCCTAAAATAATAATAGATTCTTTGGGAATTATAAAAAAGCGTTGTGGCAAGCACCGCAAAACCATCTTTCTATTTAACAGATTATTTATAAACTCATTTTATTTAAAGGTATTCATGCTGCTTTTGGGAATGCTTTGGCTATGGTTGTGTAAAGATTGATATAGTTTTGGCTTTATGCGGCTTTTAGAAAAGATCTAATTTCAAATAGATTTCAATGGGTAATAGCAATTCAAATAACAAATATAAGTTTGAAAAAATAGCAGATATTTTTATGACTAGACATTATTTGAAAACAAAA
>JAVBQU010000080.1:0-11501 GCA_031548675.1 Bacteroidales bacterium
TAGTGCAGGAGGAAACTATTTGCTGAATATAGGACCCAAAGGCGACGGTTCGGTAGTGTCTTACGAAAAGGAAGTTTTATTAAATGTAGGCAAATGGGTTAAAACCTACCAAGAGGCTGTTTATGCTACGCAAGCCAATCCTTTTCAGCAGTTTTTCGATTGGGGAAATGTAACAACCAAAGGCAATACGATATATTTGCTGGTAAAAAAAATACCCGAATCGCATTCGATTACACTACCCCGCATCAGTGGAAAAATTAAGAATGCCAGAATTCTCAATACAAATAAAAACATTAGCTGTAAAACTTCCGGTAATTCGATAAATGTAAATATTCCCGATAACTTATTGCAGGGAAAATTTATTGAAGTAATAGCCCTTACTTTTGCAGAGCCTTTTACAGTTTCTCCTAAAAATATTTTGATGAATCCCATCGCTTTAGATACTGCGAATGCGACAAGTTATCATAGTTTTGCAGGCAAGGATTATTATGGATTAAAGCAGACTACGATTTTTAGAAAATGGTTTTTCAATACCCCATCGCAAAAGTTCACACCTGTTTTGCATTATACAGATAAGGAACTGGGAAAAGAAATTAATGTAAGCATTGATGGCGTTATGTACAATTGTAAATTAGAACGAAAAAGCAGTGTTATGGTTAGTATTCCCGACCAAGGGATTACAGAACGTTTCAGCATGGAAATGAATCCGGTACAAATGCAGAAAAAAGCGTATCATACCATAGAATTAGAGCTGGCTAACCGGACTGTTCCTCATAACGATATGGGTTTAGATAATTTGGTTATTGAGTTGAGACCTTCCCCAATCGTTCCAAAGTAGGGGAGTTAAACGCACACGTCACTCCGAGGAGGAACGACGAAGCAGTCTCATGAACTCATTCGTTCATCGGCATTTAGCTACGCTGCTCTCGCAAGCTCAGGTGCAATGCCGCCGTTCCATTCAGCTGTATTACAAATGCCGCTATTGCGAAAAGTATACGGCAAAAGCGAACATTAAATTTGTATAAGCTGCGTTTCCAATAGGTTATAATAGAAAATCCGCTGTAGTTTTAAAACTGTAGCGGATTTTCTATTATCCTTTTATATCCCTTGTTTCAAGTGTCACCGAGGGCTTACCGAGTCGGTCGGGCAAAGGTCGTGTCTTTGTCGGCTTATGTTACAGCTTAGCCTGTTGAAGTAGAAAGGACGAGGCATAACCTCGTCCTTTCAGAATATCTTGTCAACTAGTTTACTAGTATCTCGTCAACTAAACTTATTCTACTACGATTTCATCCACAAACAGCCATGCCGGATTTCCTTCGCCCGGATGACCTTTGGGGCAGATGCCTTGGTTTTTTGCCATAACTTTAATAAACCGGGTTGAAGCATTGTTTAACAGTACTTCGAAAGGAATTATTTTAGGGACTGTATTTTTATCTGCACCTAATACCTGTTTGCTTACAGAGGTAAATGTTTTTCCATCAGGGGAAATAAATACCTCAATTTCCGTAGGCTGAAAAATCCAAGAATCTACAGCACTTTCGAAATTGGCGGCAATCCGTTTGATGCTTTGCTCTTTCGTTAAATCGATGATTATGTCTAAATCTTTTCCGCTAAAGCCTATCCAAGTATCAGGGCTTTTCAAATTTGCCATAATACCATCGGTCAAAGAATATTTAGTAGTGCCTAAATAGGTTTTAGGTTCGTTTACAAGCGTATATTTCATACCTGTAGATTTGAACACATAAAATTCTTTTTTATAGACGTTGCCTACTTTTTTCCCGTCCTTAAAAGTGGCTGCTTTAACCATCGTTTTTTCTTTGATTCCGAAAGGTCCTGTGTATAATTTAGAATTTACGGTAGGTTCGGTTCCATCAGTAGTATAATAAATCTTAGTATCGGGGAATAAAGTTTCGAACTTAATTTCAACATCAGCTTTTTGTGTATTGTATTCCGAAGAAGCTTTTACATCAAAAAAATGTTTGGCATAAGTTACACCCAAATAATCATAACGTTTAAACTGGGTTAACATGCGTTTGGTAAAGCTGTCCCAATTTTTACGTTCATTAGGTGTCCAAGCTATCTCTGCGATAGCGCTAGCACGAGGATAAAGCATATATTCCACGAGCTTAGAATCTTTAATGTATTCTGTCCATAAGTTTGCTTGTACGCCTATAATATATTTTTGCTTATCTGCCGGAAGATTTTCAGGCATCGGATTATAAGAATACACTTTTTGTGTAGGCACAAATCCACCGATAGCCAAAGGCTCTGTTTGGGGGTCGGCTTGATAATAATTAAGGTAGCAGAACGATGTAGGAGTCATAATCACATCATGGTCTTGCATGGCTGCTTTTACGCCTTCTTCATCGCCTCTCCACGACATTACGGTTGCATTAGGGGCTAAACCGCCTTCGAGAATTTCGTCCCATCCGATTATTTTTTTACCTTTAGAATTTACAAATGCTTCGATACGGTGGATAAAATAGCTTTGCAATTCATGTTCATCTTTCAATTTGTGGGTTTTAATCATGCTTTGGCAATGCTTACATTTACGCCAATTGTTTTTCGGACACTCATCGCCTCCGATATGAATATATTGGCTGGGGAAAATTTCCATTACTTCAGTCAGCACATCTTCCAAGAAAGTAAAAACGGTATCGGTGGTACAGAAAACATCATCATAAACGCCGAATGTTTTACCTACTTCAAATACAGTATCTTTTCTACAGCAAAGTTCAGGATAAGCCGCAATGGCAGCCACAGCATGCCCGGGCATTTCTATTTCAGGAATTACTTCAATATATTTAGAAGCTGCATAAGCTACAATTTCTTTAGCTTCGGCTTTGGTATAAAAACCACCGTAACGTACATTGTCAAATTGTTGAGGGAAAGTATCGTTGTAATGACCTATCAAAGTTCCGTTTCTCCACGAACCTATTTCATTTAGCTTGGGATATTTGTCTATTTGAATACGCCAGCCTTGGTCGTCGGTAAGATGCCAATGGAAGCGGTTCATTTTCTGCATAGCCAAAAGGTCGATATATTTTTTGATAAATTCTACAGGAAACAAATGGCGGGCAACATCTAAGTGCATACCGCGGTATTGAAAACGGGGAAAGTCTGTAATTTCGGCACAGGCAATGCTCCAATCAGGGTTATTTTTTACCTTTTCTTTGCTGTAAACTTCAGGAGGAAGCATTTGGAAAAGGGTTTGGATAGCATAGAAAAATCCATTGGGCTGGTTAGCCTGAATATCTATTTTTCCTTTCTCTACCCATAATTTATAACCCTCAGCTCCTATTTCATCAATTTTTGATACTGTAAAAACAATACCCTTTTGCGGTGTTTCCGAACCGGTTATTTCTTTAATTTTCAATTCCAAACCCGAAGCGGTGCGTATTTGTTGAATAAACATTTCCGCAATTTTTTTCAAGGCTTCGTTTTGAGCGGGAATACAAATTTCGGTACCATTTTCTAAAGCAAAATTTCCTTCTTTTTCTGTAATTTTTACAGGTAAAGGAACGATGTCGTAACGGGCATGTGGTTCTTTTTGTGCTTTAGAACACCCTGCTGCCATAACAGCCATACCGATGAACAGGAATAAGTACTTTCTTAACATGATATTGATATTTTTTGAATTAAGTAGCAAAGATAATGATATTTCTTTGGATTTTCGAATTATGAAAAAGTTCTTGTGGTTTGCTGTATACTTATTTGGATACATCTTAGCATTTATGTAACTTTGTTTTTTGACCGAAATACGGTGTGAAACTATCTTTAGAATTGTTTGTCTAGCCTATAGCGTGTCTTAATATCTAAAGATTTTGGGAACTAAAAACAATCATATCACGTTATTGCGAGCCTGAAAGGCGAAGCAATAACGGGTTTTAAATGTTATCTATATATGAAAAAGAATATTTTAAATAGGGGATGTATATGTCTAATTGCTTTATTGTTGTTTTACATAAATGCAAAAGCGACTCCTATACGAAATTTTGTAAGCATAAAAGGGCGTATCGAAAACTGCAAGAAAGCAGGGGTACTTTATTATTCTTTTGCTCCTGTATTGGGAGAAAAATTTAAAGATTCTGCTCAGGTTGATGCCAAAGGGAATTTTGCATTTAATATTTCTTTTCCCAACAGGGTAGGGCACTTGCTCCAAATAAGCTATAAAATAAAGGAACAGACTTATATTACACCTCAGATGCTTGTAGGTCCGTTGGATGATTTTGTTATTAGTTGGAACTGTAAGAAAAATAAGATAAAAATAGGAGGACCTAATGGAGACGGATTTATAGCGATGCAGAAGTATTATCAGCTTTCGAGACCTGCATTTCGAATAAAGTCAACGGCAAAAGAAGCCCGTGGATATTTGGCTCAGATGCCCGAAATGATTAATAAAGATTTAACCGATTTTCAGCAGTTATACCTTGCCAAAAAGATAGATGAAGCGTATTTTAAGTATGCGAAAGATTTTATCATCTTCGAATATGCCGATAAGCTTCTCGATGCTATTCAAACAGCATTATCAAATCCGAAACTAGCTGATCAGGAAAATGATTTAAAAGAAATTCAACACACATTATTTGAACGCTATCCGATTAATGGAAATATATGTTACAGCCCTCATTTTTATACCTATACATTGAGCTTTGTGAACGACTATGACCAAACCCAAATGAAAAGCCAAGCAACGCTTAATCAGGATTCTCATCCTTATTCCGAGCATTTAAATTCTGCCAGATTGCTGCTTCCTTTTGCTGCCTATAAATATTATGCCTTACAGTTTCTTTTGTGGAATCCTTCTCATCAGGATATAACACCTTTAGTTCAGAAATACATACAAGAGTTTCCCGAAATGAGAGAGGATGATAGATACAAGCAGTTGCAGCAGAAATAGGCTATATTACTTTAATTTTTTAAATAGCATTTACACATAGACACAATAGACTCACATAGTTTTTCTATGATTTCTATGTGTCTATGTGGTTTTTAAAACTTACACATAACTATGTATACCTCCCAACAGATAGGTTACTCCAAAAAATGTCATGACAACGGTAAGGCTTGCCAATACGCAGTATAAATGAAACTTTTTGGGGGAGCTAAACATGCTGATGCTTTCTTTATGCAAAGGGCATATATTAAAAGGGTAATCAAAGCCCATGTTTCTTTGGCATCCCAGCCCCAATAGCGTCCCCATGAAATATTTGCCCACACAGTTCTACATAATCAAAGATGGGTCATTAATTTATAATTATCAAAAATGGTAGGCGATGGTTCTCTAAGATGCAGCTTAGCATAGCCATCTCACGAATTCTTTTTGAAAATTAAATATATAAATAATTTCTGCCCAAATAAGGAGCTATTTTTCTATATCAATATCGTATTTATCTAGAAGTCCCGAGATGCCGAAGATTGAAAACTTCGCTTTTTTAATCCGGTTAATTTCGGGGTCAATAGAATAATTATAAGCAGTCCGAAAGTCGGCTTTTTCGAGTATAGTGTGGTCAAAAACAGCCTGTGTCAGATTGCAGTTATCAAAAACGGAACTTGTCAGGTCTGCTTCTGCAAAGTCGGCTTCCTGTAACTGGGAATTTTTAAAAATGGTCTTTTTGATTTTTACCTTATAAAACGAAGAATGGTTTAGCTGACAGTTGTCGAATGAAAAAGAAAGTCCAAACTCATTGCAGGTGTCAAAACGGAGTCCTAACATTTTACAGTCTTTAAATTTTATGTTCCGAAATGCGGTTCCGTTGAGCTTTGTCAAACTCAAATTGCAACCGTTAAATGAGCAGTCTATAAACTTAAACCCGGAAAGGTCATTGTCGGCAAAGCTGCAATTGTTGAATATGCAATTTTCATATTCGCCTTTTGCCGGCAAGTCATCTTTGTCAAAAATCTTATCGTGTATATATGTTTCTTGCATTGGTCTTTTTGTTATTTGGCAGTGCTTTGTTACACTTTCCGCTAATGCCAAAACCCCGCTCGCAGTTGCACAATAATTTGAATATGCAGTTCTCGCTTAGTGGTTCACATCCCACTGATGTACTTCTTTTCCTTCTTTGCCTCCTAATGCAATAAAAATTTCTAATTCGTCGCCCGATTCTGGGTCCTCGCAAAAAAGTTCGAAGTCGATGCAAGGATTGCCTTTTTCGTCAATACCGAGCTTATTGTGATGGAAATTAGAATCTATTTTAATGGTAACATTTTCAAACCATTCTTCAGATAGTTCTTCTTCGGGCATTAATAAACCATCCATATAATCGAGAAAAAATTCTTTACTATCGTCAGATGACAGCCAGTCGAGATACTGGGTCAGTATTTCTACCGATTTTTCGGTACTGTGGCTTCCTTTGATGTTAATAGCCACTTCTGCTTCGGTATGGATTCCAAATATGCAGAAAGTTCCCTTTGCTGTTTTGCTTTCAATGTTTTCTTTTGTCAATTTCATGTTTTCTATTTTAAATATTTTAAACTATTTCGGTGTCCCAATCGTATACCTCTTTTCCTTTTTTTCCACCCAGCACAGCTTGGATTTCGAGTTTGCGTTCTGAGCCGGGAACATTGCAGGATATGAAAAAGCTGATGCCAGGGTCTCCTTCTTCATCAACTATCAGTAGTAGATGCTTTCCGATATGTACGCTTTGTTCGTCAAATTCGGCTACATCCAGCACTGCGGCTATGTCGTTATTAATTTGGTTTTTACAATCATCAGAAGCCAGCCACTCAAGATATTTATTCAGGGTTTTCAAAACCTTTACCGGTTTTTGTTCTTCATCAATTTCAAACGAAATAATAGCTTCAATTTCGATTCCGGATAGGTGTATTTTAGTGGTAATTTTGCCTTGTTCGAGGTCTTGTGGTGTTAATTGTAATTGTGTTTTCATTGTTTTATTTTTCAATTGTAAATCTATTCGATTTATCATAATCTCTTTCTACCGCATTTATCATTCCACTATCAAGAAATTTTTTTAAGTCCGATTTTGAAACTCTATAAATCTCATCACTAACAAAATAATCTGAATCATCCATCATTGAAATGAAACGGTTGTATTGAAGATAACTATGTAATAATTCAACTGTATCAACATCTATATTTTTAATTTTTAAAAAATAATATGTCGTTGATTTGTCTTCATCTTCTCTGATTAAATAAATGTCATTAATCTTTGGATTAGAAACATACTCTCTTTTTTGTTTTTGAGTATTTATGTTTGCGATTACAAGTGTAGCGATTAATCCTATGAATAGAATTATCCCTGTATACATATAAATTGGTATTCCTGTAATAGATAAATAATGATTTCTTTTTTCTTCATTAAATACATCATTACACTTTAAACAGACTGATTTAATCGTCTTAACCCCTGACGGAAATATTGGAATAAAAAATATATGAAAATATTCTTGATATACTGAAAACCTTTGCTCATAAGCGTTACAGTTATCACACTTAACATGATAGTCATCATATTTTTTAATCCGAATTTTTCGTCTTCCGTAAATAATAAATGTCATTTCCTAAGTATTTTGTCAGACTGTTATTCCTTTTTTTACATTGTTTGACATGCGCCATTCGTTTGTGCACAACGGATTGGGGCTTACTGTTCGGGCTTGGCGAAGTCCGCACAAACTTTCAAATCCCGTACTTTCCCTCGCTTGCGGCAAAACCTTGTTGCAAGCTGGTATTATCTATTTACTTCGATGTCTAATTGTCGTCCTTCTTTAAATGCCTTTTTGTCCATCCCAGAACCCATAGCTATTCCGATACCCATGCCAATAGGGATTCCAAGTGCAAAGTTAGGAACTCCAGTTCGGCCTTCGTCTTTACAGTGCATTTAGTTTTCCCACTCTTCAACAGGAATGAATTTTACACCTGTCGGATTCACGGACATAATCAAATCCACAATGGATTTATGATAATATACATAAGCACTACTTTCTTTGCCGACGTATATTAAGCGTTCTTCTAATGGAACTTCGGACATTAATTTTTGGTCAATAACCATTGATTTAATCATTTTCCAACATCCACTTGAATCTATCCTCGAAAATTTCGAATTATTTTTATCTAAAAAAGCGTATTCATTGTAAACTCCTGCAATCCAATAATCAGAGTATTCATTCCCTTGGGGGTCTTTGATTAAAGCTGGCACAAGTTGGAAAGCTTTAATTTCAACTGTTTTTAATATGTCGTAAATTTTCTTCGAAAATACAGCTCGACATTGTAAAAAAAGATAATCCGTCATATCTGGTTTTGGTGGGAAGGGTGGGTTAAATGTCAAATGAATGATTTTGTTCGTATCAACTCTCTCCATTCTACGCAAAAACATTGTTCCTCCCGAATTGATTTCGTCATCATTCATCAATAAAGGTGATTGGCAATTTGGTGCGCTTTCAATCAAATAGTAATCAAATTCGTTGTTCATACTCATTGTTTTTTGTTTTGTGTCTGGTCGGACGGTTATTAATTTGGTTCAATTTTCAATTTTTCGGTTCACTGTCCGCCGTGTTGTCGGGCTTGCCGCTAACGGTCGGCGGCTTGCTGTAGTGCGGGGTTTCACAAATGTTCGCGCGGGCGCGAACGCTTGAAAATCCGACAGGATTTTCTGCGGGCATGCGCCCCGCATTACAGCAAACCGCTTGTTGGCGGTTCGTGCATTTGTTCATTATTTTTTTGCTTCTCAAAATTCAGATTCATTACACACTTCCTTGCAATATTATCATTCATTTTTGTAAATGTCCATTTTGAACCAGAACTATAATGTTTAAAAAAGTTCCAAAATGTCTTATAATTTTCTTCTTCTGTGAAATCGACACTATCTTTATTTGTCGCTGGAATAATGTAAACAAATCTAAAAAAGGTAAACCCAAATTCAGCAACTGCATAAGGAAAATTCTGATTGTCATTTTTCCTCAAATAGACCATTAATTGAGGGTGGCTTAAAAACAAACTATAATCTTGTAATATTGCAACTTTAGGAAGATTATCGAAATTTTTCTTGCAATTTATCCATTCTATTGTTTCTGTAAAATTTTCTATGTTTGCACTATCAATAGTTCCTAATGCGTATTTTGCAAGTGTTCGATAAACATTCTGAGCTGTAATTGTTTGATTAGTTTCAAGCTTCAATTTGAAATCATCAGGCTTAATTTCATCTAATTTTTCTATTTCTTCATCAGTAAGTGTTTGCCCTATATTTATTGTTCCTGTCCCTGTGTTTTCGATTTCAAAGTTCTTTTTTTCTTTCAATTTTGGAATTCCGTTTTTCCCCTTTACACCAAAAAAGATACGGTATGGATTTAAATATGTAATCAAATCATTTTCTATTCCTTCTCCAAATTTTTTATTACAATTATCGCACTCGTCATTTGTTACTATTTTCTTATTCTCCAATGCTTCTGATATTGTATGAGCAACTTTCTTAAATGTAACTTTACTCGAATCTTTTCCGCAAAATCTGCAAATTCGTTTTGATTTATTTGATTCTCCAATTTTATTTTTTGTATGTTCTCCAAATACATTAATATCATAATTATTAAATAATTCAGCAAAATCAGTATCCATTTGTTTCGATAATATTTCATAGTCTATATTATCTCTCATCGCAATTAGGTATGTATATAATTGATTAATTTGTTCTTTTGGAAGCATACAATTAGGCAAAAAGAAAAAATATTCATCTTCTACAAAATCTTTGAAATAAGTATTTAGTTTCTGTATTTCTGGCTTGTTATTCTTGTATTTCTGAATAAATAAATCAAGCTTTTCTCTAAACTCTTTTGTGTTTTGTTGAAGAGAGTTAATTTTGATAGTGAAATTTTCGTAATCAATATCGGTAATAAAAGCTGACATAAAATCATTAAATATTGGAATAATATCCATATCTGATTTCATTTCAAAGTCAAAACTTCTTGATAGTGCTAAAAACGAAACTCTAAATGTATTCATATATTTTGTTTTTTCTAAAAATCTTCTGTTTCACGTCGCCCGCATGACCGCTAACGTCCAGCAGCTTGGCGCTAGGCGGGATTTCAACGCACAAAGTTTCAATTTACCCACTGTCGCCCGCCTTGCGCCAAACTGCTTGTTAGCTGCCGGCATTGTTACTGTTCATTATAATTTAACTCTTTCAGATATTCTTTTGCTTCACTTTCCGTAATTCTGTCCGTCCAAAAAATAAAACCATTTTTGTCTTTTGCCAAGCAACCTTGAATTACTTGAAAGGTTGTATAATCAACTTCGACAATTTCAATATGTTTCTCCACATAAATATGGCTTTTATCTCGCGCATAACAACCATCACCTAAAACCTCAAAAGTGGAATAATCGGCCTTGTCGTCAATCGAATAAAAATTACCACCATCAGACATTGGAAAATAATTGTATATATGGTTTTTGTCTTTGTAAAACGAACCTCCCATGTAGTGAAATGTTGCGGTATCAACAAGCTCTTTTAATGGAATATCATGCGGCGTTTTGGTTAAATAGAAGTCAATAAATTCTGGTTCGCCTATGGCTTTAGTAGTTTTTAGTCCAATATCGCCATTCTTGTTTATCCAAAGTCCGCAGGATAATTCCTGCCATTCTTCGTTATTTTCATTACATTGTGGCAGATTAATATTGTAGATTATGATACCTGCAAACAAAAGAATAGCGGTAAAAATGCCTGTCAATACAAACTTTTTTCTCATTCGTTACTCCCCATTAAAATCTTGTCTTGTACCAATCAATAACTTTCCAATCAGGATTTTCGGACAGAATAGCATCGTTTTGAATAATTTCCACACTATAACCAACAGTTTGCTTTCCGTTTGCTTCTGCATAATTTTTATAAAAATAGATGGAACTGTTGGTTTGCTTGTCCAACCAATAGTGAGTTGAATTCCCAAATAATGTTCCATTTATTTTTTCCGTCGGTTCGGGAACAATTATTTCAGGATTACCAAAAGTCTTATCCAAATAGTTTTTCATTTTCTCTCCTTCTGTCGCACTGTTATCAACATTAATGAATATGCCAATAATTTTCTTTTCGTTTGTAGAATTTACAATTAATTGCATAAAATTATTTCCCGAATTGTCTGCAAATGCAATATCACCAAAACTGTACTGGGTCATATCTTCCCTGATTTCATAGGCAAGTTGATGAGTTACCATCTCTCTATCGATTTCTTCATAATGATTTTTGCCGATGACTTCTGTTGCATTTTTACCAATTGTCTCTCCCAAGTCGTATTTGCTTTGGGAATTGCAGGAACATAGTACGATTGTCATACTCAAAATTGTTGATGTAATTGTTCTAATTTTCATTGTCTCTTATTTTTATTATTTTCTACTGCGTCTGTCGCTGGCAGCTAACTCCCAAATATACGCATGTTTTACACTTTATATCGCATTTACACAATGCGTTCATATTTATATTTAATAATTGATATATTCAAAATACGCATACCCAAGATCAAAATTCCAATGCAAATATACTCAATAAAAAGTATTT
>JAVBQU010000132.1:0-6437 GCA_031548675.1 Bacteroidales bacterium
GCCTCATACAGACAGTGCTTGGGTTGCGGATTGGAAATATCTATCAAACCGTATTGTGGACGAAAACAGACCTGCTGTTGCCGGATTTGGTATTTCGGATATAGAAAATGGCGGAGATATGACGAAATCCATTATCAAGAATCCGGAATTCAACTTTATGGTTGCTGCCTACAATTTGGATAAAACGGAACAAAGCCAATTTGCTAAAATCAAACAATTACATGATAAAGCTTTGACTAAGGGCTATACATTGATAGTACTTACTGCTACTCCTAAAGATAAAATTGAAGCCTTCAAAAAAGCGAATCATCTTGAAGATATAATGTTCTACAATACCGACGATGTAGCCCTAAAAGCTATGGTAAGAGCTAATCCCGGTCTAGTTTTGATGAAAGATGCCGTAGTGATTATGAAATGGCATTGGCGGAATATTCCTGATTTTGAAAAAATGAATTTTGCAGAAATGGAAAAACACGCTTTGGACGTGAATAAAAAATTAGAGGGGAAAAAGAAGTAATTTTCTTGTTTTCAAAACGAAAGAGCTGCGAATATGGGATTTATTCGCAGCTCTTTTTATTTATAGCGTTCTATAATTTACATCTTTGTGCATTACACTTTATATAGTCCCCCTGTGTATCTTGTATCTAAAATCTATATTTACCTTACTCCCGGTATGGAAGCTATCAGTTTTTGGGTATAAGCTGTTTGAGGCGATTTATAAATAACATCGGGGTCTCCTTCTTCTACTATTTTCCCTGACTGCATTACCAGCATTCTATCGGACATAAATTTTACCACCGACAAATCGTGGGATATAAAAATATAAGTAAAATGATAATCATTTTTCAAATCATTCAACAAATTAATTACCTGTGCTTGTACTGATACATCCAAGGCAGATACCGATTCGTCGCAAATAATCAGCTCGGGCTGCAAGGCTAAAGCCCGTGCAATACATATCCGCTGACGTTGTCCGCCTGAAAATTCATGCGGATACCGATTAAAATGAGCTGGCTGCAAACCTACATTTTCCAGAATTTCCAAGACTTTTTGCTTTCTTTGCACATCATTATCCCACAAGTGATGTACCCGCATAGGTTCGAGTATAGTTTCTCCTGCCGTGAAACGAGGATTGAGGGATGAATATGGGTCTTGGAATATAATTTGTAGTTTCCGCCTTATCTGACGCATTTCTTCGCTGGTATACTGCATTAAATCTTTGCCTTTATAGATAATTCTTCCGCTTTGGGCTTCTATCAAACGTAAAATATTTTTGCCCAAGGTACTTTTTCCACACCCCGACTCCCCTACCAAGCCTAAAGTTTCTCCTTCGTAAACCGAAAAGCTGATATCTTTAACTGCGTCAAATTTCTTTATGGCTTTTCCCCATAAATTACGCTGGGTTACAAATGAAGTAGAAAGATGTTTTATTTCCAATACCGGCAGCTGTGCATATAATTTCTCCCGCCGTACTTGGCGTTGATTCGCAGATATTATATGTTCTTCAAATGCATGGTTCTTATCCAAAAAATCGGCGACGGTAGGCAGTTTTTCCAAACGTTTATCCAACGACGGCTTGCAAGCCATTAAGCCCTGCGTGTAAGGATGCGTGGGATTTTGAAGTACTTCTTCTACGCTTCCTGTTTCTACAATATTTCCGCGATACATAACCAGCACTCTATCTGCAATTTCGGCTATAACACCCAAATCGTGGGTAATAAATACAACACTCATTCCTGTTTTACGCTGCAAGCTCTTGAGCGTTTCCAAAATGCTTTTTTGTACAGTGACATCTAATGCAGTGGTCGGTTCGTCAGCAATCAGTATCGAAGGTTGTGAAGATATAGCCATCG
Organism: Bacteroidales bacterium; assembly: GCA_031548675.1. GTDB lineage: Bacteria > Bacteroidota > Bacteroidia > Bacteroidales > P3 > JAVBQU01. The sequence goes on from JAVBQU010000132.1 coordinate 1,854, forward strand.
CAATCATTACCCGCTGACGCTGTCCGCCCGAAAGCTGATGCGGATAGCTGTCAAAGGCTTTTTGCGGATCGGGCAGTAAAACCTCTGCAAATAAATCTAAAACCTTTTGTTTGGCTTCTTTCTTTTTCAGCTTCTGATGGTGCAAAATAGCTTCCAGCATTTGTTCTCCGCATCGCTGCACCGGATTTAGGGCTGTCATCGGTTCTTGAAAAATCATGGTAATTTCGTTCCCCCGTATCCTTTGCATCTCTTTCTCAGTCGATTTTAGTAAATCAATGTTAGAACCGTCTTTGGGTGTAAATATGATTTCGCCTGAATTAACTTTGGAGATTCCTTTATTTAGCAATTGCATTACAGCCAGCATACTAACCGATTTTCCAGACCCTGATTCTCCCACTATGCCTAATATTTCGCCTTGTGCAAGAGAAAAGTCTACACCGTGCAGAACTTCATTCCATCGGCTATCGGAATAAAAACTGATTTTCAGGTTGGAAATATTTAAAATAGGCTTGGTACTTTGCATAATTCGTAAATGATTATGCAAAGTAAATACTTTTTCGGCTAAATATTATATACTTAAGCAAGATATAGCTTAAGCATAAGGTTTGAACAAAATTCAGCTATATCTGTTTTATAAAAGTTATTTCAAAAATCAGGATTTTCACTTTAGCAGCTTATAAGCATATTATTTTGTAAAGTCTTGGTTTGTACACTAGATATAAACATATTTGCTTAATTTGTTAAAATCTTTCTCTTGGATATAGTGAATTTATTCCTAATTTTGTCCTTTTAATACAATTAGAATAACTAAATAATCAATTATTAATAAAAACCAACAACATGAAAAAGATTCTCTTTCTAAGTTTTGCTTTGTTAGTCTGTTCAGGGCTTCTCAAGGCACAAGATGTTCCCTATTATGGAACGCCATTTTATAAACAAGGCTTTGATAGTACAACCATTGCAAAAGTAGGTTGGACTCAAACAAATGACACAACAGGAGGTGCTGCTGTTGTTACGTGGGGTCCAGATGACCTCAACGTAAATTTCAAATTTTCTAAAGCAGACCCTACAAGCCTTACTTCTGCTTTTGCCAAAGTTCCTAATAGTAGAATTGGAAGAACCACTTTAATATCCCCTATTATTAATATGACAGGAAAAAGTAATATTTGCTTAGGTTTTTCTTTATATAATAATAGTCTTCCTAGCAATATGACTTTGGCTTGTGCTATCACTAAAGATGGAGGTACAACTTGGGATACTATTTGGAATTTATTTAAGCCCACTGCATCTGATCAGCAATCTAGATATTTATTAGGTTTTAATAACAAAAGCTGGACTACTTATCAAATATTTTTGCCTTCCAGCTATGACGGACAAACCATACAAGCCAAATTTATAGCTATTGTTCCTTCTCAATCTACAATTACGAACCTTTATCTGGATGGATTTACATTATCGGAACGCAAAGATTATGATGCAAAGCTTATATCCTACAAAGTAAAAAATATGACCATAGATCCGTTGATAGGTGTCATTAACGCTACAGGAACTGCCATTCCTTATGCTGATGGTTTTATGAAAGAACCCATTACCTTTACGTTTAAAAATAATGGTACAAAGCCCATAGATAGCATTACTGTTTCTTATTTACTTCAAGGAAATACACCTGTAAGTCAAAAATTCATGTTAGCTAATACACTTACCACAGGAAACTCTTTGACCTTAACTTTTGACACTTTATTAGATTTATCAACAACCGGCTGAAGTAAATCATTTTCTATCTATCTTGATTTGCCCAATGATCAAAACCGCTACAATGATACAAATTTAAATTATTATACAAACGGTACAAAAGGTATTATTTTACAAAACATATTAATTGCAACACCTCTCCCCTATTTTGCATTTTTAACTGGATTAGGAGACTGGGACAAAGAGGTCTATGCTACAACCAACTATAAATGGCAATTTGATGCATCATCCGATGTTGTTCCCGCAATTAAACTTAATAACCCCACTATTTCAGGTGCAAACATAGAGGCGGCTATAAGCCAACCATTCTTGTTTCAAGCAGGAAAAACCTATGATTTAAAATTTTCTGTCTATACAAGTTCTAAGGTTTTAACTGACAGTAATACTTTTGAAGTATATATCTCTCCCGCAAAAGCCCCATCCTCCTATATACAAAGCAATCGTTTATTCGCTGCTACCAATGTAAAAAACGACAATACTTATAAAAATGTATTTGTCCGCTATACAGCAACTAAAGATACCGTTTATTATATCACATTTTTAGGAAAAGTAATACTTGGGGGAAAAGATATCTTTATAGAAGATGTTGTTCTTAGTGAGGTTAAAGAAAATGATATTCAAATTGTAGATGTTATAAATCCTGCAACCCCTAAATACAGCTATACTAATGCAGAACAGGTAACCGTACGTGTACGCAATAGCGGGTCTTCTGCTATAACTCAATGCAATATTTATTCTCAACTAGATACCAATACCGTCCGCATCAAAAATGTGGCAACTTCTATTAATGCAGGAGAAATTATTAATATTACATTAGATAATACTTATGACTTATCGGGCTACAGCACTAAGCTTTTAAAAACCTGGGTAAAAATGCCTAACGACAGCACTTCTTTTAATGACAGTATTGCTACATCTATAATCCCTATGTTGACTACTATCCCTTACACCGGTGTGGATTTTGCTAATAAAGTTGTATTAAGGTTACCGTATATTGCAGACTACTGGACAGTTCTAGATAGCAATAATGATGGCAAGGTATGGGCAGCTAATTCAGGTATAAATCCCCCAACTTTCTTCTATAGTGGAGCCACTGGTTCAACTTCTAATGATTTATTATTCTCACGTCCATTGCACTTAAATGCTAATCAAATTGTAACTGTAAGTTTTCAAGCTAAAACCAGTGCCGCTGCAGGACGACTACCTTTAGCTGTAAATCTATACACCAAAACTAATAATCAATTTACATTAGTTCAAACTCTCTTTCAAAGACTTATCAGTGGAATTGCAGTTAATACTTTTTATTTAAATGCAACAGCACCGACTGCAGGAGATTATTATGTCTGTTTTGAAACGCATGACCAAAGTAATCCCGGAACACAGTCACTTAGCATTCAAAATATTAGCATTACACCAGCTTTTGATAATGATTTAACTGTTTCAGAAATATTGTTTCCGGGAAATAGCGTTGCCGGTTTAGATAGCCTACCTGTAGGTTTAAGAGTAAAAAATATAGGATTAAGTCCTGTACATGATTTTACGATGGGATGCAGGGTTAATAAATCTACCACCGTTTTTACCATGTCCTCTACCGACACCATTCAACCTTACCAAGAAAAAGTATATTATTTTGCCAATCAACCTGCTTTCAGAGCCACAGTAAATTTTAATGATACTCTAAAAGTATGGGTTTCATTACCGGCAGATCAAGCACGTTATAATGACAGTTCTATTTTTGTAATTTCCAATGCTGCAGTTGAAACTATACTTCCCTACGCAGTAAATCAAGTGCCTACTTATACTACTAATCTCTTATCTATAGATGGTAACCAAGATGGAAATAGATGGGCTTATGCATCGTCTGTATCATCCAGTGGGTTTAGTGCTTCGGGAATTGGATTTTCATATGTAAGCAATGGAAAACCTGCTGATGACTATATTATAAATAAACAGTTGATTTTAAAGCCTACAAAGAAAATACGCTTAGACTTCAATGCTACGATAGGAAATGCTACCAAACCCGCTAATATTGAGGTATTAATAGGTAAATCCAATCATGTTGAAAATATGACTTCCATAGCATCTTTCCCCGCTATTGACGCCCAAAATTCAGGGGCCAATCATACCGTATATTTTACAGTTCCCGATAGTAATCATTATGCTATTGCATTTCACCTTACCGGAGATGCTCAAGGTTTAAAAATTTCAGATATCAAAGTAGATACTGTAAAGAGTATGCCTAATGTAAAAGTAGAAATGGTATATCCTGTTGCCAATGCCATCTACTCTGCAACCGATTCTATTACAGTAAAAGTAACCAATATGGATTCTGCGTATGTATCGGGTATTCCCTTAACTTTCCAAGTAAATAATCTAACTTACAATGTTGTTGCTTACAATTCGGGAAATAGTGGTACTCTTAAAGGAGGTGAATCTTTTAACTATACTTTACGCAATATAAATTTATACAATCCCGGAACATATAATATTACTGCTTTTGCATCTGTAACTTCAGATTCTGACAGAAGTAACGATACCGCTAGAGTAAGCATAAACAGCTTACCTATTTTGGATGCAGGTATCACCAGTTTAATATCTCCTGTTTCCGGCATCCCTGTTGCTTCCGCTCAAGTAACGGTTAAAGTGAAAAATATGGGTAAGGGTGATATTTCTCATTTCCCAATTACCTATCAAATAGATGGATTAACACCTGTAACAGATACGATTACGGATACACTATCTACGAATGAAGAAATTACCTATACATTTACCACTCCTGTAAATCTTTCTGTTGAAAAATTATACTCTGTAAAAGTTTTTACAGGTTTGGCA
>JAVBQU010000200.1:0-3635 GCA_031548675.1 Bacteroidales bacterium
ACCTATCAAACCATCGGCGACGAATACGTCGAAATTCCTTATAATTCTTATGGAACCATTCTGTTTGCAGCTCCATCCATACGTATTTACGACCACTTTTATTGGGGCATAAGCGGACAATATTTTAAATCGCATTTGGTGTTTGAAACTCCCGAGTCAGGTTCTATAAACTCTGACAGCTATCAAAATGCGATAGGAACAAGCTTGATTTATGATTCTAAAAACGACCAGAGCTTTCCCACCAAGGGACTTATGGCAGCTTTTATTTTCAAAACGTTCCCTTCGTGGCTTTCTAACGACAGTACATTTAATAAAATCAACATATTTGTCAATTCCTATTACTCATTGAACGAAAAAATAGTAATCGCATCCCGTATTGCGGTTGATGCGGCTATCGGAAGCAGTGTCCCTTTTGTATCGCAAAGTTATGTAGGTAATAAAGACATACGGGGTTATACCAAAGGAGAATATCGCGGCGACCAGATTTATGCCGTACAATCGGAATTACGCTGGAATTTCTACAAAAAATGGGGGGCTGTAGGCTTTTTGGGGTTAGCCCTAGCCAACAGTCCTGATTATACCAGTCCGCTGCTAGCCGGTGGAGGCATCGGATTGCGGTATAAAGTGCTTCCAAAATATAAAATGAACATAGGAGTTGATGCCGCTTGGGGTAAAGATGATTGGGGTATTTATTTCAGAATAGGAGAAGCATTTTAAGAGGTTGTATTTACTTTCCAAAATAAAATAAGCGGTTTAAGGAAAATGCAGAAACCTAAAATCATATTATCTTTGCAAGGCAACAACCGAAGCAAACGCAGCTAAAAAAATCAATCTGTTTGTTTAAGCCAGATATTTCACTAGCGTTTGCAATTACTCTATTAAAATCTGTATTATCCGAAGAGGTTTGATATTTTAATTTTCATCAGGCACAGATAAACAAAAAGAGACTGTATCAGATTTGATACAGTCTCTTTTGCATAATGTTAAAACTTATTTTTTGATAACAAGTTGAACGCGGCGGTTCTTTTTGCGGTTTTCTTCGCTTGTATTCGGAACCACAGGTTCTGTATCACGTTTAGAAGCCATACCTATTATACGTTTAGAGTCGATGCCTTTTGATATAAGATATGCTTTTGCTTTTTCAGCTCTTCTTAAACCAACTCTTTCATTAACTTCATCCCCGCCAAGATCACAGGTATGTCCATAGATATAGAATTTAGTCTCAGGATATTTCTTCAATAAAACTATCTTTTCATCAAGTTTCTTCTTCTGATATTCTTCAGGAGAAATTTGTGCAAGATTGTAATCCTCTATAGGCTCCTCAATTATAGCTATATCACTAGCAGATTGTTGAGGTTTAGTAGTTTTTTCGGGTTGTGTTTTCTTAGCAGCTTCCTGTTGTGCTAAACTATCTGCTTTTGCTTTACGGGCAGCTTCCTGCTGTGCCGCTAAGCGATCAGCTTCTGCTTTTTTAGCAGCTTCATCGGCTAATGCTTTCTGACGTGCTGCTTCCTCTTGACGTGCTTTTTCAGCAGCGCCATTGTCAACTGGTTCTGTAGGTTTTTGTTCAGTAACTTTGGGTTGCTCTTCTTGAGGTTTAGCTTTTTTCTTGATTTCGCCTAAACCAAAAGCGTATTTTATTTTTATCCCTAAAGCTAATGGAGTCATTTTATCTACAGATTCTACGCCATTAATTTTAGATTGCACTGAACTGTTTGTTACGACATCCATATTTCCTGTATACTCAACAAACTCTTTTTCTGATTTTTTATATACATTATTTAATCCATAATCTAAATAAATTCCTGTATAAAGAGAGTTTTTCTTGCAAAGCTGCCATTTAACACCAGCTTCTAAAGATGCGAAATAAGCAAGGTCAAGGTCTAAATCGCCATCCGAAGATTTGTCGAATTGTCCGAAACCATATTGAGGAAGATCATCATAAGTACGTCCATCAGGAAAAACACCATTGGTTTGCATAGTGTAAGAATCTGCTTTGTAGGTACTAGATACCGGAAATGCAATTTTACCACCCGCTGCAATAAAAAATTTGTTTTTTCCTGCAGTTTGAAATTGGAGCATCAAAGGAATAGAAAGATACCATGCCTTTTGTTTCTCTTCATAGTTAGAAAGATTGTAGTTAAATACGAAGTTATCATTAGGTAAAAGCCCGTTTATAACTGTTGCATTATAACTTCCGCCCACACCATTGTCTAATTTTGATTTGGCAGTAAACAAGTTAATGTCTATACCTGTACCTAATCCCCAATGTTTAGAGAAGAAAAACATATATCCTAAACCAGCTTGTCCTCCAAATCCATTGGTATGAGTTCCGTTTTCTATTTTGTAATTTAAAGTTGAGAGCCCGCCTCCCAATCCAATTGTAACCTCATGACGCGGATAAACGGGTTCGCCATTTGTTTCCTGTGCTCTTGCTGCGTTGTATAAGCCCAATGTTAATAAGCACGTAACTGTAAATATTTTAATATTCATTTGTCTGTAATTTTAATGTTGATTAAATCCTTTTTTTCATTATCTCTGTTTACTGTGCTTACAGAGAATCTCCGAAAGCACAGTTTTACAGAGGGTATTGTTTTATGATCTATTTACAATTAGTTTATTATCAATTTAACTACTTTAGATACATTAGGAGTATTCAAATAGATAAGATAAGTTCCATCTACTGAAGGAGAAACTACTTCCATACTTGGACCTGTTAAAACTTGAGTTTTCAATAATCTTCCTTGTATATCAACAATGTTTATCGTTGCATTTTGCCATTCGCCATCACTCAAACCGCTTTCGAATACAAAAGTTTGAGATTTAGTTGCAGGATTAGGATATATTTTGGTCTTTATATCACTTGATGTTATGTGAACAGGGCAAGTAGGTAAAGTGTCATTAATGATAACAGAATAGTAACCTTCCTTGGTTGTATTCAGGTATCCTTTTATTACATTCCTATCAATCTTTGTACCTTCTGCACTTGGATTTTCGTGGAAATACCATTCTACTTTATTGCAGGCAATGCCTTGGAAAGTAGCAGGAACTGTAACTACATCGCTCCAGTGTTTGATAAAGATATCTTCAGCAGGAATAGGTTTATAAACCGTTATCATGTAATTTTCAACATTATTTGAACTATCCGAAATTTGTACAGGAACAAGGTTAGGTCCGTATTTACCCATGGTATAGGTCAGCGTATCCCCTACAATACCATTGATTTTTACTATCGCATAAGGATCTGCTTCTACCACAATTTTTACAGAACCTGTTCCGCATGCTGCTTTAATCACATAGTTCTTTCCATCTTCAGAAGTGATCTGTTGACCATCAACTGATACGCTTTCTATATCAAGACTTATATTTATAATGGTTAAAGTTCCGTTGTTATAAATAAAATCGTAATTATCATCTACGCCGCCATTGGCTGTAATACTATCAATATAAACTCCGGCAGGAGTAGAAGAAGAAATACCACTTGCGATACCCACAACAGGCAGTGTGTTTATAGAATCTTGTGTATCAGAATTTACATATCCTGTAATTGTATAATTAGGAACATAAACAGAAGGATTAAAACCTACAATTACAGTATCATCAGCAACATTAACCGTAAGCATAGCTTTAGTAAT
>JAVBQU010000020.1:0-2872 GCA_031548675.1 Bacteroidales bacterium
ATTAGCAGTAAAAACCAAAACGTAAAGTGCTAGTACAATCTTGGAAAACGTTTCTGGATCCTTGATCTTTTCTTTTATGATTTTAGTGATTTCATTTAATAAAAATGTTCTTCCCTTTTTATATCCTTCAAAGTTGTTTGCATGTAATGCTAATACTGACATAGCTGTAGGTATTATGTCTTCTTCTTTATTTTCCGTATTCATAAAGAAAGTCCAACTTTCCTTGTTTATTTGATTGTCTTCTAATTCTTTTGCAATTTTTTTAATTAAATCGTCACAGTCTGCGGTGCCACTTTTTATAAATGATAGAGAATACAACAGTTCTGCTTTTTTAATAATATTATTATCGTCAATTAGTGCAGATTGTTCATTAATAAAATCAAGTTGTTTTTCTATTACTACAAATGATTTTGCATATTCCAACAATGATTTTACTACATTTTTACAAGTATCATCTCTTTCATAATGGGAAATAACCCTTAGTGCGGCAGCTGTACCATGAAGACCTCTTTGGTTACTATCAGAATACTCCAAAAATTGACCACAAGCCAATAAATTTTCATTATTCAAAGATTTACTTTGCTTGCCATTTTGAACTTGCTTAAGAAACAAGTCTTTTATTTTATCTTGCACTTGCGTGAGCGTTTCTTCATTTATCGTCATAGAAATAATACTTTTAATTGCTCTAATAAATACGCTACTTCTTCACTAAAATTTTTTCCTCTAACATCTTGATGTCCAAAGTTGGGAATATCAAAAATTTGTGATTTATATTCTATCTTACATCCATAAGAAATATTTCTCAACAAGCCAATTTCATGAAACCCTAATTTCTTCATTGTAGATTTATGTCGCTTATTTGTAGTAATTAAGAATTGAAAATCTCCACCACAAATAATGGAATAAAACCAAGCTGGAATTAATAAATGGGTTGCTAATTTTTGAACATTTTTGTTCGCTGGGAGCTTATCAGCATTAATATGAACTCCTAAATTGCTTGCTTTACATAGGCTTAGTAAATCCATCCCAAATCCATCGCTTAAATCAGTTCCTCCATTTCCTATCTTGCTTAATGCTAATTGTTTAGATAAATGAATTGGCAGTTTTGGATTTATTACACTTTCAGTTGCCCATTTTTTCCAAGTATCTGTCCCCCAATTTAGAGATAGTCCATGTACGCTTGCACTTACTGAACCAGTATTTCCAGATACCCATAGAATATCATTCTCTTTTGCTGAATTTTTTGGAAATAATTTTCGTGAATTATCAGCGAATCCAACAGCAACACCATAAAAGGAATTTGACTTTCCGAGTTTAGTATCGCCTCCTACCAAAGGAATCTTGAGCTTATCTAATTCATATTTTACACCCTTTACAAATTCCACAATATTATCAGGGCTTGTTTCTTTTCCTGAAGCAATGCCTAATAAGAATCCAATGGGTTGTGCACCAGTTCCACATAAATCAGAAATATTGGACGCTACTGTTATTCTTCCCAAATCATAGAAACTTCCAATGCCTAATTCTAACGCTATAGGACTGGCATTTAAATAGTCAGTTGTTATTATGAGTTTTTTTTCTTTGTCAAGGCGAATTATTGCACAATCATCCTGATTAACTCCAGCTTCAACATGCTTATATTGAGAGTAATAATTCTTTCCAAGATAACTATTAATCCAAAAATGAAATATATCAGGATCTATGTGCTTCATCATATTTTAAATTTCTTCCACAACTCTATTGTTTCTTTCACCATATCCAATTTTTTATCTCTTCTCCAGTCCCAATCCATTCGTCCATTATTTGCATATATTATTTGACGAATTAATTGAGATGGTACTGATTCGGATATGTAAAAATTAAAAAATCCATTTACGTTAACATATAAATATGGTTTTTTAAGTTGTTGAATATCAGAAAATTTTGATATTGAAGTTTTTTGAACAAATTGGTCAATATTATTGAGAGATTGAGAATCTAAAATAGGAATACATTGTATGTGTGCATGGATTACGCAAGAGCCTCCTCTTTCTTGTTCAGAACAAGCTCCATGCTCGCTAAAAATTAAGTTAGGAAAAATATTTTGTGATTGCATTGCTATATCATCCATTAAAGAAATACAATCTTCTATTGCTTCTAGGGACATCTGAGCAATGCTAAAATGATGGTTTTTACTAACAATTAACGCATGCCCAGGAAACAAAGGACCTACAGCCGGAATTATAATGAAATGGTTATCCTCGTATAATATTGTGTTCTCAATTTGGGACTTTTTGACACTACTATTTATAATATCACAAAAAATGCAATTTGACTGCATGATAAAAAAATTAAGATATACATTCTGTCCGTCAATTTATTTTAACTTCCATTGATTACAAGATTTTAGTAACTACTTTGTAAACATGTATTATGCAATATGTGTTTACAAAAATGAAAAAATCATCAGATTTTACTAGCCTTATTTATTTATAGAAAACATTTTTTTTTGTCTGCAAAGTTACACAAAAATCTGAAATACAATAACATGTTTTTTCTTGAGATACCTCCATTTCCCATTTTTCCAAAACATATTCTTTATACTAAATTATTGAAGCAATGCCGTTTTTAATACAACTGACTACATCTGAAACATGCTCAAGTTCTTGCGAGCTTTTAAATTTTGTATCTTTTATGCATTTGAATGATTTCCGTCAATGTGGTGGATATGGTCACCCCTCTTGTGGTTATCACAAACTACACATTCCCGATTTGATTTAAAAATCACTTCTGCCTGAATTCCGTCCGGTATTTTCTTTCTACTCATTAGTTTGGTTCGTTTGTAAAAAACGCTTTGTTATAATTTGACCTGTTTCATTTCATTGTTAAATAA
>JAVBQU010000036.1:0-4431 GCA_031548675.1 Bacteroidales bacterium
TTTTGTCTTGCACGTCATGTAAGATTGTTATGCGGTTTTGCAAGTCAGCGATCAGCAGACAGACGATTAAAAGTATTGCTAGAAGCAGGATATATTGAGCGTAAAAAAATCCTATATGGTATTCCATATTTATATACACTAAGTCACAAGGGAAGAATATTAATAGGCGTATCGAGAAAAACCGATAAAATCCGAGTAGAACAAATCCCTCACGATATAGCGGTATTAGATACAGCTATTTATTTCATTTCAAAATATAGTTTGTCTTTGTCTGATATTACAACAGAAAAACAATTACATAGAATAGACGGTTTTGGAAATCGAAATCATAGACCAGATTTTACTTTTACAAAAGAGGGGGAAACGTATTGTGTTGAAGTGGAACTAACATCTAAAAATCAGGATAAGCAAGTGAAAAATATGAAAGAAAATTTTATGAAATATGATTATCAAAAATGGGTTGTGCCAAACACACAAATTCGAGTAAAAAGAATCCTAGATGAACATATGAATGCATATCCCAATACCCAAGTGCTTAGTATGGAAGATATTTTAAAATACATAAAGGAGAGATTAAATGAGTGATTTTATAAAAATAATTTGGGAACGGAGCAAGTAAGCACCACAATTTAATATTGGTTACTGGAATTGTAATTGCCAGTATTTTTATTGGGTATGAAATAAATAAGCATATAAATTTAAGGAGAATATTTCATTTTCGTAAGGAGTTGAGACTGGTTAGAAGACAAAATAAAGCATCTAAGAAGTTTATAAACCAAGAGGGTATCTTAATTGGAAACGCAGGACGAAAGCCAATATATTTACCAGATGATTGTAAGCATGTCTTTGTTTGTGGTACAACTGGATCAGGAAAAACAGTGGGGTTATCTAATTTTATCAAACGTGGGATAGAAAAGGATTATCCCACGCTGATTATTGACGGTAAGGGTGATACTGGAAAAGGTTCAATTCTAGATATCATCAATACTTTAAATCAGCATAAAAGCAAAAAGGTATATGTCATCAATTTAAATAACCTCAATCAATCAGACCGCTATAATCCTTTTAAAAACGCTTCATCTTCTATGGCAAAAGATATGTTAATTAATATGACCGAATGGAGCGAAGAACACTACAAAGCTAACGCAGAGCGTTACATACAAAGAGTTTTGCAATTGTTTGAAATCGCTAAAGAGCCGCTATCTTTTCATAGAATTATTAAAGCTATGAATACAGACAAATTCGAGGAATTCAGTGCAATTCTATTTAAAAAAGGATTGATTGACAAAGATATGCATTCTGAAAACTCAGAAATAGCAAGAACAAGCGGTAAAATTGCACAAAGTTCCATAGCAAGATTCTCAACAATTGCAGAAAGTGGTATTGGTAAAATATTTTCAAGTGATGGAATAGACATATCACAGGCAATGCAAGAAAATGCCATTATATTATTTATCCTAAATCCGCTTGTTTACCCTGAAATCAGTCCCGCAATGGGAAAATTAGCACTAATAGACAGCAAAAAAGCTGTAGGGAGCTTGTTTCAAAAGCCAAAGGAGAGGGCGTTTTTTCTCTTTGATGAAATTAGCAGTTATGCTTCTCTTGGGTTAGTTGATTTAGTAAACAAAAGTAGAAGTGCAAATATAACTTGTATACTGGCTACACAAAGTCTTAGTGACCTTGATTCAGCAGTTAACAAAAGTTTCAAGGAGCAAATTATAGAGAATTGCAATAACTATATCATCATGCGACAAAACAGTGGTGTAAATGCTGAACATTGGGCGAATGTTTTAGGAACAAGGGCAACAATGGACGTTACCCACCAATTACAGCAAAGAGGATTAAATACACACGAAACAGGGTTCGGGAGTGCAAGATTGACAAGGGAATATATGTATCACCCTGATGATATTAAACAACTTAGAACAGGAGAGGGGTTTTATCTTTCAAGAGATTTTCAGGTAAATAGCAAAGTTCAAATTAATAAACCGTTTTAATGGAGTGATTAATAATGAATAAGTTTCGTAAGTGTTTTAAATCAGGACTTCAAAAAATAAAAGACTTATTCAGAAATACAGGAAATAAGTTAAATAAATCATTAAAACATAGAGAAATACCCTTATCAACTAAGATTATGAGAGACAATTTTACAAGCCTTATTTGTTTTGTCATTTATTTTCTTTTATCATTCTATTTACTTGGAAGTTTCTTAATTACATTGGTAATATATTTTGTATCTATAATTATTGCCCTATCGCCCATAGGAGAAATAATTATGAGGGTGATAAACAATATACGGGACTTGTACACGAAGCAGGAAAAAGAATATCTCATGCCAATTTTTGAGGAGGTTTACAACGAGGTAGAAAAAAAGCATGAGTTAATGAGTAAGAAAATAGAAATCCGCATTATTGATAATATGTATGTTAACGTATTCGCTGTAGGGATGAATACAATAGCAGTAACAAGAGGAGCAATGGAAACACTATCCAAAGAACAGCTAAAAGGGTTGATTGCCAATACATTCGGGCATTTAGTGAGTGGTGATAGTATTATTGAGCAGATTGTAAAAGTTGGAAACGGTATTTTTTCTCTGATTATGATAGTAATTAATTTTATTTTGCTAATAATGGAATTAATTATGCTGATATTTAAAAAATCAAGATTAATATGTTTTTTCATTGCGATAATTCACTTTATATTTATAGCGTTATTTTTTGTATTCGGATATATTATGCAAGTACTTATTTCGTCTGATAAGCGAAAAAATGAATTTCAAGCAGATACATTCGCCCATGAGGTAGGATATGGAATAGAATTAATAGACGCATTGTATCTGGTGCAAAAAATAAGTATTACAGGAGAAACAGATATATCCGCTAAATTAAGGTCAGCACACCCAAATATAGCTCAAAGAATTGGTAAGTTAGAAGAATCCGAAGGGGTTGGATATGAGCCGTAATTTAAAATGAGTAGCCATGGTATCTCATACCCCCTTAGTGAACGAGAATTGCAGATAAAGAAAAAATAGACTACTTCTAAAAAAGTGGTCTATTTTTGCGTTTCTGCATATACTCAAAATTGGGGTATGGGGGAAAACTGTAGAAATATAATTTATCCGAATTGATTTTATTTTTTAGAGATTTAAGATAATTGTTTCTGTTGTCTAAATATAATTAAAAATAATTCATCATAGTGCAATATCTTTTTCATTGGCAATTGAGAGTGTAATCAAAAAAATAAAGAAGTAAAGGTTAAAATGAACGCTTCGCGACCTTGACTTCTTTATTTTTTTGATTTTTTTGTAGACATGCCAATGAAAAACATATTTTAAGGCGCACCGCCTTCAAGGAATATGTTGGAGATTCAAAAAATACATTTTAAAAAGGAGTAGCGAACATGGAAAAGTATTGTATGTATTTAAGAAAGTCAAGAAAGGATATTCTTGCAGAAGAACACGGAGAAGGAGAAACATTAAAAAGGCATGAAAAAGCATTATTTTCTCTCGCAAACAAGATGAGAATTGTTATCAGTGAAGATAGCATATACAGGGAAATTGTATCTGGCGAAACTATTGCGTCAAGACCGGTAATGCAACAATTATTAAATGATGTTGAATGCGGTATGTGGACAGGTGTTTTTGTTGTGGAAGTTGAAAGGCTTGCAAGAGGCGATACTATGGATCAAGGGCTTGTATCTCAAGTGTTTAAGTATAGCGGTACTAAAATTATAACACCTTTGAAAACATATGAGCCAAACAATGAAAGTGATGAGGAATATTTTGAATTCGGATTATTTATGTCCAGAAGAGAATATAAAAAAATTAATCAAAGGCTTAATAATGGCAGAATTGATTCCGTTAATGAGGGCAAATATGTGGGAAATACTCCACCTTATGGATATGAAAGAATTAAAATTAAAGGTGACAAAGGTTTTACTTTAATAGAAAATAAAGAAGAATCTGAAGGATTAAAAACCATTTTTAATCTATATGCCTATGAGCAACTATCCATGCACGAAGTCGCAAGAAGAATGACAGAATTAGGTTTTAAACCAAGAAATGTTGCCAAATGGAGTTTGCAGACAATTAAAGATATGCTAAGCAATCCTGTATACATAGGAAAAATCAAGTGGAAAGCCAGAAAGCAAGTAAAGACGTCAAAAAATGGGGAAATAATTATCAGCAGACCAAGAAATACCGAAGATGTTATTGAAGTTGATGGTTTACATCAGCCTTTAATTGACCTAAAGACATGGAAAATAGTCCAAGCAAGGAGGAAGTTAAACGTGCCAAAGGTACCTAGACAGCATAGCATCCAAAACCCTCTTAGTGGAATAGTTGTTTGTGCAAAATGCGGGAAAAACATGCAAAGGAGACCATATTATCACACTAAATTTGAAGATGTGCCTACGCTATTATGTCAAAACCCA
>JAVBQU010000193.1:0-22347 GCA_031548675.1 Bacteroidales bacterium
CCTAACTTTAATTTTCTTTATTGGAAGATAAGAATTGATGCGTCACATTTTTCTAAGAATGCAAAAATAAGCAGGTTGCAAAATAAAAGGTACATATTAATTGCAGTAGATCCATTCTCATATAAAGATATTAATTATAACCTTCATTAAAAGTTAATATGCCTAGTATCTTATCTAGATAAAATTGAATCGAAAAGAGATTTATTGGATTTATAAATCCATCCGGATCTGCATATTTGCACTATCTGCAAAATTGCTTAAGGTAAGTCCCATAAGCCTGATTCTTTTTCCTTCCAAATCAGCTTTGTGCAAAAGGAGCTTGGCAGCCTCGTGAAGTACCTGAAATGATGATACAGGTTCGGCAAAGGTATGACTTATCGTGGTTTGTTTAAAGTCGTGGTATTTGAGCTTGAGTGTTACAGTTTTACCCTTTACCCCAAGTCTGTCTATATCCTGTTGTAATAGCTGCGTAATCCTGTATAATTCTGTAATAGCACCAAAAGTGTTTGTAATATCATTTTCTAGGGTGCGTTCTACTCCGATAGATTTTCGGACACGGTTGCTTTGTACAGGTCTTTCATCTATACCGCGGGCTACATCGTAAAAATAAGCCCCTGCTTTACCAAAAGTTTTTATTAAGAAAGTCCTGTCATATTGCTTTAAATCCAAGCCTGTATATATGCCCATACTTCTCATTTTTTCAGCAGTTACCTTACCAATCCCGAAAAACTTTTCAATAGGTAGTTGCTCTACAAATCTTTCAGCTTGCGAAGGTTTAATAACAAAAAGCCCGTCAGGCTTGCGGTAGTCAGAAGCTATCTTGGCTAAAAATTTATTACACGAAACGCCTGCAGAAGCTGTAAGCCGGGTTTGCGTTTTAATCTTTTTCTTAATTTCTTGGGCAATATCAGATGCGGAAACCATGCCTTTTTTATTTTCGGTAACATCCAAATAGGCTTCATCTAACGACAAGGGCTCTACCAAATCAGTATATTCATAGAAAATTTCCCTTATTTGTCTCGATACTTCCTTATAAACATCGAAGCGGGGAGAGACGAAAATTAAATAGGGACATTTTCTCATGGCTACCAAACTGGGCATAGCAGAATGTATGCCGTACTTTCGGGCTTCATAGCTCGCAGCAGCAACCACTCCGCGTTCTTTTCCCCTGCCTACGGCAACAGGCTTGCCTTTCAGGTCAGGATTATCGCGTTGTTCTATAGAAGCATAGAACGCATCCATGTCGATATGTATAATTTTACGGAGCAAAATATGGGCTGTGATTTGGTCTGCAAAAGTAGGAATATTTACTATACGTTCTAATATAACATATGAAAAGATAGATATTTTAAAAACATTTTTCTCTTTCAAAAAATCTTTCTACCTTTGCTTTGCATTTGGTTCAATTTGTATATTCGTGCAAATTGATGAAAAGGGAATCAGGTGAAAGTCCTGAACAGTCCCGCTGCTGTAAGCTCTTATAAGTTTTGAACAATTCTTTAGCCACTGATTTTTATAAATTGAAAATTGGGAAGGCGTTCAAAATACGGAGTAAGTCAGAAGACCTGCCGATGCAAAAGGCTTTTTTCTTTTTTCTCTCTTATGGAGAGGGTATAGGAAAGGTCAAGTTTAAGCTTTCGAGGAATAGAGCTTGAAACCGGATGGCAATCTATCATATTATTTCCATTTCGATTTTATCTGTTAACGAAAGCCGTAATTTTCACAACGGCTAATATGTTATTTACTTCATTTTTATACAAAAAAAATGATACTATTTTCAAAGTTGAAATAGTACGTCATTGCGAACACACCTCTGTCGTCATTGCGAGCGTGAGCGAAGCAAGCTCATTAGTTCAACAGATTGCTTCGTCGTTCCTCCTTGCAATGGCGGCGCGTATTTGTGTAACACACTGTCTTGTATTTTTATTTGTTTTTATAAATCTAAATTTTGTTTCTGCTCAAACCAAGCAGGATAGTATCCGCCATTTAAAAAATATAGAAATAAACGCACGCCGTACACCCGAACTGCAACAATTATCCACACCCACACAAACGCTTAACAGCATGAGTTTGGAAAAACTCAACGGGATACAATTATCCGATGCCGTAAAGCATTTTTCGGGAGTTACTGTTAAGGATTATGGTGGAATCGGCGGATTGAAAACGGTTTCTATCCGCTCATTGGGAACACAGCAAACCGGCGTGAGCTATGATGGAATTGTAATTGCCAATGCACAAAACGGACAGATAGATTTAGGTAAATTTTCGCTCGACCAAATTGACGAGATTAGTCTGTCGAATGCTCAAGCTGATAATATATTTCAAACCGCCCGCTCTTTTGCTTCGGCAGGAATTTTGAATATAACCACCAGTATGCCTCGTTTTGCAGAAAATAAAAAAACGCAGGGAACGGTTTCGTTCAAAGGTGGTTCTTTCGGATTTATTAATCCTGCTTTTACATTGCAGCAAAAAATTAGTAATAAAGTAGCTGTTACCTTATCTGCCGATTACCAGCAGGCAGATGGGGAATATCCTTTTACACTCGACTATGGAGGCAATACTTCTGAACAATACCGTAATAATTCGGACATGCAGACTTTCCGTGCCGAAAGCGGATTATATGCCCAACTCGACAGTTTGAGCAAGCTGTGGGTAAAAATGTATTACTACCAAAGTGAACGGGGATTGCCCGGAGCTACGGTTTTTTATAACCTGCATAGTTCGCAGCGTTTATGGGATAGAGATTTTTTTATACAGTCGTGCTACGAAACCTGTTTATTGCCTGCATTGAGGTTAAAATTAAATGCCAAATACGATTATACCTATACCCGTTATCTCGACCCTGATTATTTAAATATATCAGGAAAACAGGAAAACATCTATAAACAAGATGAATACTATTTGTCGGCAGCAGGTTCTTATTTTATAGCCAAACATTGGGAAGCTTCTTTAGCCTCAGACATGATATCGAACACATTGGATGCAAATATATATGCGTTTGCTTATCCGGTACGCTGGTCTAGTTTATCTGCGGCAGCAATCAAATATACTTCAAAACATTTCGATGCACAGGGAAGTCTGCTTTATACTTTTATTACCGATAAAGTGGAAACGGGAGAGACCCCTGAAAATCGCAATAAACTTTCGCCTGCCTTGATTATGGCTTTAAAACCTTTTAATAAGATAGATTTTCAGTTCAGAGCGTTTTACAAAAATGTGTTCCGTATGCCCTCTTTCAACGATTTATATTATACAGGCATCGGAAATACCAATTTACGACCTGAAAATGCGCAACAATTCAATGTGGGTGTAGCTTTTACACAAACAAGCAAAACGGCAAAGCAGCATTATATATCGGTATCTGTAGATGCCTACCATAACCGTGTAACAGATAAAATTATTGCCATTCCTACCAAAAATCTTTTTACATGGAGCATGATGAATTTGGGAAAGGTGTATATCAATGGTATAGATGTAGCTTTGAAAGCCGGTTGGGATTTTGGGCATAAATGGTATCTTTCGTGCGAAGCGGCTTATACCTACCAGCAGGCTTTGGATAAAACCGACCCTGATGCGAAAACTTACGATAATCAAATAGCTTATACGCCATTTAATTCGGGCTCGGGCAATATAAGTCTGGAGATGCCTTGGCTCAAACTATCGTACAATGTATTGATGTGTGGACAACGCTATGCTTTGAACCATAATACCCGTGCCAATTTGTTGGAAGGCTATACCGAACATAGCTTGCTGGCAAGCCGCTGTTTTAAGATTAAATCGAATAAACTGAAAGTCAATTTTGAAATCATTAATTTATTAAATACACAATATGAGGTAGTCCGAAATTTTCCTATGCCCGGAAGGTCGTTCCGAGCAGGAGCTTCTTGGACTTTTTAGACCTCTATCCCCCAACCCCTTTCCCCACAAGGGAAAGGGGAGCAGGACAGTAGAAAACGAATAGTAACAAACAGGCATTTCATAGAAATGCATCCTTTAAAACAAAATATAAAATGATTAAACGCAAAATATTATTATCCTTTTTGATTCTCAGTACATTTATTGCTTTTGGTCAATCAAAACAAACAGGAAATCTTTGTTTGAATTTTTATGATGAAGAGGGATTGATTCACGATAGTATAAAAATAGAAGCTGAGCTTACGAGTTCATTCGGCGATTACATTAAAATAAATGGTAGGTGTTTTGAAAATCTAGATTTGAATCCGTCTTATTCTTTAAGTGTACAGAAAAATGGATATTATCAATTTCAAAAAATGCTATATATAAAGCAACCCCAAACTGTAGATTCTATCTTTTTACATAAAGTACAAACAATTTATACATTTGAAATACAATCTGATACTAATTATTTAAACCCAAAGCATCTAAAATCTTTATCCGATTTTTTTGAGAAATATGGTTCTAAAATTAAAAAATTAGAATTAGGTATTAATACAAGTGAATTTAAAAATAAGGATTTTGAAACGTCGATTGATGATATTTATCATTTATACATGAAAAAAACTCTTCATAATAGAACTTCGTGTATCGATTTTCAGGTCATATTTGAACATGATAATACAAATCCCATTATATATCACATAAGAGGAATTAGCACCTGTGAAGAAAAATAAAAACCTATTTACATCTCACTTTTCACAACTTACATATAGCTCATGAAATTATACAAAATATATTTAGCCTTCATACCCATTCTCTTAGGAATGGCGGCATGTACTCCTGAACCTAAAGATGATGTTCTGGAGATACCCAATATGCCTCAAAATGATTCCACCGCTATTGTTTGGGTGCTTAATGAGGGTTTATTTAATATGAACAATGCCACGCTTACGTATTTCAATTTTACGGATAAACATCCGGTGCAAGATTATTTTAAGCAGCAGAATGCACGGGGCTTGGGCGATACCGGAAACGATTTACAATTATACGGTTCAAAAATGTATTGCATCGTTAATGTATCGAGCCAAGTAGAAGTAATAGACCCACAAACAGGAAAATCGATTAAGCAGATTCCACTTTTTGGCGATGGAGGTGTTCCTCGTCAGCCGCGATACATAGCATTCGATAAAAACAAGGCGTATGTATGCTCATTTGATGGAACCGTTGCCCGTATCGATACCGCTTCATTGCAAGTGGAGGCAGTTGTAAAAGTAGGGCAAAATCCCGATGGAATATGTGTTGCAAACAATAAACTATATGTAAGCAATTCCGGAGGTTTAAATTTCCCGGATTATGATAATACCGTTTCGGTAATTGATATTGTTTCTTTTACCGAAATACAAAAAATACAGGTAAAGCCCAATCCTTATAGAATTCAGGCAGATGCTTATGGCGATGTGTATGTGGTATCAAGAGGAAATCCCGACGAAGGACAGTATTGCTTACAGAGAATTAACAGCCAAACGGATAAATTGGAACAAACATTTACCAATTTGAATACTTTGAATTTTACCATTGCGGGCGATTATGCCTATATGTATAGTTATAATTTTTTTACCGATGTGATGTGGATTAAGGTGTTGAATGTAAAAACAGAGCAAATAGAAAGGGAGAATTTCATTACCGACGGAACCCAGCTTCATACACCTTATGGAATCAATGTGGATCCGAATACAGGCGATGTATATATTACCGATGCCGGAGATTTTACGGTAACGGGAGATGTGTATTGTTTTTCCAAAGAAGGAAAATTGAAGTTTAAGTTTGGAGCAGGGCTGAATCCGAATAGCATGGTGTTTGTAAAGAAACGATAAACTATGATGTATGAACTATGAATTTTTCAATCTTCGAACCTGAAATCAACAGTTCAACAACTCAACATTTTCAAACGACTCAACAAAAAAAGAAAACCGGTTTACAACTAATATATTTTTAAATCAAAACATTTATTTACCATGAAAAAATATTCTTTTTTGAAACGATGTATGGCTTTGGCGTGCGGCTTGGGCTTGGCTTCGGCTGTAATGGCACAAGAAACGCTATCTCCCTACATATCCAAAGTATTTGAAATACTGCCTGCACCCGGGCAGCAAACCAACAAAATGCCGCTTTATACCACAGGCGACACGCCCGATTCTATGGTTGCCAAAGTAAAAGTATTGGGAACAGAAACCGGTACTATGGTTAGCTTGGGAGGGTATGGAGGCTACGTGGTTTTTGGATTTGACCATAAAGTAAAAAACAATGCCAACGCTTATGATTTAAAAATTAATGGAAACGGCTTTACCAACAGTGCCGAACCCGGTATTGTGATGGTATCCGTAGATGCTAATGGAAACGGTTTGCCCGACGATGAATGGTACGAGCTGGCAGGTTCGGAATACTATCGTAAAGCAACCATTAAAGACTATGAAATCAGCTATTTCAAACCTAATCCTTTGAATGCCGATGTAGATTGGACAGACAATCAAGGGAAATCCGGCAAGGTTTTCCGTAACACTTTTAATAAGCAGGAAAGTTATTATCCTTTGTGGTATCCGCACGATACTTTAAAATTTACAGGAACTCTATTGCCACCGAATGCCAAGAAAAACGGCTCTATATTTGCACTTCCCGAATATCCGTGGGGTTATGCCGATAATGTAAGCAATGCACAAGCCTATTTCGATATAGCTTGGGCAGTAAACAGTAAAGGTGAACGTATTCATTTAGAGGGTATCGATTTTGTAAAAGTATATACCGGTGTAAATCAAAGTGCAGGCAGCTTAGGCGAAACTTCTACCGAATTTGTAGGAGCGATGGAAGTGAATGTACCCCTTTCTGAAAATCTGAAATTTTCGGGCAATGCAAGTAGCTATGCATCTGTGCTTACAACACCTAATAGCATTTGGGATAATTCCGCTATTACAGGCGAAAGTGATGATTATGAATTGGGATGGTTTAAATATTTGACGGTTGACAATGTAATGTACCGTCAATATGTGGCAGACCCCGATGAATATGGTTATCCTTATTGGGATGGTTTTACTTGCAGCAACCATAGCGATACAGCTACGTCCGGCTATGGAAATGAATTCAGTGCCAAAACAGGTAGAGGTGTTGATAGTGCAGGAACATCTTATATATTGGCTTATGTTTCCGATTTCATGGGTCCCGATTATCTTCCTATTATCAAATTTTCCGGCGATTCTGCTCATTATTTAACAGGAGCTTATATAGCTAATACAACCGTAGCTTATAATTCTATGCGGGATGGGGATGCTTATGCCAAAAAATTCGGAGGAGCATCCGGTACAGATAAAGATTGGTTTAAATTGAAAATAAAAGGCTATCTAAAGGGAGTTGTTACAGATTCCATAGAGTTTTATCTGGCAGATTTCCGTTCCGATACATTAAGCAAGCATTATATTCTTAAAGACTGGACTTGGGTAGATATGACTAAATTAGGGAAAGTAGATAATATACAATTCTCTATGTTTTCGAGCGATATGGCAGGAAACTTTATGAATACCCCTTCCTATTTCTGTATGGATAAATTGACCGTTGCCGATGTTTTAACCTTTAATGATGTGGCTTATGGCGAAATGAAAGCCCCTGAAGTTACTCTGCATCCGGTTTCTAATACCCAATGCCAGATAAATAATGAAATCAATTTGAAAATTGAAGCTGCAGGCACAGGGTTATTGGCATACCAATGGTTTAAAAACCAAACACCCATACAAGGAGCAACTTCTCCGCAATATCATATTTCCACTTTCGGGGCGAGTCATATAGGCAGTTACTATTGTGTGGTATATAATACCTTTGGCAGTGATACCAGTTTAACAGCTAATTTGGCGATAGAACAAGAAATACCGACCTACACTTTACATTATAATGTAAATGGAGGAACGGCTATTAATGATAGCGTAGTATTTGAAAATACTTTAGTAGTATTACCTGTTCCGGTTAAAGCAGGCTATACCTTTGCCGGATGGTTTACCCACTCCGATTTTAGCGGCGACAGCGTAACTCAGATTACCGTAACACAAGATACAACTGTACATGCAAAATGGTCACAAACTAATGCAGTAAAAGAAATTTCCGATAAGCTGGTTGTAAACCTTTATCCCAATCCGGCAGCAGATTATATAAGCATAGAAGCCATGGCAGGTACGCAAGTAGAAATATTCAATACTTTAGGTAAAAACGTTTTAACCCGCAAACTTACCAATGATAGCGAAACGATGGCTATTGGCAGTTTACCAAAAGGAATGTATATTGTAAGGCTTTCAGATAGCAAAGGAAGGGTTTTTCAAACCAAATTGATTAAACAATAGAAATTTAGTTTACGGTTTATGAGTTTACTGGTTTACGGAAAAAAGTAAATGTAGTAAACTTGTCAACCGTAAACTTGTAAACTAACAAAAGCCATGAATACAAAAATATGCCCCCGCTGCCGGCAATCCTTTGAATGCAGGCATGACGATATTGTTTCCTGCGGATGTTCAACCATACATCTTACAACTGAAATGCAGAATTATATCAAAGAAAATTATGAAGAATGCCTTTGCGTAAATTGCCTGAAAGATATTGAAGAAGGGTTTCATGCAATGGTAGTAAATCCGAAAATGGAAAAATTATCTTGATAAATATTCTTTACATAATCAGAATAATTTAATCTAATATAGCCCTCAAAAGTTGTTGAAACTTTTGAGGGCTATAAATTTTAAAAGAAGAAGAAATTAATAGATATAAGAATTTGAATCTAGCTGTTTTTGCAGTAATTTTGCTTCATAATTCAAAACCCTACAATGTCATCAATTATAGATTATGTATTAGGATTGTACTTGGCGAGAAAAAGGCAGAAAGAATAAAATGGATGAAAAGTTTTTTCTTCTCACAACTCACATTCCACTTTATAAACCTTTTAACTTTATGAACTTTATATACTCATTTAATCCCGAAGCATGAAATATAATATATTACTCATCAGCCTCTGTTCCCTTTTATTGTTTTCCTGTAAAACACAACTAAAGGTTGTAAAACCTGCCGAAGCCTATGTTACCCCCCTTATAGAAGTGAAACCTTCAACCATGTCGGTAACTGTGGATTTGGATATTCCCCAGCTCGAAAAAGCTTTGAATAAAAATTTACAAGGAGTATTATACGAAGACAATCGTATAGATGACGATAACCTGATGGTAAAAGTTACCAAAGTAAACGATTTTCGTTTTTCGCTTACGGGTAATGTAATCAGTTGTGCCTTGCCTTTGAACGTGTGGGTAAAAACCGGATATAAAAAAGAAGCTTTAGGATTGAAATTTGAAGATTATTACGAAGCTACAGGCTCGCTGTCGGTAAATGTAAATCTGGCTTTTTCAGTTACCAAAGATTGGACTATACAAACGCAAACCAATATTACAGGCTATAATTGGATTCAAAAACCTGTTATCAAAGCAGCAGTAGTTGATATACCCGTTACGTTTATTGCAGATGTGGCAATAAAATCGATGAAGTCGAAAATAGCAGCAGCCGTAGATAAGTCGATTGGCGAAAATACGGAGTTGCGTAAAGTTATGTCCCAGACTTGGGCAGAAATACAGAATCCGATTTTACTGGACAAAACATATAATGTGTGGATGAAAGTAAGCCCGCAAGGCATTAGCTCCACGCCGCTTTTAGGTTCGGGCAACCGTTTGGTACTTAATCTGGGAGTTACCGGAGTAATAGAAACCAATGTAGGAACTAAGCAATTTGCAGGAAATGGGAATAATGCCAAGCTCCCCGAATATAAAGTAGTTTCGTCTATCTCTCCCGACTTTGCAATACATTCGAATATTTATCTGCCGTTCTCAAAAATAGAAGAAATTGCCAAGCAAATGGTCGTTGGACAAGAATTTACACAGGGAAAGAAAAAGGTAAAAATAGAATCGGTACATCTGTACGGACAAAATGATTGTGTAATAGCACAAGTATCCGTATCGGGCTCGGCAAGAGGAGATATATTTTGCAAAGGGAAATTGGCATTTGATAATGCCAGTCAAAGCTTGAATGTAAACAATTTCGATTTTGAAGTAAATACTAAAAACGCGTTGGTTAAATCGGCAAATTGGTTGCTACATAAGAAATTCCTGTCGATGATAGAACCCATGCTTACCGTTTCGCTTAAAAACGAGATAGGGGGGGCTTTTAATTCAGCCAATACTATATTAAAGAGCTACAATTTGTACAAAGGTGTTACTTTGAATGGGAACTTAAAGAATATACAAGTTCGTCAAATCAACATTGTCGAAGATGCCGTTATTGTAAGCGGAGCCGTAAATGGAAATCTGAAAGTGAATGTAGGAGAAATATTTTAGTTCTTTGTTCTGCGGTATTTGCAATGCCGCTGATGTATTGTATTACAAATTTTATGATAAGAAAGAGCAGAGATTCTATTCAATAAGGGAATTTTTTAAGTAATTATGAAGATTGAAGCAATGAAAACAAAGAGAATATTGAAATATGTCATGCTGATTGTTGTAATATTGACTATTTCGACAGCATGTAACGGTCAGAAAAAAAACAATAAAGAAAAAACCATGAAACAAGAATTACCTGAATATGCATTATGCTTACTCCATGAAAATAATTACCTAACAGCCGTTGGAATAATTTCTGATTATGATAAACAATATGTAACATTCATTGGGAATGGAGATTATTTTTTGTCATATGACACAGAGCAAAAAGCCACGGACAAAGAACATGATATAAGAAGCCATAGAAGAAATACTCTTCATGTTATACCTGAGGGTAATCGATTTAGGTTGGAAGTTCGAATGGAAAGTTTAACTTTCTTCCAAGATGGAGAAAATATGGGGCATGCTGAACCAAGTGGTCAATGGATGTTTGTTGGCTATTCCGATGATAAAGATTGTGAAGCTGCAAAGGTAATGAAATACTTCAATGAACATCGAGACAAATGACAAAATACCCTGCTTAATTGCCTTAGCAAATTAAAAATTCTACAATAAGAAAGAGCAGAATTTGTAATTCCGCTCAACAAGTATATTTCCGCCTTACCCTATCTCCTCCTTTTGGACCTCGAGGTTTTATTTCCAAAACTTGAATTCGTATTTTTGTTCCTGCCGCCTACCGATTTTTTGGATGGTTTAGGAGAAGAGGATTTGTTGCTATGCTTAGTTGTTCCTGAGTGTGAGGGAGCTTTAGCAGCTTGTTTTTTTTGACCGGATGCTTTTTTCGACGCTTCTTTTTTGGGTGTGCTTTTTTCTACTCCGACAGACTCTTCCAAGCTTTTGTTCATCTCATCAATTTCTTGTTGGGTAAACATCCGCCAATCTCCCGTAGGTAACCCCTCGAGCGTAATGTTCATAATACGTACCCGCTTCAGCTTTTCTACTTCATAACCCAGAGCTTCGCACATTCTTCGAATCTGCCTGTTTAAGCCTTGTACCAGCGTAATCCGGAAACGGGTATCAGTTTCTTTAACAAATTTGCACTTCTTGGTTACAACGCCTAGAATAGGAACACCCGTTGCCATCTTTTTTTCAAACTCCTCAGTGATGGATTTGTTTACAGTAACTACATATTCTTTCTCGTGCTTATTGCCCGAACGAAGTATTTTGTTTACAATATCGCCATCATTGGTCAGAAAAATAAGCCCTTCAGAATCTTTGTCTAACCGCCCCACATTGAAAATCCGGGAAGGATAGTTTACATAAGCTACAATATTATCTCTTTCCGAAAGGTCTGTTGTACAGGTTACGCCCACAGGCTTATTAAAAGCCAAGTAAACGGTTTCATCCCGCTCCTCCAATAAATGTCCGTTAACTCTTATTTGGTCTTTAGGAAAAACCTTTGTACCCACGCTTGCTATTTTCCCGTTTACGAGAACCTTTCCGTTTTCAATCAATCTATCCGCTTCGCGTCTCGAGCAAATACCCGAATCGCTTATGGCTTTATTTAGTCGTGTCTGCACTGTATTATAAGTTGTGTTCTAAAAAAGTAAGTTTATAATCGGCTGCCGAACGTAAAAGAGCTGTTCCATGTTTATAAAAGACAAAAATTACATTATTCAGCAATAATATATTTATGCAAAAGTAAAGAATAATGACTACAAAACATAATGTACTCCATGCGGAGTACATTTATTTACGAGTTACAGTGTTTTATTATCATTGCTGTTAGTCTATAACTAGCGAAATCTCTATTTTTCGGGTAAATAAGTTGTAAATACAATTTTATATAAACTTGTAGAGGTGTCATAAGGTGTCGCTCCTATGCGACACCTTGCCGAAGCCCTCCAGCAGACTTTTGTATTACTGCTAAAGTTTCGCTTTACAAGGAGATTCCTCCACTTCGCTCTTCGTTCCTCATCGCTACAGTCGGAATGACAGTCATACTCGTTTTTTAGAAAGGAAAGAGGTGTTGGACAACTTCGTCATCCAACACCTCTTTAAAATCCTTTTATGGTTGTTCCGTCATTCCGAGTGAAGCAAAGCGGAATCGAGGAATCCCTGTCTTTAATAGGGTCGTTTTAAGTCTCCCCTTTGGGGAGATTTAGAGGGGTTTGTTTTATTTCTTAACCGGATTTTTATATTCCATATCCAGATTATAGAAAGTAAATGCCCACATATCCGCCGCTTCCTGTATGATTTTAGCAGTGGATTTTCCAGCCCCATGTCCTGCCATAGTTTCGATGCGGATTAAAACCGGATTATCGCATTTCTGTTTAGCTTGCAGTTCAGCAATAAATTTGAAAGAGTGAGCCGGAACAACGCGGTCGTCGTGGTCGGCAGTAGTAACCAAAGTAGCCGGATAGCAAACGCCCTCTTTTACATTATGTATAGGAGAATATTTTATCAGGTTTTGGAATTGGGCTAACGAATCGCTTGAGCCGTAGTCGGTTTCCCAAGCCCAGCCGATTGTAAATTTGTGGTAACGTAGCATATCCATAACACCAACTTGGGGCAGAGCTACGCCGAATAAATCAGGGCGCTGGGTCATACAAGCTCCTACTAATAAACCACCATTAGAACCGCCTTGTATCGCTATTTTCTTAGCCTCAGTATATTTTTCTTTAATCAGGTATTCGGCTGCCGCAATAAAATCATCAAAAACGTTTTGTTTTTTAAGCTTCGTTCCCGCTTCGTGCCATTTTTCGCCAAACTCACCGCCGCCACGTAAGTTTGCCGTTACACAGATTCCTCCATTTTCTAAAAACAACATCCGGCTTACGCTGAACGAAGGCGTTAAGCTGATATTAAAACCGCCGTAGCCATAAAGCAATAAAGGATTTTTACCGTCTTTTTTCATACCCTCTTTGTAGGTAATAAACATCGGAACCTTAGTACCGTCTTTGCTGACATAGAAGACTTGTTCGCTTACATATTTAGAAGGTTTGAAAGCCATCTGGATTTGTTTGTAAACCTCCGATTTCAGGTTAGATACATCCATTTTATAAATACATCCCGGATTGGTAAACGAAGTAAAACCGTAAAACATTTCGTTCGATTCCTTTTCTCCGGTTATCGCATTTACAGTTCCGATTTCAGGCAATTTAATATCCTGCTCATATTTTCCATCCTGAGCAAAAACGTTTAATTTGCTAGAAGCATTATGCAGATATTTCGCAATAATTTTATTCCCGATAAAAGAAGTACTTTGCAGCACATCCTCTTTCTCGGCAATCACATCTGTAAATTGGGTAGTTTTCGCATTAAACTTTACCAATTTATAATTCGGAGCACCCGCATTGGTAATAATAAATAAATCGTCACCGATATTATCAACCACCCCATAATCAGAACCAAAAGTATTAACCACCGTTGTAAAAGGAGCAACCAACTTATCCAATTTATGCATCATCAAAGTATTACCCTTTTCGCCACCTTTCTCAATAGTCAAAATCAAGAATTGCTCACCCTCAGTAGTACCAGCCGAAAAAGTTTTTAAAGAAGAAGATTTATCCTCATAAATCAAGATATCCTTGCTTTGCTCAGTACCCATTTTGTGGTAATACACCTTTTGAAATTCATTCTTTTGTGATAAAGCACTGCCTTTAGGAGCATCATAAGCACTGTAGAAAAAACCATCCTGATACCAAGCAATCCCCGAAAATTTCACCCATTTGATTACATCCGTCAAATCCTTGCCATCAATAGTTTTAGTATGAATCTCGTTCCAGTCCGAACCACCTGTAGAAAGCATATAAGCTACCGTTTTACCATCCTTCGAAATGCTTACTTGCCCCAATGAAGTAGTACCATCTTTCGATAAAGTGTTAGGGTCAATCAAAACACGTTCCGCAGCCGTAAGATTATCTTTCACATACAAAACAGCCTGATTTTGTATCCCGTTGTTTTTAGAAAAGAAATACTTTCCTGCTTTTTTCCAAGGAGTTCCTTCTTTCGGATAATTCCACATATCCGTTAAAGCCTTTTCCATATCCGCACGGTAAGGAATTTGAGCCAGATAATCGAAGGTAACCTTATTTTGAGCTTTCACCCATTCCGCAGTTTCAGCAGAACGGTCGTCTTCGAGCCAGCGGTAAGGATCCGCTATTTCCTGCCCAAAATACACATCTTTTTGATCCCCTTTTTTGGTTTCGGGATATTTTACCGAAATTTTCGGTTGTTTGGGCTGTTTCTGAGAACAAGAAAACAACAAGCAGCCTGCCGACAGAATTACTAACATTTTTTTCATAAAGCTTTAGGATTAAAATTTAATAAATTGAAGCACAAAGTTACATGAAAAGTACATGATACCAAAGTTTTATCAATATAAATGAGAGCAATGAACTATGAACGGAAAAAAGTACATCCGTCATTGCAGAACAGAGCGAAGCAATTCCCTTTTTGAAAACAGGCAATGTGTAACGAGCGGCGGGAAAATCTAATTATGAATTGAGATATGAGTTGGCAGATACAAGGCAAAACTTTATAAACTTTCAATCCCCAATTTCATTACACACAAAAATGAGAGTTGTTCTGTGAATAACTTACAAGCTGATTCCTTGTTTGATTATAGGGAATGATGTAAGTTTGTATATAAAATAAGAATCAACAACCCTCAACGTGGCTTTTTTATCCGGCAAAAAACTATTTATCCTATTAGCATGCATAGTAATTATTCTGCTTTGCATGTTGACGGCTTTGGTGCTGGGTTCAGCCGATATTTCGTTCAGCGAAATAGGACAGATTCTATTCTCTTCCCACGCTTCCGATGCCAAAGAATTTATTATCTGGCAGATTCGTTTTCCCCGTATTATACTAGCCATGTTTACAGGTTCAGCCTTGGCAGTATGCGGGGCAGCCTATCAATCCATATTCCGCAATCCACTGTCCGAACCCTACATCTTGGGCGTTTCGTCCGGAGCATCGTTAGGAGCAGCCATTGCCATTGTGCTGGGCTTAGAATCTTTTTTGCTGGGCATTAGTGGTTTGGCTTTTATGTTTTCCCTGCTCACCGTTTTTTTGATTTACCAGATTGCCTCTACCGGTAACCGCATGCAGACTACAACCCTATTGCTTTCCGGTGTCTCGTTTAATTTTCTGATAGCTGCCATTATTTCATTTCTCGTTATTCTGAATAAAGATAAAATGGACAAAATTATTTTCTGGACTATGGGCAGCATGGCTTCCGCTACATGGAGTCAGGTGCAGATATTAGTTCCCTGTGTAGTAATAGGAATTACGATAATATATATTTTTGCCAAAGACCTCAATATATTACTCGTCGGTACAAGCACCGCTCAAAACTTGGGTGTAGAAGTAGAGAAAGTAAAGAAAATCATACTCTTTTTTTCCACCCTTATGGTGGCTGTTGCCGTCTCTTTTACAGGCGTAATTGGGTTTGTAGGCTTTGTAGTACCCCATCTGATACGCTTATGCGTCGGTCCCGACAATCGGAAAGTAATACCCTATTCCATGTTTGGCGGAGCTGTCTTTGTGCTGTTGGCAGATACCATTGCCCGTATGGCATTATCAGGAGGCGAATTGCCTGTAGGCAGCATCACGGCTTTGGTAGGAGCTCCCTTTTTCTTGTTTTTACTATATAAGGCAAAATTGAGATGATACTAAGCGTTGAAAATCTATATTTTCGGTATAAAGAAAAATCTATCCTCAATGTCGTTAACTAGTTATATGACAAAAAATGAAGATAGCCTTTGTGACAGGCATAATAAAAAATGCGTTAAGAAAAAACAAACTTTACAGTGTTAAAAACAAAAAACAAGCGATGAATTCTATTAGTATTAAAGAAAATAGGATGTACCAGAATCTACAAGAGAGTAATTAATATCAACCTTTTTTTGTTTAGCAGAAAAGTAAGTTTTTTTAGCTGTTTTTTATTCAGCCTTGACTTTTTGTTACTTTTGGGTTAAGCCAAAAGTAAAATGTATGGACTTAATCATTGGTTTTTTATAGCACGAAAAAGGATTAAACCATAAAAATGGATATATGAAATGATACTAAGCGTCGAAAATCTACATTTCCGGTATAAAGAAAAAATCATCCTCAACGGTATTAACTTAACCATTGAGCAAGGAAAGATTTATGCCATTGCCGGACAAAATGGTACAGGCAAAACAACTCTGCTCAAATGTCTTTCCGGCAATCTGCCAAGCCCTAAAAATACCATTCAGCTTTTCGGTAAAGATTTGTTCAGTTACAAAGCCAAAGCTTTAGCCCAGCATCTTTCAGTAGTATCGCAGCGGAGTTATATGCAATTCGAATTTTCGGTTTACGATATTGTAGCTATGGGACGTTTCCCCTATCAAACCCGTTTGCAAAACGATACAGAAGCCGATATCCGGATTATAGAAGAAGCCATGCAGATGACCGATATTTCGCACCTGCGTAATATGTCCGTTCAAAAAATAAGCGGAGGAGAATTTCAACGGGTTATGATTGCAAGAGCCATTGCCCAGCAAACCGACATCATGCTGCTGGATGAACCCGTTTCCAATCTCGACTTGAGGCATCAATTGGAGGCTTTAGAACTTTTAGTACAGTTAAAAAATCAGCAAAAAACCATCATTATTATCCTGCACGACCTGAATCTAATAAACCAATATGCCGATCATTTGTTTCTGCTACAAAATGGCGGCTTATTTGCAGAAGGTAAACCAAAAGATATTTTAACGCCGGATAACATCAGCAAGGTGTTTTCTATTCAGGCAAAAATTACTGAACATACTATTTCATATTCGATTTAAAAAAAATTATCTTTGCATCATTATTCTAAAATAATTATTCAATGCTCAATTTTATTCCATGGAATGTAAATCCTGTTATATTTCAACTTGGTCCTATTGGTATACGATGGTATAGCCTCCTGTTTGCCTCAGGATTTGTGTTTGGCTATTTAATATTATCCAAATATTTTAAGAAAGAAAAAGCCCCGCAGGTTTGGCTCGATACCATTGGGTTCGCTATGTTCATAGGAATATTAGTCGGAGCAAGGGTAGGGCACTGCCTGTTTTACGAACCCGAAATATTTTTGCATAATCCCTTAGAAGTTATTCTACCCTTTACCCATACCCGCTCCGGATGGGAGTTTACCGGATTTCAGGGCTTATCAAGTCACGGCGGAGCCATTGGAGCATTATTAGCTTTTGCTTATGTTACCTATAAAACCAAACTTCCCATACTTTGGATTTTAGACCGTGTAGTAATAGTAACAGCCTTAACAGGATGCCTTATTCGTCTCGGAAACCTAATGAATTCTGAAATTTACGGACATGTAACCAATATGCCTTGGGGATTTATTTTTGTACGCGATCATCAAACCTTGCCCCATCACCCTACTCAGATTTATGAAGCCCTTTCGTACCTTTCCATATTCTTTCTCTTAAGGTATTTATACCTAAAAGATTTTACTAAGACTAAACCGGGCTTATTAACAGGCGTATTTTTTGTAACCATTTTTACCGCCCGTTTTATTATTGAATTCTGGAAAGAAGTACAGGTAACTTTTGAGCAAAGTATGCTTTTAGATATGGGACAAATACTAAGTATTCCTTTTGTTCTTATATGGGTAGCCCTTATCGTTATGGCATGGAAAGATAAACTTCAATTCAAACCTCCGCTGCCTAAGGTGGTAGAGAAAAAGAAAAAATAAGTTTTTCATATATTATGATTCAACTATAACTTGGCTAATTATAAAAGATGAATTCCTTACGAGCGATAAAGGTAAAAAAAACATGAAATATTGAAACTTGAAATCTGAAATCAACAGCTCAACAACTAAACAATTAAACAAAAATAGACACATGAAACAAGCAATCACAAAAACCAATTTTCAATTTCCTAAACAAAACGGATTATATGTAGGAAAAGTGAGAGATGTTTACAATATAAATAACCAGCATTTAGTAATGATTGTAAGCGATCGTATATCCGCATTCGATGTGGTTTTACCCAAAGGTATTCCTTACAAAGGGCAGGTTTTAAACCAGATTGCCGCTAAGTTTTTAGATGCGACTTCAGACATTGTTCCAAACTGGAAAATAGCCACTCCCGACCCTATGGTAACAGTAGGTAGATTATGCGAACCGTTTAAAGTAGAAATGGTTGTAAGAGGGTATTTATCAGGTCATGCATGGCGCGAATACCAAGCCGGAAAACGGTCATTATGCGGAATGCCTATGCCCGACGGCATGAAAGAAAATGATAAATTTCCCCAGCCGATTATTACCCCTACTACCAAAGAAGATGTAGGACATGATGAGGATATCTCTAAGGAAGAAATCTTACGATTGGGTTTAGTTTCGAAAGACGACTATGAACAATTGGAAAAATACACGCTGGCTTTGTTTCAACGCGGAACAGAAATGGCTGCCAAGCGAGGTCTGATATTGGTAGATACCAAATATGAATTCGGGAAAGCCGATGGTAAAATCTTTTTGATAGATGAAATCCATACACCCGATTCTTCCCGTTATTTTTATGCCGAAGGTTACGAAGAAAGACAAAAAAACGGAGAAAAACAACGTCAGCTATCCAAAGAGTTTGTACGCGAATGGTTGATGGAAAACGGATTTCAAGGCAAAGACGGACAAAAAGCACCTGAAATGACGGAAGAATTTATCAACCAAGTATCAGAACGCTACATTGAATTATATGAAAATATAGTAGGCGAAAAATTTGTACGGGCAGATGCAGATAATATTTTAAATAGACTCGAAAAAAATATTACTCAGTTTTTAAGCCAAGGATTATAATCAGTTTTAAAAGTAAAATCAAGCCCTCACAGGTTTTTAAAACCTGTGAGGGCTTCAGATAAATATAAAAATATGAATATTCTACAAGAATTCAAACAGTTTGCCATGCGGGGCAATGTTATCGATATGGCAGTAGGGGTTGTATTGGGCGGTGCATTTGGTAAAATAGTAAGTTCAGTAGTTTCCGATATCATTATGCCTCCTGTTGGAGTTCTAGTGGGAGGGGTTAATTTTACAGACCTTAAGGTTTTATTGAAAGAAGCAACTGTTGATGCAGCCGGAAAAGCCATGCCCGCAGTAACACTGAATTATGGTAATTTCCTGCAAGTTATTTTTGATTTCCTGATTATAGCATTTTCAATTTTTATGATTGTAAAAATTATCAATAGATTATATCAAAAGAAACCTGCAGAAGCAGCTCCCGAAACTCCACCCGCTCCAAGTAAAGAGGAAGAATTATTGACAGAAATCAGAGATTTACTAAAACAGCAAAAACAATAATTATATTGACTATCATTTGTGGATTAGAACTAAGCATCTTAAATAAAAAGAAGGAAAAAACGGATTGGCCTAATAAAAAATGCGTTGAGAAAAAACAAACTTTGATGCGTTAAAAACAAAAAGTAGGCGATAAAGTAAATTAGGGTCACAAAAGATTGGATGTACCAGAAACTATATGAGAGCAATTTGATTCAACCTTTTTTTGTTTAGCATAAAAGGAAGTTTTTTTAGCTATTTTTTATTCAGCCTTGACCTTTTGTTACTTTTGGGTCAAGCCAAAAGTAGAAGCAAAAAAATAGCAATATACTGGTAGCTATATAGGTTTTATAGTTAAAAAAGGGTTAGTATCACTAAGATTGCTAACCCTTTTTTGTATAATTCATATCAAATGCCAATTTACCTGTTCGGATACTTAGCTTTCATAATTAAGCGGAGCGAATCATCATAGCTCCAATATTTTTGAGTCCAATCAAGCATAACTTGCAGCTTGTTTTTCACGCCAACGATAGATAGTAAGTGGATAACCGCCCATACAAACCATGCCCAAAATCCGGTCATGTGCATAAAAGGAAAATCAGCTACCGCTTTATTTCTGCCGATAGTAGCCAAAGAACCTTTGTTAATGTATGAAAATGGTTTAGCTTCTTTGCTATGTTCAATTTTGGTAAGATTTTTAGCCAGATATTTAGCTTGTTGAATTGCTACTTGAGCCACTTGCGGATGTCCATTCGGAAAACGCTTATCCTGATTGGCTTGTACGCAAATATCGCCGATGGCAAAAATATTTTTAAACCCTTGTACTTGATTAAATTCGTTAACGGCAATACGTCCGCGGGCTTGTACGGTTTCCTTAGGCAAACCTTCAAGACTTACCGCTTTTACACCGGTTGTCCAGATAAACGTTTTACTGGGGAGACTAGTTCCATCATTAAAAAATACAGTATCGTCGGTATAGTCGGTTACAGAAGTATTCAATAAAATATTGACTCCCATTTTCTCTAAATATTTCTGCGAAACATGCGATGATTTTTCCGACATCACAGCTAAGGTTTTATTCGAAGCCTCTACCAAATAGATTTGTAATTCGTCTAAATCCAATTCAGGATAATCCTTAGGGAAGATATAACGTTTCATTTCTGCCAATGCACCCGCAATCTCCACGCCGGTTGCTCCCGCTCCTGCAATTACTATATTCAAATACTTTTTTCTGTCTTCCGGATTAGGGAGGTTCAGAGCTTTTTCAATATTACACAAAATGGTATTTCGCAAAGCCAATGCCTCGGGTACGGTTTTCATGGCAAATGCCTGCGTCTCTATATTTTTCATACCAAAGAAATTGGTCTGTGTACCCGCAGCTATTACCAAATAATCATATTCTATTTTCCCTACAGTTGTATCAATTGCATTCTCTTCCGGAAGAATCTGTTTAGCCTCAGCAATCCTGAAACGGAAGTTCTTTTGACTTTGAAAATTTCTCCTGAAAGGAAATGAAATAGCACTTGATTCCAATCCACAAGTTGCCACTTGATAAATCAAAGGAAGAAATTGATGATAATTATTTTTATCAATCAATATTATATCAAAATATTTAGGAGGAAGTTGCTTTGCCAAAGTCAGTCCGGCAAATCCGCCTCCGATGATAAGCACTGTTTTTTTATCTGCTTTTTTTGTCATGTCGATAGCTTTTAAAACCGTTCTCTATATGCTTAATTTTTTGCAAGTTGAAAATAATAGCCTCTGAATCAACGGCAAAATTATCAAACATTTAAAAAAAAGAGCCATAATCTATGACTCTTTCGCGTATTAAACAATTAATAAAGGGTCTTGTTTAGGGCTTTGGCAATAATACTTTGCGTGAAAGCTTTAATTTACCTGTCTTTTTATCAATGTCAACTAATTTAACATCCAATCTATCACCTACTTTCAATACATCTTCTACGTTATTTACACGATCCCACGATATTTCGGAAATGTGCAGCAATCCATCTTTTCCCGGTAATATTTCAACAAAAGCTCCAAAAGGTTGAATGTTTTTTACAAGACAATTTTCATAAACCTGATCTATTTCAGGAACAGCTACAATACCTCTGATTCGTGCTTTGGCAGCTTCAATCGCATCTTTGTTAGCTGCGGCAATATCAATAATGCCGTATTCGCCCACTTCTTCAATTACGATAGTAGCTCCGGTTTCACGTTGCATTTCTTGAATTACTTTACCACCGGGTCCTATAACAGCACCAATAAATTCTTTGGCAATAGTCATTTTTTCAATACGTGGAACATGAGGTTTGTAATCCTCGCGAGGTTCCTTTATTGTTTCGGCTATTTTACCCAAAATGTGCATACGACCTTCTTTGGCTTGTTGCAAAGCTTGAGCCAATATTTCATAAGGAAGTCCGTCAACTTTAATGTCCATCTGGCAGGCAGTAATACCATCGGCAGTTCCACAGAC
This sequence comes from Bacteroidales bacterium, assembly GCA_031548675.1. Taxonomy (GTDB): domain Bacteria; phylum Bacteroidota; class Bacteroidia; order Bacteroidales; family P3; genus JAVBQU01. The sequence goes on from JAVBQU010000193.1 coordinate 22,119, forward strand.
TTTGAAATCCATATCACCTAAATGATCTTCATCGCCTAAAATGTCAGATAAAACAGCAAAATTTCTGTTTTTAGTAATCAATCCCATAGCAATACCCGATACAGGTTTAGCTAATTTAACACCGGCATCCATCAAAGCCATAGTTCCGGCACACACCGTAGCCATAGAAGAAGAACCATTCGATTCTAAAATATCGGAAACAATACGGATAGTATAAGGATTATATTCG
>JAVBQU010000166.1:0-9095 GCA_031548675.1 Bacteroidales bacterium
TAGTGAAAGTAGTAGTATTATCCATACTTATACAGCATTATGGGGAAATCATTCCTATATTATTAAGGGTGTACGCTCAAGTAAAACAAAGCATAAGCTAAGTTTATTAAGCCCTCTGTCTATTTTAGAAATCGTAGCCTATGAGAGTAAAACAGGTTCTTTGCATAATGTAAAAGATATTCGTTGCGATTATGTTTATACTTATCTCGCTTCACATATACATAAAACAACCATTGCCCTATTTCTATCAGAGATTTTATACAAAGCTTTAAAAGAGCAAATCCAAGACCCCATACTTTACGATTTTTTAGAAACAACTTGTAAATACTTAGATAATACGCAACACTCTGTCACAAATTTTCCTTTAACTTTTCTGATAGAATTAGCAAGATATTTAGGTTTTGCTCCTCAAAATAATTATCTTGCAAATAATGCTATTTTCAACTTACACGAAGGTTATTTTCAATCACACTATCCAGACCATCCTAACTATATAGATAATCCTTTCAGTGATTATTTTTCTCAATTACTCAATGCCGATATATTTGATAATCAATTAATATTAAACCGCTCTGTACGACAAGAACTGCTTGCAAAACTCATTCGATATTATCAAATTCACATTCCTGCTTTTCATGAAGTTAAATCTCATCATATTTTGCAGGAAATATTGCAATAATTTTTAATACATGTACTGCTACAAATAAAAATTCTTTTGCAGAAATACATATTTTATGTACCTTTGCAACTCATTTCGCGGATGTGGCGTAATTGGTAGCCGCGCCAGACTTAGGATCTGGTGTCGTGAGACGTGGGGGTTCGAGTCCCTTCATCCGCACAACAAGTAAATCAAAAAGTAACAAAAACTCGCAAAATCAAGGTTTTGCGAGTTTTTTGTTTTTTGGAAATACGCAAAAAATTCAATAAAAACCAAATTGTAAGTATCCGATTCGGGTGCAGTGAAAAGACAAGAAATTAATGCACCCGAAAATGCACAAAAAGTGTTCACAATCAAGTAGTTCAATAATTGAACATCTTGATTTTTAATCGTGGAAAAAGTAATTTTGTCACATTAAAAGATTAGCACCATGAACACCAAACTTTCCATTCTGTTTTATGCCAAACGAGCAAGAACAACCAGTGACGGACGAATTCCAATCCACCTACGGGTTACGGTTGACGGCGAACGCATCGAATTTTCAACCAAACGCTACACACTTCCCGACAAATGGTCGGTTGAGGGCAGTTGTATGAAAGGCCCTACAAGCGAAGCCAAAGCGACCAACAGCTATTTAGACGCTCTTAAAGCCAAAGTTTATGAGCATCAGCAAGCCCTTATCCGAGAAAATAAGTTGGTAAATGCCGAAAACATGCGTAATAAAATGTTGGGACTCGAAAAGCGTAGCCACATGCTTATCCCAATTTTTCAAAAACATAACGATGAGATGGCTGCACTTATCGGCAAAGACTATTCTGCATCGACACACGAACGCTTTGTAACTACCATCAAACATACCATCAATTTTCTGCAATGGAAATATCAGGTTTCCGATATCGATATTCGGGATGTCAACCATGAATTTATTACTTCCTTTGAATTTTATTTGAAATCGGAATGCAACTGCAATCAAAATACCTCGGTTAAGTATATCAAGAATTTTGGAAAGATTATCCGTATTTGTTTGGCTAATGGCTGGCTGGAACGCAATCCGTTCATCAATTACAAAGGCAGGGTAAAAGAAGTCGATCGCGTATTTTTATCACAGGAAGAAATAGATACACTATTCAAAAAAGAATTTGCTACCGAACGGCTCAACCAAGTAAAAGATATTTTTTTATTTTCCTGCTACACCGGCTTGGCTTACGCCGATGTTCAGAAACTTACCCGCAACCATATCGGCATGGGTGTAGATGGCGAGCGTTGGATTTTTATTAACCGTACCAAAACCGATATTCGCTCGAATATTCCGATACTACCCATTGCAATGGAAATCATTGGAAAATACAGTAATCATCCGCAAGTACTCAATCAAGGCAAACTTTTACCTGTATTGAGTAATCAAAAAATGAATGCTTATTTGAAGGAAATTGCCGACTTGTGCGGAATTAATAAGGAATTGACCTATCACATAGCCCGTCATACATTTTCGACCACCATCACGCTTGCCAATGGCGTACCTATTGAAAGTGTTTCCAAAATGCTCGGACATCGAAATTTGCGAACGACCCAACATTATGCCAAAATCCTTGACCAAAAAGTGGGTGATGATATGCGGTTGTTGAAAGAAAAGCTCGCGAATGTTGGTCTGCCCGTTTTGAAAAGAGGAACAGGCTCTTGAAAATATTCTAAAAATAAATTGTAAATTTGTTTTATTAACACTATAAAGCTATGTCATTGAGAAAAAACCACAACTTCGACAGTCTGATCCGAAATATCAGCAATACTCATCAATTTTTGCAAGAGAGTGCCATACAATCTGTAAATCAACACCTGACGCTTCGGAATTGGGTGTTCGGATTTTATATTGTAGAATATGAGCAGAATGGGAACGACCGGGCAAAATACGGAGAAAAGCTTATTGACGAAATATCTAAAGTATTAAAGAACAGCAATATAAAAGGAATCTCGACAATGAACTTAAGGAACTGTAGAACTTTTTATAAAACCTATCCTCAAATTCAACAGTCAGTGACTGTTGAATTACAAAAAACAGATATTTTAGAGCATAATCATTTATTTAATAGAGAGTTAATGATTCAACAGTCGACAACTGTTGAATCACAAAATAGTGATGAAGGAAATACTCATTCAACCATAACCAATGCTTTAGAGATTTTAGGGGCAACGACACCCAAATTTAATGACGATAACGGACTATCTGCCGAATTACTATTATCAAAACTTTCTTTTACTCATTTTGTAGAACTTATTAGAATCGAAGACCCGCTGCAACGACTTTTCTATGAAGTGGAAACCATCAAAAACAATTGGTCGGTAAGGGAATTGAAACGGGCTATGGATACAGCTTTGGCGGCAAGAACTGTTTTATCAACCAATAAAGAAGCCATTATTGCCAGAATCAAAAACCTGAAACCTGCCCATAATGCCGAAATCATCCGGAATCCATATGTCTTGGAGTTTCTCAATTTAGAAGAAAAACCGGAATACAGAGAATCCGATCTGGAACAATCCATCCTTACCCATTTGCAAAAATTTTTGGTTGAATTGGGCAGCGGTTTTTGTTTTGAAGCACGACAAAAACGTATTACATTCAACAACAAGCACTACCGCATCGATTTGGTATTTTATCACCGGGTGTTGAAATGCCATGTGTTGCTCGACCTGAAATTGGGCGAATACGACCACGCCGATGCGGGACAGATGACGCTTTACCTGAATTATTTTAAAGATAATGAGATGACCGAAGGCGACAATTCGCCCATCGGGTTAATTCTTTGTGCCGACAAAGACGATACTTTGGTTAAATATACTACTGCGGGAATGGATGATAAGCTGTTCGTATCAAAATATCTTCTCAAACTGCCCGATAGCAAATTGTTGGAAAATTTTATTCGAAAAGAATTGAATAAATAATCACCCATTTGCATCCAGAATTTTATTGGGCGGGAAACATACTGAATTATAGAAGGTAACAATTACCTCTCAAAGAAGATAAAATAAACCGAACAGTTGAAAAGAGAAATAAAAATAACATGATAAGGAAATTATTGTTATCTTTGTAACTATGTGTAAAAGCACAATATTTATTGTTTTGATAATATAATTATGGATATTGACGCAATTATAAATAATTTCCCGGAAACGATTCTTAGCGGAATTGCCGAGCGGGTTAAAGCAAGAAGGCTGGAAAAGAATCTCACGCAAAAAGCCTTTGCCAAGCGTGCCGGTGTTGGGTACGATGCCTATCGTAAATTTGAGAACACAGGAGAAATAACGCTACGAAACCTTGTTTTGTGTGCCATCGCCTTGGACGATACGGACGGCTTCGTGGGTTTATTTGATAAAAAATCCTATCAAAGCATTGATGACCTGCTGAAAACGCAGGAAACAAAAAAAAGGAAGCGAGGGTCGCGGAATGAATGAGACTAAGGTAATAGAAGTGCTGATGAATGGAATCAAAGTCGGTCGTATCGCCCTGACGCCCGATTCGTTATGTGCGTTTGAATACGATGCTGCCTATGTAAACTCAGGAGCATCCATTTCTCCGTTCAATCTTCCGCTCAAACCCGAAGTGTTCGTGGCAAAACGCACTCCATTTAACGGAGGGTTTGGCGTTTTTGACGACAGCCTGCCCGATGGTTGGGGAAACCTTATCCTCGATAGGTTTCTCAAAAGCAAGGGAATTGACTCTGCAAAACTGACGATTCTCCAAAGACTGGCACTGGTAGGCAGTACCGGACGAGGCGCTTTGGAGTATCGTCCGGATTACAGCGAATCTATTGCAGATGAAATGGTTGATTTTGATAATCTGGCTGCCGAAGCCGAAAAAATACTTACCACCGATTATGAAAGCGGCTCTCTTGATACATTTTACAAATACGGTGGTTCGCCCGGCGGAGCAAGACCCAAAATATTTGTAACAGTCGATGGCAAAGAATGGCTTGTCAAATTCAAGGCAACAATTGATCCTGCCAACATCGGACGTATTGAATATGAATATTCCCTGCTTGCCCGCAAATGTGGGATCCTAATGCCGGAAACAAGACTTTTCGAGGGTAAATATTTTGGGGTGGAGCGGTTTGACCGGACGCCGCAGGGGAAAATCCATACGATAAGTGCAGCCGGTCTGCTGAATGCCGATTACCGTGTGCCGAGCCTCGATTATCTTGAATTACTTAAACTGTGCCATATCCTTACCCAGAATATGGAGGAAGTGTATGCTCTTTTCCGCTTGATGGCATTCAATGTCGCGATAAAGAACCGAGACGACCATGCAAAGAACTTTTCTTTTCAACTGGTCAATGGCGAGTGGAAACTCTCTCCGGCTTACGATTTGTTGCCGGGTAGCGGTTTTAACGGTTTTCATACCACTACGGTAAATAACAGCGGTGAGCCTACGATTGAGGATATGATGACCGTTGCCGAAAAAGCCGGACTAAACAAACATCGGGCGTCTGAGATTATCCGGGAAATAGCTTCTCAAACTACCCGATAGCAAATTGTTGGAAAATTTTATTCAGAAAGAATTGAATAAATAATCACCTGTTTGCATCCAGAATTTTCAAGCAAAATTTCATGCCTTTCAATTCGCCTCTTAATTCCAGCCTTTTATTGGGTTCTTCGTCAAAATTTATCAACCTGTTTTCAAGTTCATCTATCCTATATAAAATTTGTTGCCGGATGCCATCAAAAGCTAAATCCGCATTAAGGATTAATCCTGAAATCGGCTTATCTTCTTTTACTAATAAGGCAATTTGCTTGAAATATTCGTCTTTTAAATTCTGAAGGCTTTTTCTGTTATGCAAGAATTCTAAGGTTAATTGAAAAATTTGCTTTACGACTTCTTCCGCTAAAAGTTCATATTTTCTTCTTGCATAATGCCTTCCGCTTGTTCCGGGAGATAGTGAAATTCTACAAGTAAAACGATTGGGTGTTTTATCAATAAAAATTGAAAGCTGCTCTTTATCCGTATAGCATTCAATTTTAAATGTATGAGAAGAGGCTTCCAAATAATATTCGGGTTTATCCGGAAAATTATTGCTGAAGTGCCGGATCGTATCGTTATAGTACGAATCAAATAATTCGGGAATAATTTTTTTTACTTTAACATATTGATTCTGTTCCGGTAAATCTTGAGGTATACCATCCCCAATATCCACCTCTATTGAAGGAGCTCTTTCCCAATTTTCATCAACGGTAATAGCAACTTTCTTACTTAAAAATTCAATAGTATTCACATGACGAGAATAAGGGCTATTTGAACTAAAATAATAATATATTTCTTTTGCCATTTTTACATAAGTATAATTTTCTTTCCATGAAGAAATTATTTCCGAATCAGCAAAACCCTTTAACCCATTTACCTTTTCCTGTTAAAAGAGGAAATTTAAAATTAAAAAAAGACCGGAATTCAATTATTTAGTAAGATTTAATAAGATGCTGATGATTCTTTTTCAATTAGTTTCATCGTTTTTTGCAATGCAAAGATAATGCAAAAACGTGGATAGAAAGAACATCTTTTCTACCTATACACGTTTTATTTTTGTGTAAAAAAAATTCGCCCTCGATTAATGAATTTAGATACTTTACAAAGAATCTAATACTTTCTTCAATTCATCCTTCATATTAACGGTAAATCCTTCATGAACATGTCTAATAATTCCATTTTTATCAATGACATACAACGTTGGATAACCTGAGATATGATAAATATCGTCTACTTCTTTCATTTTTGTCATTAGAATAGGATAATTAATGGAAAATTTTGATATGTAATCCTTTAATCTCGATTGATATTTTTGGTTTTCATTGTCATAGGAATCAATACCTAAAATAATTACATCTTTATCTTCATATTCTTTTTGGATTTCTACTAAATAAGGGCAGGCTAAACCGCAAGCATAACAAGCGGTGTAAAAGAAATCCAAAATTACAATCTTGCCCCTATAGTCGGTTAAGCTTTTTATTTCGTTAATAAGAAAATCGGTTCCCGAAAAAATAGGTGCAAATATGCCAGTATCGAGCAAAGTAGGGGATTCCGATTGTACATAATTTTTAAAATAAGAATATTTGGTTTTATTTTGAAAATAGTTTTCCAAATTAGACTGTATCAATTTGTCAAACTGGAAATTACTCACTTCCCATTCATCAAGTGAATAATTGCCTAAAAATTTTAATTGAGAAGTAATTTTTATAGGGATATAATCTTTTTTTCTAATATAGTAATTATCTTGCCATTCGGTAAATTGAATAATATTGTTTACATCCATTATATCTTTATGATTGACCTTGAAAAAATAGCAGTCTTCTTCATTCCACTTAACCATACCCGAAGTAATATTACAAGACGTGTCATTTACTGCCCGTATCAAAGCCTCAACCTTTCCTAAATAATTTAAATCACTTGTTATGTTGATATTATTTTTTTGAGTAAGCATGTAGACATTTACAGTATCTTTAGTAAATATAAAAATATTTTCAAGGTTGCAATAAACATTAAAGAGTTGTGGAGCCTTATCAAAATCATCCCCTGTTTGCTTGATGTTTTTATACAAATAACACGGTTGAAAAACAGAATCCTTGAATACCTTTATGATTTCGCAATCAGCATCCAAGTACTAGGTTGTTGCATAATCATCCGCAAATTGATGTTTAAAATGGATTTTATAGGATAAAGATTGATGTTTTTCAAATTCCTGTTGTATTTTAAATATAATCTTTTGTATGGAATCGTTTTGTGCAAAAACAGAATTTATCGTAAAAAGGAAAGGTAAAATGGATAAGGTATTTTTCATATAGTTTTTTTTAGTTTATGCTTTTAAGATATTTGAAAATTAGGAAGTTTAAGAAACTTGAACCTACACACTTATAAACACATGATTGGCATTTGGTCTTTTTTTGTTGTTTTGCAGGCAGAGTTTTGCTAAATAGGTTATTTAATTGTGTCTATGAATTTTACTTGTAGACTTTCCCAATTGGGGGTTTCATTAAGTAGCTTCATATAATAACAAATATTTTCGCTGTTTATGATTTCACCGTTTACTGACTTTATAACACTAAATAATGGATAAACAGGATAATTTGACAGAACCCTTGTTATGATTGTTAACTGACCTTCATTTATATCTACTACATATTGGCGGTTTCTCAATACTGTGTGATAACTTTCTTTGGATTCTGCTTCAACAAAGTCCTTAACTACAGGTTTAACAAATACTTTTTTATTTTTAGCATCAATTATCCAATCTAGTTGAGAAATAAATTCCATACCCATATTATTTTCATGCAGATTTCCTATGTAACAGACTTCGTTATTTTGATAATCTTGCACAGTATAATATACCTTTTCAGATTCTCTAATAATAGATGTGTCAGAAAGAAAAGAACCATTCATATCTTCAAACAATATTCCTTCCAAACATATATCATTTCCTTCTTTTAACTGGGGGTGTTTTTTCCGGTTTAATAACAACCCTGACGAATTTCCTGTATCAAATAAAAATTTACACTCTACTCCATTAATTGTTAAGAAAATATATAGACAAGAGTTTTCAAAAAGACTTTTTACGCGGGTATATCCTGTTATATTGGGCTGAATTGTATCATATAAACAGATTTTTTTATTTGTAAAATTTATAGATAAGGCATAGTTATCGGGCATTAGAAAATATCCAATCATTTTTTTCTCAAAATGAGAAGATTTATCACAATTAATAGAAGGGGGCGGACTAAAAATTGTAGTAGTTAGACAATTTGTACACTTGAATAATTCAGTCTCAACGCTATGTGAGGAGAGATCATAATATAAAATAGATTTGCCTTGTGGTAATTCTGATTTTTTTTTAAGGGCGTTTTTCTTGAAATTTTCATCTGAAGTAAAAATTACAAGATTAGCTGTTATACCTATATCAAAATGAACAGTGTCCATAACTCCATCAATCATTGCTAAAACATAGATGTAATCATCTTTAATGAAAAAATCTTGACATTGATCTTTACAACTCTGTTTTTGATTCAGCATAATTTTTAAAGCCTTCCTATTCGACTGTTTACAAAGCTTTAGAACTGTGCAAGAAGAAAATAAACAACAACAGATAACTAAACAGACTAATTTTTTCATCCAATTTATTTTAAATGAGTCGAATAACTTGAAATTTTTAAAACAGATACTTAAAAGAGGGTGTCCAAAAAGTCAGGCACCCTCATTATTACCACTTAATTTATTTTATAGCCTTTGAAAAACTGGACTCCATCATAGCTAACATTAATGACTATTTTTAGCTTTTCGTGTAAGATATTGTTTTTTTTCGATTTGAAGATTCAATACTGATAACAAGAAAGCTAGTAAGATACAAATAAATACTTGGGTAAAATCTGGCTTTTCATAAAGACCAAATAAAACAGATAACCCCCA
>JAVBQU010000102.1:0-3550 GCA_031548675.1 Bacteroidales bacterium
TTTGCTGGATGCTATGGCACTGATTTACCGTGCCTACTATGCCTTGAATAAAAATCCCCGTATTACTTCCAAAGGTTTAAATACTTCGGCTGTGATGGGATTTGCCAATACGCTGTATGATTTGATAAAAAATAATAAGCCCACGCATATCGGTGTGGCTATAGATACGCAGGCTCCTACTGTCCGCCATTTGGATTTTGAAGATTATAAAGCCCATCGCGATGCTATGCCCGAGGCTATAGCTGATGCCATTCCTTATATTAAACGTTTGATAGCGGCTTTCGATATTCCGCTTTTGTTTGTGGATGGCTACGAAGCCGATGATGTAATAGGGACTTTGGCTACAGAAGCCGGCAAAAAGGGTTTTGAAACCTATATGGTTACGCCTGATAAGGATTTCGGACAATTGGTTGCATCCAATATCTTTATGTACAAACATGGAAGGATGGGAAACAAGGATGAGATTTTGGGTGTGAACGAAGTTTGTGAGAAATTTGAAATACAGAATCCTGATCAGGTACGTGATATACTGGGGCTTTGGGGCGATGCTTCGGATAATATTCCCGGAGTGCCGGGCATAGGCGAAAAAGGAGCAAAAAAATTGGTTCAGGAATTCGGCAGTATAGAAAATATGCTGGAAAATCTGGACAAAATAGATAATCCCAAACTAAAGGAAAAGATAGCCGGACATAGCGAGCAGGCTTTATTTTCCAAGAAACTAGCTACCATTATTACTGATGTTCCCATTGTTTTTGATGAAGAACAATTAAAGCTAAAACCGCCCAAACGCAAGGAATTGAAAGAACTTTTGGATGAGTTGGAACTCAAAACTTTTGCCAAACGGGTGTTTACCGATTTATCGGTAACTGATGCTCAAAAGGCTCAAGGGAATGCACTTAGTTTGTTTGATGTGTTGGACGAAGCACCTGCTGAAATCATTGACTTGGAAACAAAAGTCATACCGAATATACATACGGTAGAACATCAATATACATTGATAGATACATTAACAGACTGCCAAAATCTGGCTCATAAATTGGCTTCGCAAAAAGAATTTTGTTTTGATGTAGAAACGACTTCATTGGATGCCAAAAATGCGGTTTTGGTAGGAATTGCATTTAGTTATAAAGCACACGAGGCTTATTTTGTACATTTTCCTAAAACCCAAGAAGAAAATCGCGCTTTTGCCCAAGTGTTTAAAGAAGTTTTTGAAAATAAAGAGATTGCTAAGGTAGGGCAGAATTTGAAATATGATAATATGGTTTTGAAAAGCTACGGCATAGAAGTGCAAGGAAAATTCTTTGATACGATGCTGGCACATTACTTGCTCGAACCCGAAACGAGGCATAATATCAATTATCTATCAGAAGTTTATCTGCATTATTCGCCTGTAGAAATAGAAGAATTGATAGGCAAGAAAGGTAAAACACAATTATCTATGCAGGATGTTCCGGCACAATCGCTCAAAGAGTATGCCGGCGAAGATGCTGATTTGGCTTGGCAGCTTAAGCAGGTTTTTGAGCCTTTGCTGAAAGAAAAAAATGCATTCAAGTTATTTGAAGATATCGAAATTCCTCTGCTTTCTGTACTTGCCGATATGGAACTTACGGGTGTGAAAATTGATGTAGAGGCGATGAAAGAATATTCCCGTCAGTTGGGGATAGATATACTAGCTATAGAACATGAAATCTATGAGTTGGCAGGAACTACCTTTAATATAGGATCTCCTAAGCAGTTGGGCGAAGTGTTGTTTGACAAAATGAAGATTGTGGAAAATCCGAAGCAGACCCAAACCAAACAGTATTCGACAGGGGAGGAGGTGCTGGTAAAATTGGTAAATAAACATCCGATTATTTCCAAAATATTGGATTATCGTTCTTTAACCAAACTCAAATCGACCTACGTAGATACTCTGCCCGAATTGGTTGATGCTAAAACAGGCAAAATACATACTTCTTACAATCAGGCTGTGGCTGTAACGGGACGTTTGAGTTCTAACAATCCGAATTTACAAAATATTCCTATCCGTACCGAAAGGGGAAGGGAAATACGTAAAACATTTATTCCTTCGGATGAACAACACATCTTGCTATCGGCAGATTATTCTCAAATAGAATTGCGGATTATAGCTTCGCTTAGCGGAGATGAAAGTATGAAACATGCTTTTGAAAATGGGATTGATATCCATGTAGCTACGGCTGCCAAAATATACGGCATAGATATTTCCGAAGTAAGCAAAGATATGAGGCGTAACGCCAAAGCTGTGAACTTTGGTATTATTTACGGCATTTCGTCTTTCGGTTTATCAGAGCAATTAGGTATTTCCCGCAAAGAAGCTCAGGAAATAATTACCCAATATTTTGTGCAGTATCCTAAAATCAAGGCTTATATGGATAAAAGTATAGAAATGGCTCGCGAAAACGGCTATGCGCATACCATGCTCGAACGCCGCAGGTATTTGCCCGAAATACATTCCCGCAATGCCATGATACGCGGTTTTTCGGAACGAAACGCCATAAATGCTCCCATACAAGGCACTTCGGCAGATATGATAAAAATTGCCATGATAGCCATTGCCAAAGAGTTTAAGGCTAAAAACCTGCAAAGCAAAATGGTAATGCAGGTGCACGACGAATTGGTGTTTGATGTTTACAAACCGGAATTGGAAGAGGTAAGAACTATTGTAAACGATAAAATGCAGAATGCTTTACCTCTGCAAGTGCCTGTTGTGGTAGAAATAAGCACCGGAGCTAATTGGCTGGAAGCACATTAAGAAATTTTTCATTACACTTCTTCGAAAAATAGTGAAAGCAAAAGTCAGAGTGTCTTTGCGAGGAGGAACGACGAAGCAACCGCAGCCCTGCAAGGGCAAGCTCGGCAAAGCCAATCTATTTGTTTGCAATAAGATTGCTTCACTAGCGTTCGCAATGACGTTGTTAAAATTGGCATTTCCCGAAGAGGTCTATTATATTTTTTTTGTACTAATAAATTAATAACCTATTAAATATAAAACATGATGTTAGCAGCAGTAAACCCCTATTTGTCGTTCAACGGCACATGCGAAGCCGCATTTAATTTCTATAAATCCGTATTTGGCGGAGAATTCAGCGAAATCTGCCGTTTCAAAGAAATTCCGGGAGAGGAAATTCCCGAATCAGAAAAAGAAAAAATTATGCATGTCTCATTACAATTAACCGAACATGTGTGGCTTATGGGAGCAGATGCTTCCGAAGCTTTTGGTCCAAAAACGGTATTCGGCGATTGTGTAACTATTACCCTTTGTACGTCGAGCGAAGAAGAAACCCAAAGAATATACAACGCACTTTCCGCAGATGGAAAAATAAACATGCCTTTGGAAAAAACATTTTGGGCAGATTTATATGCTGTATTTACCGATAAATTCGGCATTGCTTGGGCTTTGAATTTTATCAAAGATAAAAACTATCAATAAGAATAATGTATTTTTTCGGAGAGCTTGTTTAAAAATACTATTTTACATCGTCATTGCAGAACGATAGTGAGGCAATCTGTGTGATTATTGGCGTACTGT
>JAVBQU010000183.1:0-2538 GCA_031548675.1 Bacteroidales bacterium
AAAGTAACCATTACTTTCGGGGATTTTTTTTGTTAAGAAGTAGTATCTTTGCTTGAAAATAATAGGATTGCTTATGCTCAAAAAAATACCCCATACATTTACGATTGTATTCTCCTTAATTTTATTGGCATCCATACTTACATGGATTATTCCCAGCGGAGAATACGACAGAGAAACCAAAATAATCAACGGAACAGAACGTTCTATTGCAATCAATAATTCTTACCACAAAGTAGAAGCCCAACCACAGACATGGGAAATATTTTCGGCATTTTATAAGGGCTTTGTCGATAAAGGCAATATCATCGTATTTATACTTATTGTAGGCGGAGCTTTTTGGATATTAAACAGCACCAAAGCCATCGATATCGGCATTATGGCATTTTTGCGGAAAATCCAAAAGTTACAGCATATCAGGCTCATACAATTCTTAGGTATTAACAATATTATCATGTCGTTAATTATGCTGGTGTTTAGCTTGTTCGGAGCCATATTCGGCATGAGCGAAGAAACCATAGCTTTTGTAATTGTATTTGTTCCTTTAGCAATTTCGATGGGTTACGATTCCATTACCGGATTATGTTTGTGCTATCTGGCTGCCCATGTGGGGTTTGCAGGAGCTATCCTCAATCCGTTTACCATCGGCATTGCACAAGGTATTGCCGGACTGCCTTTGTTTTCGGGCATAGGCTACAGGGTATTCTGTTGGATTATATTAACCATACTCTGCATTGTTTTTGTATTGCTGTATGCAGCCCGTATCAAACGCAATCCTCAAAAATCGCTCACTTACGAAATTGATGCTTTTTGGCGGAATCGGGCTAAAGAAAGCGAAGCAGAACCGGTGCATTATCACACACCCTATACGGCGTGGCTGGTGTGGGGTTTCCTTTCGGTAGTTATGCTGATTGCTTCGTTCAAATTTCCGATTACACATATAAAAATTGGAGCGGATACTCATGATTTGATGATTATTCCTGTTTTGGCAGGATTATTTGCAGTTTCCAATATTTTGGTTCTCCGTAAATCAGTTCATTTCTTTATTTTAAACCTTCTGATTTTTACCATCGCTTTCCTCATTGTAGGTGTATTGGGTTATGGCTGGTATATAGAAGAAATAGCCGCCTTGTTTTTTGCGATGGGAATTTTTTCGGGATTGGCATATAAAACCCATTTCGATAAATTGATGAAGCTTTTTTTAGAAGGGGCAAAAGATATTATGAATGCCGCCTTGGTAGTAGGATTAGCAAGCGGTATTATTTTTATTTTGCAGGATGGAAAAGTGCTGGATACTATTTTATACGGTTTATCAAACTCCCTATCCAATCTCGGCGAAGCAGCGGCGGTAAGTGTGATGTATGTATTTCAAACAGGTTTAAATCTGATCATGCCTTCCGGTTCTGCAAAAGCCGCATTAACCATGCCTTTGCTTTCGCAGTTTTCGGATTTGATAGGTGTCTCGCGTCAAGTAACGGTGCTGGCATTTCAGTTTGGCGATGGATTTACGCACATGATAACTCCGGTATCGGGCGTACTACTCGGATGTTTGGGCGTTGCACGCGTACCCTATGAAATATGGTTGCGGTGGATATGGAAATTTACCCTTATTCTTTTCTTTTTGGGATTTATCCTGCTGTTGCCAACTCTGTATTTGAATCTGGCAGGTTTTTAAAAATGAATTTTTCACTTTATAAACTTTATAAAGATTCGAATGTTATAAGCTAACTTAATCTTGAAATCTGAAACTTGAAAGCAAATCATAAATGAAACCTGAATTATTAGAAGTAAGAGCGGCTTTGCAGATAGGCAAGCCTGTACACGAAGTTTTTGATGCGATTATCGACCCAGCAAAAATGGCAAACTATTTTATTGAAAAAGGAAGCGGAAGAATGGAAGAAGGAAAAACAATTACTTGGAAGTTTCCCGAATTTGACGGCGAGTTTCCCATTAAAGTAAATAAAATTGAAAAAGATAAATTTATGTCTTTTTTTTGGGATAGCGGCAGCGGCGATAATACTGAACTAGAAACAGAAATAAGCTTAATGCCTTGTGCCGTTAATGCGACTTTGGTCCGCATTGTAGAAAAAAGTATGGAAAATAATCAAGAAGGGATTAACTGGCTGGTAGGTAATACCGAAGGGTGGGCAAATTTTCTGGCTTGCATGAAAGCCTATCTCGAATTTGGCATTAATCTGCGAAAAGGAGCTTTTGATTTTATGAAAGCGTAAAAGCTCTAAACATGATATAGGGCAGATATTTGTCACAAAAATAGCTTAAGAGGCTAAAATAGCAGACAAGTTTCCAATAAACCGGATAACGATTCTACTACTTTGGTCTTACAATATCTGTTGCGTAAATAGCGTATATAAACGTGGATATAAATTTATATCCACGTTTATATCGTCACTCAATCAAGTTTTTATTACTTGCTGGCAATCTTAGTTCAAACAAACGTAAAACTTGCCGATAAATGTTGAAACAAATATTTGAAACATAAATTGGGTTTTTTTTGTTTTGTGATTATTTTTTTTCAAGGCT
>JAVBQU010000121.1:0-4470 GCA_031548675.1 Bacteroidales bacterium
AAGAAGTAATTGCAGTTTTGGGTTATCCCGAAAATTTTGAAAGCGAAAGCGATGAAAGTCCAAAGCAGCCTAACACCAGTTTTACCAAAAGGAGCAAACGCCTGTACCGCGACCCCGAAAATGCACGTATTGCAGGTGTTTGCAGTGGTTTGGCTTATTATTTTGGCGGAGAAGCATGGCTTTACCGCGGACTTTTTATCATACTCCGATTATTTTAGTTCGGAACATGGGCTTTCATTTATATCATCTTATGGTTTATCATCCCAAAAGCCGAAACCACCGCCCAGCGTTATGAAATGAAAGGAGAAAGTTTAAATGTAGATGGTATAGAACAAAAAATTAAAACAGAAATTACCGATGCCGGAGACAGGATAAAGAAGTTTGCCGATAACAATTCCGACAAATTCAAAAACACCGCCCGCACAGCCAAAGATGTATTTGCTTTTATTGGAAAAATCTTAGGCTTGGGCATGATACTTTTTGCTGTTTTTTCTATTATTATAGTTCTAATTTCATGGTTTTTTCCGGTTTCATCTATTTTTGTTGCACATCCGACTTTAAATATTTTTTGTATAAACGAAATGTTTAAATTTTGGGGAATCAGTCAAACAGCATCCATTCTTTGCATGATTTGGAGCTTACTTCCTTTGGCTGGTTTATTATTATTGGGAATCGCTTTATTTTTGAGCAAAATGGGTAAAAAAATATCTGTTTTTCTTTTAAGTTTACTGGGTTTATGGATAGTTTTATCCATATTCTTAGGCATTGGATTAAGTTCAATAATAGCTGAAAAGAAATTAAATGCTTATAATGAAACTACCGAAATGCCTATTTCTTCAACAGCCCAAACACTTTTGATAAAACCTTCTCCAACCTCGCAATTTATAGGAAAATCCAAAACTTTATTCGGACATTTTCTTTTTATGAACATGGATCAAAAAAACAGGTTGGTATATGGTATTCCCGAGGTTTGGGTAACCTCAGAGAATTGGGTAACATCCTCTGATGTAACTCAAGCTTTTATCCGCGTTTCAAAAAGAAATTTCCAAAACGATTATACATATAAGTCTTTCAATATCGATATACAAGATTCTGTAATTTATATTCCGACTGTATTCGGCTTCAAAAATAATATTTGGAATGGCGAAAGAATTAATGTAGAAATTATAGTCCCTAAAGGAAAACAGGTTATTTTTGATAAAGAATTTACTATCAATGACCTTTCCGGTTATCACTATTGTAATGATGATTGGGACTAGAATCTATTTTAGCCATATTGAAAAGCCGATTAATGTTGAAAAATTAATCGGCTTTTTTGTAAAATTTCGTAACTTTGAATTCCCGAATTATTGCATAAATCTCATACTAACGCCATCGTTAAACAAATAATAACTATATGTTTATTCAAACTATCTACCATAAATCAAAAATGATTTATTTGATATGCCTGACATTTCTTATATCTTTCAGCGTATCCTCCCAAAATGTTTTAATGTCGTATGATGTAAATTCTTGGACAAATGGAATAGCCAATCCGCCAACCTATGCCGATCACATTTCAGGCTTAACCATAAACCGCCATAATGTAGGAATGCCAGCTACCAATGCTTGTTTTGCCACAAGCCAATGGAATGGAGCCAATCCTGTACTAGATACCTTATCAACCAAATATGTAAGTTATTCGGTTTTTGCCGAAAGTGGTTATTTAATTCATGTCGATACCTTTTCATTTGCCTCTTATGGCAGCGGAACTGCCCCTAAATATGGTTATTGGGGATATAAAGTCCGCAATAGTAGTTGGATAATCAGCCCTAAATTTACATTTACAACCAATGCAACCCTTTATACTTGGTCAAATTTAGGACTCACAGATGCCGACAGTGTCGAATTCCGCTTTTGGGCTTTGGATGCAGGAGGAAATACTGCCAGCATAGGCGGCACCAGCAATGTGGGCAGTGCAGGTTCTCTGCGTATGCCGGGCGATATGGCAGGGAACGATTTATGGCTTTCCGGCTCTGTAATACAAACATCTTGTCCTGCTCCGGCTTCTTTACAAATAGAAAGCCTAACCCATAATAAAGCCGGCTTAAGCTGGGATAGTTCAGTTGCAAATAATTCGTTTACTGTTTATTATCGTAAAACAGGAAATACAGAATGGATGCATGCGTCCGCATATCCGTCTCATATTATTTTATCGGGATTAGCAGATAGTTCTACTTATGAATGGAAAGTAAAATCTAACTGCACGAATGGAGAAAGCCATTGGGTTGCAGGCAGTAATTTTACAACCCTTGCCAGACCTTTATTGCCTTCAATCCAAAGTTCTTCGGCTAATCTGAATTTCGGCAGCCTGCTTATTCATAATCACAAAACAGATACTATTTATATTACCGGAACGGATTTATCTACGCCTATTTCATTATCTATTACTGATGATACACTGCATTATTTTTCGATAGAAATTGACAGCCTCCCTCCTGCTTCTAATAACGCTGTTGTGGTTATCCATTATATGCCTCTCACAGAAGGAATACATCAAGCTTCTTTGGTATTGACCAGCGATACGACACAATTACGGATTAATCTTAGCGGAAAAGGGTTCTCACTTCCTGCGCTTTTACTAAAGGAATATTTCGAATACCCGATAGGAGATACTTTATGCAAAACTACCAACGATACCACTGCCGATGTGGTAACGGGATGGCGGATTCATAGTTCGGGAGCTAACCCCATTACAGTGGGCGAACCTCTAACTTTTTTCCGCTACGATGCATCGCATACAGGCGGGTCTGCCGTTTTAAATAATACGGGACAAGACATCAACAAACGATTTGAAACCCAAACAAACCACGAAATATTTTATACGGTATTCTTATTAAGGGTACATGCTGCTCCGCAAGATTATTTTATGCATTTACTTAAAGAAAATAGCAAATCTGCTTTTACATCACGTGTCTGGCTCAATAGCGGTGCTACAGGTATCGGCATTTCGGGTGCTGCCTCTCCGGATTCATACCTGCCTTTTGCCAAAGATTCTACTTTTCTCATTGTTCTGAAACATAAGGTAAGTGATATTGCCGATAGTGCTTGTACGGCTCTGTATGTTTTCAATACTTTTCCCGAAAACGAACCTACAGAACCACATCAAATTTATTATGGAGATGGAAAATCGCCTGTGAATGCTATTGCATTAAGGCAGAATGATAAAAACCAGAACATCAAAGTTTCCGGTTTACGGATTGCCAAAACTTGGCAAGAGGCTGTTAAAATAGCTCCATGTATCCCTGTAAGTGAATTAACGGCAAAAGATATCCACCCTAAATATGCTAAGCTTACTTGGAAAAGCGATGCTCCTTTATACAAAATATCATACCACATGGTTGATTCTTCCGATATTACTACCCTGTATTCTCGCAGTACGGCATTGTCATTATTTAAGTTGCAATCCAGTACAAATTACCACTGCGAAGTATCGGCTATTTGCGGTAACGGCGACACAAGTCTAGCTGTTAGTTGTGATTTTACAACGCTCGACCAACGCAGCATTTCTATTATTACGCCTGCTCAAAATCAAATATTCGATAGTCCTAATATTGAGGTTATTTATTCATCAAAGTTTTGCGATATAGGAACTACAAACACCTTATTGCATGTACTTATACCCAGCAATATAAAAGGATATACAAATTCTGATACGATCACACTATACAATTTACCCTCAAATAATTATACCCTATTACTTATGGTTGCTGACAGCAACCATAAAATTTCCGATTCTACTATTTATGCTTCTCTCTCTTTCAGCATTGATTTACCCTGCGATGCTCCAACAGATTTAAACGTAGATTCTATAAGCAATGCAAGAGTAAAATTATCGTGGCATGGCACGGCAGACTCTTACCGCTTGCTTTACGATTTTGAAACAGGCGGAGCTATACAATCTAAAACAATTTCGGGAAACAGCGTATGGATAGACAGCCTGCAACCGCATACGGAATACCGATGGAGCATAACTGCTCTATGCGGACTTAATTCGGAAAGTGAAAATATATATGGCGAAAATTTTACCACTACTTCTACTAATTCCATCGAAAATCGGCAATGGGAGGATCTAATCCGCATAAGCCCCAACCCTGCCCATCGCTTTATTACTATTGAAGCCAACAATATTTATGATGAAACTATTATGAAAATCTTTAACAGCATGGGCAAAGTTATGTATCAGGAAGCTATAACATTATGCCCTGATATGCATAAACAAATTGACATCAGCAGTTTTCCCAGCGGTATATATTTTATCGAATGGACAGTCGGACAGGTAAAGCATGTAAAAAAATTCATTGTAGATAATAATTAGGCATTACCCAAAGGCATAAACCACTTCTCAAAAAAATCTACTCGTTTGTAGGCATTAGAACCGATTCGATAAAAACGGTTTAGATAGATATATTTTAACAATAGTTTTCTGTA
>JAVBQU010000135.1:0-16758 GCA_031548675.1 Bacteroidales bacterium
TCTAAATTCTTCTTTCACCTTAGTAATCAAATCATCAATGTAGGCTAAAGGTTCTTTGAATCCTTTGGATTTGCATTGCTCGGCGATAACATTCAAATTCAAGCTTTCAATCAAATTACTATTATCTAAGTGCTTTGTTACAATGTGTTTGAAAATTCCCAGATTTTTCTCCCACCGTGTTTTTTCCATTTGGGAAGTAGGAATTTGAGGAATGGACAACAGCGGATGATTATTGTAAAATGTTTCGTTTGATATATAAAGTCTTAAGAAAAGCAATCCTAAATACTCACAAATCACATGTTTTACATCTAAACGATTATTCATTTCGCTATAATTTAGGTCTTTAAACCAATAACGCATAAAGTCGGTTCTTTCATGTAAACGGTCATTATTAAACTTAAGAAACAACGTAACAATATCATTAATTCTTTGTGGTATCAAATAGTAATGAGCAGGTTGGGATTGTGTAAAAAACCATATTTTGTTTAATGTCTTATATTCTTTTTTGTACATTAAATAAGCACCTAACGCTGTGTGAAACTGAACAAAATTTTTGAAGTGGAAGGAAAATTTGTTTTGTAATTCTATATTCTTTTCAGTGTCTCTATAATCATAGCTTGACGTTTTTAAATAATAGTTACAGTATTGATGTGAGCTTTCCCAATATTCCACTATTTTATCATATCTATTGTGTTCCCCCAGAATTATTAGATTTCGCCATATTGTTTTAAATGTGTTAGGCGATAAAAAGCGAAGTTTGCTTTTATCATAATCAGTAGTAAGGAAAATTTCTCCGGCAAATCCGGCGATATTTTGCCAGTAATCAGCATCGTTTGCCTTGATGTAGCAGGTAACTATATTTGTTGAACTATTGTAT
The DNA here is from genome assembly GCA_031548675.1 of Bacteroidales bacterium. Classification (GTDB taxonomy): domain Bacteria; phylum Bacteroidota; class Bacteroidia; order Bacteroidales; family P3; genus JAVBQU01. The sequence continues at coordinate 878 of JAVBQU010000135.1, forward strand.
AACTCGGAAGGAAATTCTATTTCTTCTTTTCCTTTCTGCTCTATAAATGCAAAAAAATTAAAGCTTCGATATATATATTCCTTAATATCATCTTCCAGTCTTTTGTCTTCGTTCCTAATTGCATAGAGAAACAAATCAACCATAAAATGCCACGATTGCATTATATTCTCTCTTTCTTTTTCTATAGCTCTCCTGTCTTTTTTCGTTAAAACCGCTTTTTGGCTATCAATTTCAAATTTTTTATCAAAGCCTATTTGTTTAATGTAGTGATTATATAAATCTTTTGCACTCAAATAGGTAAGCAGCAAATTCAAATATCTAAAGAATAATATCAGAAGAATAACCGTTGATATGAATGCTAAAATGAAAATTGTACGAGAGACAATAAAACATGAAATTACCAAGCATACAGACAGTATTAAGCAGTATAGAAAATATTGATGTGTTTTTTCTTTTTTGAATTGTGCTACAATATGTGTGGATTTATACGAATCATTCAAACGGCTTATTGTTTGAATAATTAAAGGATAAGAAATACCTAAGATAGCAGGGATGAATGCTAAACTGATTTTTAGCATTTGACTATCCATCATTTCCTGATAATACTTTATTAAATTATCGACTACAAAGTAAAAATTAAATGTCATATAATATATTTACAATTTTTCTATTATCTCTTTCCTCACCACCTCCCAAGTTTTCTCATTATCATACTCAACGCCCGGTTTGAGGATAATATGAATGTCTTCTGAAAATTCTTTATCGGTTATTTTGTCTTCCATATTGATAAGGAATTGCTTTTGAGTGGGTGGTTTGTCCACAGAATATTGCATGTAGGTTTTGTAACATTGAATCAGTTTTGGAATATCGACATTCTGATGAGTCAAAGCCCAATATAGGTCGAATAAATCGCGTCCTTTTCGGCGTTGGTAGAGAGCGCGAAGCTTTGTTCCTAGCAGTTCCTCCAATTCGTAACCGGTCAGATTACATTCACCCGAAAACCAAGAATTTTCGACTTTGTAAGGAATTTCCTTTAAGCCCAACACATTGAAATGCTCGCGAGTGTTGATTTCGATTTTCAACCGCATGTTAATTACAGGCTGTGTAGTTGTGTCGAAGCGGTAAATGATGGTGTTGTTGTGAATGTGCTGCTTTATGGTTCTTTTTGTTCCCAAGAACGAAAGCCGTTCGCGGATTTGTTTCAGGATCGGATTAATGGGTTCGAAATTGATTTGCACCAAATCAATATCTTCGGAATAGCGGGCTTGCGGTTGTAAATATAATTTGTGCAAGGCTGTTCCGCCACGGAATGCCAATGATTTTTTCAATAAGTCGTCGGAAAATAGTTCAACCAAAGAACGTGCAATTATCAAGTCTTGTTCGACTTGAGCATCATTTGGCCAAGGGGCTTGGGTTTTCCATTCCGTAATGTATCGTTGTGGTATCATAAATCACTTTCAATTTCCATGTTTATAATTACTTTCCAAATTTCGTCTATTTCGCCTTTCTTCTTGTTTTGAACGGATAACAAAACGGGCACAACAGTTCTATTGCTTAGGACTTTTTGCAAAGCATCGACCAACTTTTTTTCGCCTACTATTTTATCTAAAATATAACCTAAGCGTTGAATAACCGGTGTACTTGGGTATCGCGTTGCTGTTTTTACCAGCGCCGAGGCTTTCATTACTTGTGACAATTCTTGCAATATGGTAGTTGCCCGGTTTAACCCCATTTTATCGACATAGGTTAAGAGGTCTAACGCCGTTAGTTCGGGTGAAGAAATATTGAGGTAACCTGCGTCGGTTGACTTTTGTACAATATCGTCCTGTTCCCAATTATTTTTTGAAAAGAAAGAAATTTTCAGTTTTTTATTGTTAATGCTTCGTGGCGCGGGTGTTTGAGCAATGACGAAGTATTCCATAGGCTGTTGATGTGCAGCCCCATGTAATGCGGCGGCTGATAATAAGCCTACGTAATAAGGTTTATTCAGCGATTTCATTAAATCGTTGATAAACAAATAAGGGGGTAGCATTCCTTGTTGAGAATATTCGGGTGGAATAATCACATAAAAACCCTTGCGGATTTGAACTATTTCACCCTTCTTTTTTAACCTAGAGAGGCTTTGGATTATGGCTCTGTCCGATAGACCAAGTTGTTGTTCTAATTCGTCATAGGTAAAAGTATATCGGCCTTTCGAACGTATAGAAGAAAAATATTTATCCAAATAATTTCGTCCTAAATCAATTTCATTATTCATGTTTTTCATTTGCAAAACTACTTGCTTAACGAGTAGTTTTGCAAATATAAACTTTTTATTCATAACTAACAAAATACATCCTTGCAAAGAGGGGGAAGAACAAAATGTTACTCGCCCAATATAGCAGACCTTTCTTGCAGCAGCGTTTTATATTTTCCTTTCATCTCTTGCGGCAAGAATGAAATATCAATAAATGTACGCCATTCCGGTATAACCTTCCTGAATTTATCATATACATTTTCTATCGCCTTATCATCGACCTTCATTGTCTTTAATAAACTATCAAAATCCGCTTTCTTCAACTTTCGTTTCTTCCCGTTTAAAGGCAATGCCAATTCTTCGGTATCCTGAGACAATGCCAGTTTGGTCGATACAAGGTCATAAGCAGGGGTAAGAGCATAACCTCCTGTAGTTTTATATAAGGAAAAATTTTTCAGGTGCATATCCGAATTGCCGGTCAAATAGCAAAATAACAATTCTTCGAAATAATATATCAATACCAATACCGGATAAGCCGAGTGTTCCAGAATTTTTTTCGATATCTGCTCATGAGAACCTTTGTATTATTGTTAGGTTAGTTTTCCCGTTAATTGGCACATATCTTCCATCGGGATTTTATCGCCCTTCTTGTTCCGGTCGATTCGCTTGGTAATATAAGCTAACGAATTATCTTCAAAACGAATGAGGGAATGAGGAACCGTTTTTATCCGGGCAATTTCAGCGAGATGCATCGTCAAATCTTCATTCTCCGGCAGGAACGGATATTGTTCGGTTTGTGGTTTCAGAATGTATTCGCCCCACAATCCGACAATGGTAAAACGTTTCCCGCTTTCCTTTGACTTTTCCAAATCAAGCGACAATTTAGGTTGAACACCCGGAATGGTCATACGGGAACGAACGACTTCCAACGCTAATGATTCTATATCGGCTTTGGAATAAGGCAATGCCGGCAGTACTTCTGTTCCAAATATTTTTTTTGAACATTGTGGATGAAAATCAACCTGCCCTTGCTCCAACGGTTGATAACAGTATAAGCATCTTGTTTTCATCACTCGTGTTCTTTATATGGTTGAATACTCACCGCACCGATGCAATCTTTGCAGCATGCCAATAGTAACGACATCCGGTCTCGATTATCAATTTTCCAACTCTTTTCGGCAATATTCAATAACCATCCTTCGGGGATAAGTCCATCAAAAAACGGATGAAGTACATTATTGATGTATGGCGTGCCGGTTAAAGGCATTGTCAGGCTTACCGATTCCGCATTTTCTTTTTCAAGATACTGTTTGTCATAAGCAAAGGTATAACCGTTCTCGTCCTCGGTCAATATACCTGCAAAGTCGTTGTACATATAAACTTTTGCCTGTTTCATTGCTCAATGAGATTATTTCTGTCCATAGGGACAACTCCGAGTTGCACCCCAAACAGTATTAATACTTGATTTACTTTATCCATTTTCAGGGTTTCTTTACCCTGTTCCAACTCCCGCAAGAAACGCAGTCCGACACCCGCTTTTTGTGCCAGTTCTTCCCGCGAAAGCCCCAACGACTTACGTTTGGATTTTACAAATTCATGTAACGATAGATTTTCCATATTAATACCCTTTCGGGTACAAATGTAAGAATAATTTTCAAAACAACACCTTTTCGGGTATTATTTTATTTGAAAACAACTAAATGATACCCGAAAGGGACTTTTTTAGTCAGTATAATTTGGACTTGCGGTATTTTATCTCCTCTCTATTTCGAAATAATCGTTTCCGAAACATGCATTTCCGAAATGTCTATTTCGCATTTAATTACTCCATTAGCGAATCTACAAAATCCCCAAACCTCAATATTTTTTCGCTATTCTGTTTATTGAAAAGAAGATGTTCAAAATCCATTTGCTTTTTCTTCAAATCAACTTTATTTAATACCTCTGCTGTGGCTTGCTTGAATTCTTGGCATAAGGATTGAACGTGTCCAATGACAATACACCTTTGAGCAGCGGCTTATTGGGATTGATAATTTCGATGCGGTTGCTGTAAATAATAATTTGAGCGGGAAAGGCACTGGTGTTATTCTTCTGAAATTTGGTTTAAAAACAAAACAGTAAATCGCCTAATAATCATTAAAAGGGATAAGATAAATTCAATTAGTAAAAAGAATGAAATACCATTTACGGTATATAAAAATATTTCCTTTATGCAGAAATAGTAATCCCATGTTTTAATTATAGAAATAATTTTACTTGGATAAAACTGTGTTAGTATTACAAATGCTAAGGCAAGGATAGATAAGACTATCGAAAATGCAATATTTATAAAAAGATGTTTTGTCAAATCTGCTTTTGCAATAGTCTTCTTCTTTGAAACCGGCTCTAAATTATCTGTTGATTTTTTTTGATTTTCTTGAATAAGATTAAAAATCATAGTAAGTAGACCAAATAGTAATCCTGTAAAAATAGACAAGCAAATTAGAGTAATATTTACATAGTCTTTATTAAATCGGAACCCCATCATACATAAAACAACGGATAATACAATGGGAATAATTATAAATAAAATTTTATCTGATACAGGGATTGTATTTTTATTATAAAATTTCTGCTTTTCATAATGATAGAAAGTAGTCAAGTGTTGCGAAAAAATACTTGAGATGTCTATTCTATCAAAGATATTTCCAAGTTTTTTCATACATAAGGTATTAAATCATTTTCTAGAATATCCAAGGCTTCCGTCATAACATTCTTGAAATTGGGCAAGTTGGTGTTTTTGTCAATTTCAATTTTGTTTGTAATATCGTAAGCTGTTGAAAAACTAGTAGGCTTCGAAACATTTAAAACCCTTTTTCGTCCTGCTATAAAAACGTCAGCAAAAGCTTCATCAAATTCAAAGCCATCTATTTTCACCTGCTCGATAAAAGATGCATCGTCATATTTTAAAACTTTTTTTATACCGAAAAAACCTTTACTTGCTTTAATTGACATTTCCATTTCATATTTATTTTTAGGTTCTCTATCCTCTCTTATGATGTTTTCTACCCCTTTTTGTAATCCATGTTTGATAAAACGCATTTTTTTTATAGCCCCTTCTTTTACATAACGTTCAAATAATTGCGCAACAGACAATGGGTTAAAATCTGTTTTAGTATTATTCGAAATAATATACGTGAAATTTGTAAATGCTTCATCAAATACCTCTTTAAATCCATACTGCTTGTAACTTTGTGCCATAAATAAAAGTTCGTCCATTTTCTTAGGATTCAGGTAGATTAAAAAGAAATAAGGCAATGAATGAAATTGGTCTTTAGAAGTTTTTCCTACAGTTTTAACCGTAGATCCAATTAACTCATCAATAACTGTTTCTGTACCATTATGCCCCTTCATTACCACTCCCGCATATACATTTGTATTTTTACTCGGAATTTTCAGTGTTTCCTTAAGGTACAAAATTCTATCTTCTTGCTTATTTTTAAATGCTTTTTTTGAATCTATTGTTTTGATGAATTTCTGCATGATTTCGAGCAGGTTGTCGCAACCAAAGACACTTTCTATAGATTTTGGCGTTGATTTTCGTTTTTCACTGAATCGGATTTTATAGCAATTCAAACAGATTGCAACCTCATTTGGATTTTTCTTTACCATGATTTAAAATTATTTCATTATTTTTTCGTTCCAACCAAAAACTCTTTCACATCCACCTTCAATACTTCCGCAATTTTTATCAGCATTTCGAGTGAGGGTTGTACCTTACTTGGTATATTACTTTCTACAAGTAGAATTTCATTTTTTTATTATATAATACAAATGTATTAAATTATCAAATACAATAAAGCAATTAATTATCAACATGCTACCAAAATTTTTACGCTTTAAATTATTTTTTTCTTCAAATTCCAATAGGATAAGTCAATTCATGAAAAATTTTGCTATAAAACAAGATGTTGAAAAATATTTTTTCAAATGTTAAACACCTCGAATGCATTGCTACAATTAAATCATCTCGTAATTTCAGTCCAGAATCTATATAATTAACTGAAATACAATTAATTGATAAGAATAAAAATAGTAAACATAAGTTTTGTATATCTTTTGCTGTACTTACATGCTTACATTTCTTACAGGAGCTTTGGGATAGATTTTAAAATTAGGCAGATATACCAAGCTCCCTTTCAATGGATGATAAGACGGTTCATAACGGATATAATTGTAATCATGCAAGTCTTTGATACATTTGTGGTAAGTGGCTTTGGAGCAAATTTTACTATGCTGCATCAACTTGCAGCGGGACACGGACACCGGATTTTGAAATTGTCCGGCATTCCAGTATTGGAAAATTGCCATATAGAGACTTATGTGGGTTGGATTCAGTCGGTCGTCGGCAACAGCACGCCGGAAAAAACCGCTAAGTTGGTAGATGGGTTTCATTGAGGTTTCTTTTGGAAGTTATGGGCAAGTAAGGCTTCAATATCACTGAGTTTGTAATACATCGTTCCGCCGATTTTGGTAAAAGGAAGCGTGCCATTAATTCGCAGGGTTTGCAAGGTTCCGGATGAAATATGGAGCATTCGCCGGACTTCGGAGGATTTAAGCCACTGTTTTGATGCAGGACTTTGTTGTTGGTTGAAAATATTGCGTATTTCGGTTAACAGTTCTGTTTTAAACTCCCGCAAGTCGTCAATAGTTAGAATTTGAGTAGGCATGGTTTTTATGTTTTGAATTAATGAAACAAAATTACGATGCGTTGAATTGACTGTCAGGGCTTTCGAGGGTTTTCAAGGGTTTTCCTGCGATTATTTGGGTTTATTTGCGACTATTTGGGTTTATTCAGGTTTTGGAACACTGCAAAAATAAGTTTGGGAATATTTTTATAACTATATTTAACCAGAAACTGAAATTCTATACAATCAAATGAAACCAATAGAAAATTAGCTATTAATAGCAGTAAAAAGCGTTAGTTTAGCGATAAAAAGCAATAGATTAGCTATTAAATCAGCTTTAACTTAGCTGTAAATAGCTTGTCTCTTCATAAAATATACTTCGCACAATAAAAGATAAATTGCTTTCGGCGATGAATTTATCATTTTATCCCTTTATTTAATCAATGTTTGACTATAAAATCATCAAAAAAGCCTGTTGCAGTATTTTTTTGACCGTCTGCTTAGTTGCAGGTTGAGAAAAAAGAACTCCATTCTCCAAATGGTCTTTGAGAAAAATCCGCAGCAATTGCAAAAAATGCTTTTGTACCAACAGAAATTCGGAGAGTTTACATTGTATCCGTTTCTTCTGAAGTTCAAAAACACTCGAATCGAAAGGCAGGTGAAAAGTTGAAATAGTGTTTCCATGATTTTATAAATTTTAAATTATAATATGGGAAACAATTTTGACAGGTAAAATGCTTTTAAGCATTGCTGTTATTAAGATTTCTGTAAATAGAAAAAATATATTCAGATGCCTTGAACTTTTTCAAAATCTGGTTGTTATATGCACAAGTTTAACACTTGTAAAAAATTAGCTTATTTGAAAAAATCTCACAATACCTAAGTATGTCCTCACTATGAGGCTTTTCCATATAAAAAAAACTCTTTTTTCAAAAATAAATTTGCATTTGAAAAAATTATTTTTGTAATTTAGCAACCTGAAACCGACAGGTTTATCCTAAAAACCTAAAACACATCTAAACGCTATGAACAGCAAGGGATATATAAGGTTTTCGTTTACTCAAGGTTTGGGATTAAGCATCCCGAAGGTGGCTATTTTTTGCCGTACTACTCTCAACTATTTTTACTTTTTTACTATCGGTTCGAATTCCAAAAACTTTAAAAAGGCATTTTGTGCCAATGATTATCTGATTTTGTTAGGCAAAAATAACTTTAATACTTCCGGTTTCTGTTTGGCTTAGGTTGAATAGAAAAGAGATAAAGAGGTTATTTTAAACCCTTAGAAATATATTTGGGTATCTGTAAAAGGAAAGGAATAAGAAATTTCCTACTCACTTTCGTCCTTATTTAAAGCTGAATAAAATCACTTATTTTGTACAATAGACCATATAAAACAATACATTATGAAAACTATATTTTTATGGATAACCGGATTGGCAATACTAGCTGCTATGCCTTCACAAGGGCAAAGCAAGTTGTATATCTATCAAGTGGAAAATAAAATAGATTCTTTTGCATTGGCAAACATAACAAAGCTGGTTTTTAGCGATAACCTGATGCAGGCACAACTTAAAACCGGAGATTTAGAGTCGTATGCAAAAAGCGAGGTAAATGTAATGAGTTTCCATTACCCAATAACGCAAGAAGATGTTTCGTCTGAAAGCCCTTATCCCCTGTTGGATTTTGCGGTTTATCCCAATCCTACAACAGGGAAGTTGTTTATTTATGCAGGAAGGGTAGCTGAAAATGCTCAAATTTGTATATATGATATACATGGAGTACTTATTAAGCAATATGTAATGAAGAGCCCAAACATAGATATTTCGGATTTTTCCTCAGGTATATATTATTTGCAAGTAATCGACAAAAACGGAATGGCTGCAAAGAAAATAATTAAAAATTAATAGTTAACAAGAACATGAATAATTATTAACGGAATAACACATGAAAAAACACATACTATTAATTATAAGCTTATTTGCATCCTTTGCTGTTTTTGCCCAGCAAGACACGATGTATTTTTTTCGTGGAGAAAAATGGGCTGCACCTGATGACAATATCTTTTTGAAGATAGCGGTAAAGGATGTGGATACCATGAAATTTAATGCTACGCTTGACAGCTTGAAAATTTTTAAAAAAGGCGGTGTTATGAATGTAGCCACCGCCGACGTGGACAGCATTACTTTTGCCTTGGATACCTGCCCCGATTGCGGTTTGGGACGTATGGAAGGCGTACCCTTGCTGGGCTATGGCGTGCCCCAAGACCAGCGGGTAAAAGCCCGCCAACACATACAAGCCGTACGCGACAGCATGCTGGCAAAAGGCTATCCGCACGACTATGCTTATTGGGGATGGTACAGTGTATGGCAGGAAATAGCCCTTTGCTATCCGGATGATTATCGAACATATGAGCAGGCAAAATTAAAAGGATTCCAAGGCGATTATCTTTCTTTTATTAACGGCATTGGCAAAGACCATGCCTATGATTTCTTAAGCGATACGGTGGTTATTTATATGGGCGGGGGACCCGACTATGGGCTGGGAACAGAGCGTCCTATGGTTTTGTACCATGCAAAGCATAAAGATTCTGCCATAAATTGGAACTATGATGATTACGACTATATTCCTATTTCCAACACCGTACTTGATAGGAAATACAACCTGACGCATACCTCTATTATACAAGTACCCCATGCCACTGCCGGAAATATTCAATATTACTCCTTTGCAGGTTTCTCTATCCGTTTTTTCGACTTCTACCAGGCGGGCAACCGTGGGGAACTGCCCTGGCCTTATAACCAGGCTTCGTACGAAGAGCTGGGTTTGGTAAACGATATAGGTGTGGAGCTTATCCGCTATACAGTGGAAAAACTCAAAAGCATGCATAAAACCATTGTATATTGGGGAGGCTCGTGGGGAGCATTGACCATGGCTCGCTACCTGCTCTATTACCCTATCGAAGACTTTGCCCAAGTGAACTTGATTGGCTTTAATCCCAATGTACCCAAAGAAATAATACGTAGAGATCGTAGTTTTTTTGATAGCAATATTGGTTATGAACAAGGAATTGTTGAAATTGGCTCCGAAACATATGAAATGCTTCGCTGGCGTATGCTCCCCTGGCTTACACGCCAAAACTTGGACAGGCTGCGTATTATTACAGGGGGAGACGATGAGCGGCTGGGCTTTCCTAAGCCCAACGAAATAGATTCGCTTACAGCCCAAGGGGCTACGGTGGTTAAAGTGGTGGGAGCAGGGCATTCTTTTATAGAGGCTGATGAAGAGCAACAAAGCTGGGAAAATAATTTGGTAATTTATACTAAAAATGGAGTGGAAGTGATAAGCCCACCGGAAATAACCCGCACTGCCAAAGTGAAGCGAGCTAAAGATGTAGAGGAAAAACCTGTGGTGTCGGATAAATTCCGGATAAAGGTACAGAAATTAGAAATGCTGAAAAAAGAAGAATAGATTGCTTCGTCGTACCGATGGGATTGCTTCCCGCTTCGTGCCTTGCGGTCGCAATGACGGGGGATTGCTTCGTTCTTCCACCATTGCGAGGAGGCGATAGCCGACGAAGCAATCCCACAGTTCAATGACGGAAAATTATTCATTGTTCATTATTAACTATTCATTAAAAAAAAGCCCTTCAGGCAATGAATTAACAAAAAATGGTGCCCTCGCAAAGTACCCTATTATTAACCAAAACCTAAAGAGCCTATGCAAAGATAGTAAAAACCTACCGCAAAACTGTTGTGAATATCCAACGGATTGCAAATGTCAGATTAAAAATAAGTGCCGCATCAATAGCAGAAGGTTGTAACTCGCGTTCGCGATGACGAACCGACTTTGAGAGTTGGCACTACAACCATCCTATGGATGGGTTATCATTAAACAAATAACGAAATTAAATTTACAATTATGACAAGAATAAAAAATTACCTACTTTTATGGGTGTTGATAGCCATAGCTCAAATAGCTCAAGCCACCTCGCCCGTTCCGCCACCGGATTACTTCAGACGCACGGACTATACCCTTGGCAATATGAGTATAAACGGACGTACCATTTATACAGTCGAAAAACCGGGGCAACACCCTTGGAGCATGATGCCTAATGAGGGGAATTATAATAGCATTCAAGAATATTGCAACGGTGGAAGTTTTCAAAGGTTTTCTGAATTTAACCTTGCTGAATTTTATACCTATTTACGCAAGGTGCTGCCTACGCAACATTATCTTACTTGCCCGCTAAACGAGTTAAGCACTTTGAATTTCAGCAGTGGGTCATACAAAACAAAGGATACCATTACATACACTAACAATTACTGGTGCCCAAGATATGATAACACTAAAAATGTTACCAAGCTAAACTATATGATGACCGTTACTGGTGAGGTCATAAATCCTTATATGAAATTGTACAATCAGCAGAATGAGCTTATTGCCGAAGGAACATCCCTAAGCCTTACCCCTGCACAACAGCTTAAAACCCTATCCTCTACTTATTTGACTTTGAAAGTATATCCGTACAATGGTTATGATGCTCTTTGCGAGATGAAGATTTATGGCAGCAGTACCAATAAGGTAATGGTAGTCAAAGACGCTACTTATGTAAATGGAACATTTGCTACTCGAAGTTACAGCACTACTGTTAATTCCAATTCGTCAAATTCAACCATCACTATTACAGATTGTAAAGTAAATGCTTTTGAGCTTACTTTGCAGGATACAGTGCAAAATATCAGTGGCACGGTAAACGGCATGGCTTTTACACAGCTTGTTCCTACTACCAACCCCAAAGTGGTGTGGGCAATATGGCCTCAGGGCTATGTCTACACGGTTGGCAGTACCGATGTGGTAACCATCTATGCAGAGGGAAAGCCCTATACCTACAAGATTACCAATACTGATGATAAAGACGTTAATAAATTGCTTGCTCCCGTAATCACAGCCGGAGGCTGCGATAATACCAACCCCCAAACCAATTGTACGGTTACCATGCGTAATATCAGCTATGCAGGCTGGGACAAGGTAAATATCCTGAATCCCGGCATAGGCAGCTATACAGGTGTTTGCTTCGACAGCAAGAACAATGCCAACCTTACACTTACAGTCTATAAAAATTATTGCCGGAAAGATTTTGAAGTAGATGCCAAACCGATTACGATTGCTTCGACCTTAAAACCTCAACTGCAATTGGATAATAGCGGTGTTTTTTGTCCTTCAAGCAATGTTTCCATTAAAATTACCAACCATGCAGCCTATAACGGAAACTATTATTTTTATGCATCCGTAGGAGGAACCGCTTACAAATTTACCAATGATACCATTGTATTGAACAATCCGGTGATAGGAACGGTACAGGTGTATAGCCAAACCAAAGATATGGGTTGTGTAGGGGCAGCCACCCAAAATACGCTAAAATACTATCCGGTGGTGGGAGCAATCCCCCAACCCAATAATGTAACAGCTTGTCAAGGTGCAGTTTTACCACCCATAGAACCATCGACTACTGTAGAGGGATTGGCTTATTACATGTGGATAGCCAAAGACAGCATCACAGGCAAATCCGATACGGTTATCAGTAATTCATTTGCTATACCCACAGACAGGGCAACCGTAAAACATTGCAGATTAGTAGGTATACCGTTTTGTAATGTATATCCCCCTTATTCTAAGGTAGAAAAAATATTTACCATTACCATTAATGCACTTCCGGCAGCCATTACCCTCACAGCCGAAAAAGAAGGCTTGTGCAACGGCGAAAAAGCTATACTTACCGCAAGCGATGCAACATTGAAATATGAATGGTTTGGGAAAAACGGTAAAATCTCCGAAGATTCAACTTTTGTGCTGAATCATGTTTTTGCCGAAGGTTTTGATACGGTGTATGCCATAGGAACCAATAGCAACGGCTGTTCCGCCAAGACAAATAAAATTTCTATTGAAGCGATTTCATCAGCAACTAATCTACATTTTAACGGCACTTACAGCAGTTGCCCCGTTGGGAAATTGGATATAAGGGATTATATGCGTTTGAATGGAACACCTTTATCATCCAATATAAATTCGACCATAGCTAACGGACTTCGTCAATATACCTTTAGCAGTAATAAAAACGGATTGGTTATCGATTCATTGAATTGGCAAATCAATATGGGAGAAAGTTATTCCAACAATTATCAATTGTATCTGCATTCGAGAAAAGATTTTACCACAAAACCCGGTTATTGCGACAATCTTCAAGATTCGATACAGATTGTGGTAGAGTTGGCGCCCAATCCGTTTACCATCACTTCAGATAAGTCAGGCGTTTTATGTAACGAAAAAGAGGTAAGCTTATCGGCAGCCATAAACGGTGCAAACATCATTTGGATGTCTAATAATAATGAAATATTAGGAGGACAGGGTAAAAACTATACCCATAGCCTGGTAATAGATAGCACTATTTCCTATCAGGCTAAAGCCTCTTTCGGAATAGGCTGTCAACGGTTATCTACCAATAGTATAGAGGTGGAACGTATTTTCAGCGATTTTAATTTTGCATTTATAACAGATACTTTTAATTATTGTCAAAGCATTGCAGTAGCGGATTTGTCCTCCATGCTGGCAGGAAGGGATGCATCTAATATTTTGAATAATAAAGGTGCTTATCAAACCTTTATTGCAACGGATTTAAGCACAAGCGGCAATAATCTTTTCCTTACAAATGTTCAAACATATACTCCCTATACTGTCACTGTAGAAGCGACAGAAGGACGTTGCAAGCTGACCAAGCATACAAATATCCTTGTACATGGCATTCCGACCAAACCTATCATAGCGGGTGTTCCCGATGGTCAGATTTGTGCAGGTACTGTAAATCTTTCGGCTAACAGCGACCATGCAACTTCTTATGTGTGGTACCAAGAAGAAGGATTATTAGAAGATATTACCACAAAAGATGTAGAATTGGATGGTTCGTTTAACACTTATTACACAGTTTCCGGTTATAATGATGTTTGCGGAGAAGGTGGGCAAAGCGACCCGGCTTTCATTGACGTGTTTAGTACACCCGAAGTATATGGAGTAAATAGAAACACTGCAACTGCTGTTAGAATATCACTACACAGTGAAGAATTAAACACAGTTCATATTCTATTAACTAACCAATCTACCGGTGCTACTGTTCGTGATTATGATATTTCATTTGCAGGGGATAAAACTGAAAATATAACCGGATTAAGCAGTAGTACCGCCTATTATTTAACCCTAAGCTATACTACTGATGCAGGATGTTCAGGCAGCGAAACCTACAATATTACTACCGGAACAGGCAACAAATATCCTATAATAACCTCCGGAGCAGGAATGTTGAGTAAGAAAACGGCTATAATTGAAAAAGACATTACAGAAACTCCGTCAATGGATGATAGCCCGATATCTGCCAGCCACTTCGACTACCAGCTCTATCCTAACCCAGCCAAAGACAAGCTGACTATCAATCTGAACACCCAAGCAGAATATATTCAAATGATGAATATGTACGGCGTGGTGGTGGTCAAGGAAAACCTTGCAGGTTTGTTGACAAAAGAATTAGACCTTAGCCGTTTGAATGCCGGAACCTATTTTGTAGGTGTATTCAACGGCAGCAAAATGGTTTCTAAAAAACTGGTTATTATAAAGTAAAGTTTTTATAAATAATTTTTTTCAGCAAAAGGGCGTTGGCATTGCTGTTACCCAACGTCCTTTTTTATCAATTCATTTTTATGAAATGAAAAAACTGCAATCGGAACAAACCAAAGCCGGAAACTGTGTCAATGTAGAGTTTACAAGTCCCTATTTTAGGACTTGGCAAAACTAAAAAGCCGGCTTGTAGCAGTATTTTGAGAAAATAATCAAGGGACAATCAAACCAACCAAATAAATATGTTTCAAATAATTATCTCTTCAGTTTTGGGTGAGTTTCATATTTATCTGAATTAGCAAGCAAAAGGTAAAAATTCGGGGAAAATAGTAATGCTGTTTCTATAATGAATCTTTTACATAACACCGGAAATTATTTTTACTATTTTCTAAAACATTTTAGCTTTTGTTTTGTTGTATCGTTAAGTCATATTCCGCAGATAATCCATTCAAATCAAACGGTATGCAAAGCAGGAATTTATATACAAGCCCATATTGCTTCCTTCTCCAAAAGAGGGTGGGTTTTAGTTTTGCCGTTTTGTACCGTTTCCATTTCCTGCACTTTTTGTGCAAAAATAACCTGTCCCTGTAGCGGTCTGCGGAGCCGGAGGGAGCTATAAAATAAAACCCTTTCAGCAGCAGACCCAAGACCAAAAAAGGTTTTTCTCAAGAACTACATTTTTTTTCAAGTTTGTGTATAAAGAAATATTTCCAGTAAGTAAGTTATGTTATTTGTGTTATATTATGTTCTAACAAAATATTTTCATATTTTTACAATATGGAAATTATATAAAAAGAATTTTTAAAACAATGATAAACAAGCTATAAAGCATTAAATCTATAAAATAAAAACCATGTATTTTATCAAAACCATTACCGAAACCGATATTCAGAAAAGGTATGCTTATCAATGCGGTAAAGCGTATGGATTTTTATTTTGTATAAATGCATTCGGTTTTATTTTCCGGAACTTGTATGTGTATTTTTATGAGCAGTTTTCTTTTTCTAGGTTTTTGCGTCCTGTAGGACAAATACATTCCTCTGCATTTTTAAGATTTATCAATATAATTACTTGCGGTTATAGCAGCGAACATATTCAACGCTTGGGTAAGAATAACTTAGCCCTGTCCGCCATTGGATAGTTTTCTTTTTTTACCCCAATGGCACAAAGCTTGAATATGAAACAAGTAAAACCAAAAAGGAAACAGAGAACTTGGAGCGGAACAAACTTTTTTCTGTTAAGCAAAATGTTTTCCTCTTCCGTTTGGCAGTTAAAAAACTGCTAATGCACCATATTGATAAATTTAAAAATAAATA